>NZ_DKYW01000015.1:0-4934 GCF_002493465.1 Akkermansia sp. UBA7090
TTCGGAGGCGGTGGGCATCTGGCCTCCCCAGAAAAGGGGGCTGGAGTGCTGCCATGTCTTGGCCCGGTAGTCCTTGCCCTCCGGATAGGCTCCAATCACGGGGGGCTTGCCCCATTTTACCGATACTCCATAGTAGGCGACAAACGTGGAGTCCAAAGAGGGCGTGCCGTATTCGCCCGCTTTTTTAGCTTCTTCATTGGTCCCTTCGTTGCGTTCCCACATTTCTGCGGGAAGTTTAATTTGGTCAACAAGAGGTTTTTCCCAGGCGCCCCAGTTCAGGTTGAGGATGGCCGGCATGGTCTTGGAGAAAATTTCTATTTCCGCCGTGCTTTTCCCATTCAGGGAAGAGGAACTGTTCATTTTGTTGGGATCCATCAGGCCGGCCCCCATCACGAAGGTTCCCAGGGCTTTGGAGGCACCCTTGTCTCCGTATTTGACGGCGAGAACATGATTGTCCGGCGTTCCGTTGAGCCGGCTGGTATCTTCCGCGAAGATAACGGAAGCCTTGGCAATGCCTACCTGGTTATATCCGCTGCCGTCCAGAAGTTCATAACGGACGCCGTCCGTCAGGTTGACGGCATAAGAGCTGACTTGTCCCGGTTCCTGGGACCATCCCTCTTTGAGCGGGAATCTGTCCGGTTTGAAATCACCGCTGTTGGGCTTTGTTTTGTAAACTTCGTTACCGTTGGCGATATTGGAAACGACCGGCTGGGCAAAGACGACGATCTCTCCTGCTTTCAAGGTGGAAGGCTCTCCCTTGACGGTGGAACCGTCACTGTTAAGTTTGGCCGTAGTCCTGAAAGAGGCGCCGAAATCCGCCACCTGGCGGTTGTTATAAGAAGCGTTCAAATAGGGGATCAGGCAGGATTCTCCATAATTGGAGAGTGCATTTTCATCCAGTTGGTTCCATGCGAATTTAACATTATGGGAAAGCAGCAGGGGCATGAAGCGGTGCTCGCCGAAGTAGGCTCCCCAGACGCCTCCATTGGCCCCGGTCAGTTTCATATCCACATTATACGGATTCCACCAGACATAGACGGGAATGACGGCGACACGGAAGTCAATCCATCCTCCGCGGTTGGGGTGCTTGTTGCCGTGTCTGACATAGTTAAGCCCTACGAAGGAATAAAAGCGCAGGAGGATGGGATGGCGCATGTACGTGTGGCGGTTGTCCATCATCTCCATGCTGGCTGCGGAGTCCGCCGCAATCAGCGTGCTGGGAGAGCTTCCGTTCCATTGCAGGGTGGCGGAGGCATCCTGGCCTTCCCTCTTCGTGGAGGAGTCCCACACGTTCGCCCACAGGTAAAGCTGGTTCCAGGAGCCGATCGGCCGGTTCTGGTCCGACGGGTTGCCGTCCTCGGACGTGTACGGACGCAACCCTATGTCCGCCGTATCGCCGCGAAATTCTTCAGGAAGTTTTTCCTGGGAAAACATAATGTTGAGGTCTTTCTTAAGACCGCCGAATTTAGAATCCGATTTTTCTATAAAAATCATAATATAAACCTTTAAGAACGGAATTGGATAAAAATGCGATTTTTCTTGCCTTATTTTTCTTTCCAATTGTCCCGGAGCCTGTTTGCCCTGCTCAACGTGTGCCCTGTTGAACCAACTTTGAGCTTGCATGAACTGCCTCTTTTTTGTATTGGCTAGAGTTAAGAATTGGCTCTTCGCACCTTCGTGACAGCAGAGGTTTTTCCTCCTCACACTCGAACGGAAAGGGGCCTGCCGGAACCCATCATTTTCATGAAGATCAAACTTTTCACTAAACGTCCTGCCAGGCATGTCAGCAAGGGGTTTGCCCTGATTGCCACCATTACCCTGATGATGCTTTTGGCCCTCCTCAGCGTCGGCCTTTTAACCATTGCATCTTCACAGGTCCGTATTTCCGAGAAACAGCTTTTTGCGGCGGAGGCCAAATCCCTCGCCAGATTTTCCCTGGAAGTAGCTTTGGGCCAGCTTCAGTGTGAATTGGGCCCTGACCAGCGTGTTTCCGCCAATTCCGGCATTCTTTCTTCCGGAACCAGCGAAGGAAACGCCCCTTATATTCTGGGTGTCTGGAACAGCTGGGATTCCTGGCTCAATACGAATAACTCCGAGGGCATGAACATCTCGGCCACCTATGATACAGGAAGAAAATCCATGTTCCGCCGCTGGCTCATTTCCGACCCTGACCTGCGCAGACTCAGTTCCCTGGAAGCGGGTAAAAACCTGTTGGGCAAACGTTCTCTCTCTAACCAGAACTTCCGCAGCGTCGCCCTGGTGGGACCAGGCACGATAGGGACGCCCGTTGGAGCCAGGAATCAGGATAAAAAGGAAATCTACGCCCGCATGGTGCGCGTAGATGATTCCTCCAAGACCACAGGACTGAAAAAGAATGCCAACTCCCGTAAATATATAGCCTGGTGGGTCACGGGGGAAAACCAGAAAGCGCGTATCAATTTGATGCCGCATGCTTCTGAAGAAAGTACGGATGCCCTGACGGTGCTGCGTTCCACCTGGGATACGCCCGGCCCCGATCTGGAGTCTCTCAATCTTTCTTCCGTAATGACGGCGGGATCCGGGAACGACATGTCCGCAGTCAGAAAGCTTATCTCTCTTGATTCTCTGCTGGCCAACAATAAAAACGGACGTTTGAAGGATTTGGGTGACGTTTACCACGACATCTCTCTGGTTTCTTCCAGTTTGCTGACGGATTCTAAATTCGGTGGATTAAAAAAAGACTTGAATATCATATTTTCTCAAGAAAAACTGCCTGCGGAATTTCGCGGCGATACGGCGGACATAGGGTTGCGTCCGTACACGTCCGAGGACGGCAACCCGTCGGACCGGAACCGGCCGATCGGCTCCTGGAACCAGCTTTACCTGTGGGCGAACGTGTGGGACTCCTCCACGAAGAGGGAAGGCCAGGATGCCTCCGCCACCCTTCAATGGAACGGAAGCGCTCCCAGCACGCTGATTGCGGCGGACTCCGCAGCCAACATGGAAATGATGGACAACCGCTACACGTACATGCGCCATCCCATCCTGCTGCGCTTTTATTCCTTTGTAGGATTGCTCCTGACAAATCACCAAAACAAACCGTTAAATGATGGTTTAGATGCAGATGGAGGATTTCACGCTAGAGCCGGAGGCGGGTTTGTTGATGTCAATTTGGCCATTATTCCCGTGTACGTCTGGTGGAATCCATATAATGTGGACATGAAAATGCAGGGCGGAAACGGAGCGCCATGGGGAGCATATTTTGGAGAATACAGATTTATGCCGTTATTAACTAGCGGCAATTTTGACGTATGCAATATTGGGAGACGGGATTTTTATGGTATTAATGAATCTTGGCTGAAGGATTTGACGAGAAAGTATGAATATCCCATGACTCCATACAATGGAATGAGCCAACTGTTGTGGAACGGTCTTGGAATGCGGCAAATTGCAGATTTTGGCGCATCATTCAGAACCGATACGACTATTAACAATGCTTCCATCAAGAAAGGCTCTATTCCTATTTTAAAATCAGGAGAAATAGTCATTTTTTCCCAGCCTTTAGCCTCATATGAGGATATTATTACCATCAAAAGAGATAATACGGATAGTTGTGTGGATGGAGTTCCGTTCAAGGAAGGATGGAGTGCCACTCCCTCCCAAGCCTCTCCTTATTCTGTAGAATGGAAGGCAGGATTACTATATAAAAATTTAGATGGAAGTAATTATGAAATGGAGCCGTTCCCTGGATTATCCAATCCAATAGGGACAGCGACAGCAAGTATTGAGTTTGCTCAATCCTATGAAGAAATACAGGGCACGTATTTAAAGCCGCAGGGGGATAAAACTCCTCAAAGCCATCTTCTGGCTAATAGATTTACAGACAATTATGACGCTCGTTCTAATAAACTGGGAACTTTTGTTATGGGCGCTGGCTTAATGAATACTTCTGGAAATACTGCCTCCATTCAGTTAAACGGAAGCTCTACAGAAGAACCCAAGGCTTTTGATAAATATATGCCTGCTGTTCTTAACTTGAACTGGGGCGTCTGGGAAAAACCTCTTGTCGATAACATTCGTATTAAAGCGGCTCATTACGATAATCCGGGTCAACCTGATCTAAAAAATGAACAAAAATTCAAAGAATGGCTCCAAGGGAAAGACGGAGCTCCAGACAAGGATCCTGAGTTTGTAGCCTACTACGGAGTATCAGTAAAATGGGGCAAGCCGCCCGTGATTGGAGCCTACCCGGAGGGCAAGGACTACCGCGCCAAGACATGGCAGCACTCCAGCCCCCTCTTCTGGGGCGGCCAGATGCCCACCGCCTCCGAACTGGGGCGCCTCTACAGCCCGTACCAGTTTGAAGTCAAGAACGCCAACAGCGACTTCTTCCCCATCACCATCTCCAACATCCTTTCCAACGACGGCACCAGGCTCTCCCCCTTCGGAGGGCCGGGAGCCGAACAGGTCAACAAGATTGTCGCCGCGGAGCTTCCCTTCCAGCAGCCCTCCAGCCTGGCCGGCTTTGCCGGATGCCGCCTCACCCCGGGATGGTACAGGAGTGATTCCAAGGCGGCCATCGCCAAGCGCTTCGCCTACCAGTCCGGCGTGCCGGGCGTAGGCATCGGCAACGCGTTTGCCGATCCCATGCTTCCCGCCGACAAGGTGTTCTCCCACAACGAAATCATGGGGGACGCCGCCCTGGGGGACTTCTGGGACCACGGCCTGATGATCAACGACGCCCTCTGGGACTCCTGGTTCGCCTCCTCCCTGGCCGCCCGCCCTTCCAGCCTTGGGGGCACGGGCAGGGAAGAACTGAAAACCGTTCTTCAGCAGGCTTTCTCCACGGACGCTTCCTCCAACAGGGCCTCCGGCATCGCCAACCGCCGCTTCATGCCCGACCTTCAGGGCAAACCCTCGGAAGCTGTCGTCGAAGAACTCGCCAGGACGGACGA
>NZ_DKYW01000031.1:0-4700 GCF_002493465.1 Akkermansia sp. UBA7090
CCAGCGCGTTGACTGTGCTTCCCGACACCGCTGCCATGGCGCGGGAGGCTTCGGAGAGGTTGCCGTTGCTGATCATGGTGCTGACGCCGTTCATGAATTGGGCCAGCTGGGAGTCGGAATCCAGGTTTTTGCGGGCTTCCCAGAGCAGGCTGGCTCCAGCGGCGGAGTTCCACGTGTCGGCCGCGGGAGAGAAGAGGTTTTCCTGACGGAGCGTGGCATTCAGCAGGATGTCGTTTCCGTCGCGGCTCAGGGTGGCGTCCTGATAGTAAACGGCGAAGAGGCCGGATATCCGGGCGGCGAGGTTTTGTCCGTCTTCCAAACCGCTGATGCTGTCGGTGGCGCTCATCAGGATGATGTCATGAAGGTCGCTTCCCGCGTTCATGGCGGCATTCCCTTCCATGTTGGAGAGGAGGAAGTCGGCTCCGTCCTGCACGGTGATGGTGCCCGCCGTCAGCATGGGGGCGCCGAAGGGGGCGTCCTGGTTGAAGTTGTAGATCAGTTCCGTCGTGGAGCCGTTCTGGAAGGTGGCGCTTTCCACGTTGAGCGTGGTGTTGGCGTTGCCCTGGGCATCCCCGGTGGCTTCAATACGCAGGGTGCCGTTGTTTCCGGCGGTGATGCCGTTGTAGTTCAGCGTGGAGGTGTCCGCGGTGCCTTTCAGGACAAGGATGCCTCCGTCACGGACGGCGAGGTCGTAGTCCTCATTGCCGGTTTGCAGGTATTGGGTGGTTTTCCCGGAGATGTCCAGGGCGCCGCTGCCTTCCAGCGTGCCGGAGAAAGTTCCGGCGGAGGTTGTCGCCGAGGAGATGGCGAGACTGCCTCCGTTCATGGACAGGGTTCCGGCGCCGGAGAGGCTGCTGATGGTGCCGGCTTCCGTTCCGGAGAGGTTCAGCGTGCCGTCGGCGGTGATTGCGGGGCCGTCCAGCCGGGCTTCTCCGCCCAGAGCCAGTTCCGCTCCTTCCCGGATACGGAGGGAGCCGGTTCCGGTGATGGCTCCGTCGTTGATATTGCTTGTTCCGGTCAGGTCAAAAGTTCCCTGAATGGTCAGGGTTCCTCCGGCTTCCGTAACGGTCATGGTTTCGATTTCGGCGTTGCCGTTGATGGTCAGGCCTCCTCCTTCCAGAATAAGGGTGTCCAGGGAGTTTTCCGCGTCGTTGAGGACGATGCTTCCTTCACGCAGGACCAGGGTTTCCACATTCATCTTTCCTCCGACCGTCAGCGCTCCGATTCCTTCTTTGATGAAGGTGACGTTGCTGCCGCCCGTGATGCTGCCGCCCATGACGGTGTCCTGGACGGCCGGGTCGATGTCGTCTTCTCCCGTCTCTATTTGTTTGTTGTTGAGGATGACGACGGCCGTGCTGTCTCCGGTGTTGTTGACGACCAGGCTGCTGCCCGTGGATCCCATCAGGTTGTTGATTTTAGCTCCCTGTCCGTCGGCTTCGCCCGGCGCTCCGGCCAGGTTGACCGTCAGGGTCTGTCCGCCCCCGATGACGACGCCGGCGTAGCCGGAGAGCGTTTGATAGGAGTTGACTTCATGGGCGTCACCTCCTTCCGCCTGCACGCGGTAGAGGCCGGCGGACGCTCCGCTGAGCACCAGGCTGCCTCCGTCCGTTCCGGTGACCCTGATGCCGTAGTTGGCCAGAAGGTCGGTAGTGAAGGCGATGTCTCCCAGGTCGCCGACGGTCAGCGTTCCGCTGGTCAGGGTCAGGTAGCTGGAAGAGTCGTCGGTTTTGTGGTCCAGCAGAAGGTTGACGACGGCGTCGTTGCTCAGGTCCAGCGTCAGCCCTTCTCCCGATATGGTCAGGTTCGGGTCGCTTCCCGTTGCGCTGCCGTTGCTGATGACGGCGTCAGATGCCTGCGTGTCCTGGCCGATGTTTTCCGTTCCCAGGGCGATGGTTAGTCCGTCCAGGCCGCCTTCTCCTACGGTTACGGTTCCGCTGACTCCGGTCAGACGGGAGCCGGAGGAGATATTCCACGTTCCTTTCATACGGCTGCCGTCGGCTCCGGAGAGGTTCAGGCTGCCTGCCGTGATGGAGATTCCTTCCGAGGTTCCGTCAAGGATGGTTTGCGCTCCTGCCGCGTCCGCTCCGAGTTTCAGGTTTCCCGCTCCGGTTTTGGTCAGGGACGGGCTGTCGGTCAGCGCCCAGATGGTAGCCGAAATTCCTTCCTGCTCGACATTAATTTCATCAAACCGGGTGAAGGTGACGTTTTGGAAGTTCCCGTCTCCAAAGGTTCCCTTGAGTTCCAGCGTCCTGTCTCCTTCGACCGCCGCTCCGGCGCTTCCGCCGACGGTGATGCCGCCGTCTTCCCCTTCCGCCCCAAAGACGCTTCCTCCCGTCAGGGAGACGAGGACGCCGCCTCCTACCGTGCCGCAGTTGCCCGCGCCGTAGATGTCGCCCAGGTAGACGCCCTTTCCAAGGGTGACGGTGACGTTGCCGCCAATGCTGACGGGCAGCGCTGTGGGATCTTCCGCCGTCCACGTGTTTCCTCTCCAGGAGCCGCCCACGATGTTGCCCGTGAAGGTGGAGCCTCCATCAATGGAGACGCTGGTGCTTCCGTTGGTGGTCAGCGTCGTGCCGTTGCCCCAGTTCCAGAAGGAGCCGCCCATGATGTTTCCCGTGAAGGTGATTCCTTCTTTTCCGGTGATGGAGACGCCTGAGTTTCCTTCCACTTTTTGTACGGCTCCGTTGCTTTCGGATGCCGTATTTCCGTAACTGCCCCCATAAATGTTTTTGACGAAGTTGTTGTGTCCTTCCGTGTCGGAGAGTTCCGCATTGCTTATATTAATCGTTACCGAGGTGTTGCCCCGCACCGTCGTTCCAGATGCCGTGTTGGCTGTCCACGCGCTTCCGCCCGTGATGAAGTTCTGGTCTGTGACGTTGCGGAAACCTCCCAGGTTGACGGTCGCGTTGTTGCTGTACTGAATGCCGGTGACCAGGACGCTCGTGTTTCCGGTGATGGTAGTGACGGCATTGTGGGCGGAGGTGCTTCCTCCGATGATGGCCCCCGCCACGATGGCGTTATCTTTGACGGTAACGTTTGTGTTGCCCGTCAGGGTGGTGCTCGCTCCCTTGTTGTTTCCGCCGATGACGTGTTCCGCCGTGGCGTTCCCCGAGAGCTGCACATGGGTGTCTCCCGTCAGCGTGCTGGTCTGGAGGTTGGTGCTCCATTCGTTGGATACGCCCCCAACGACGGTGCCGAATGGCCCCCCGATGATATCCATCCAGACGTCCCCCTGGTAGTTGAGGTTGCCGGACGGCAGGGTTGCCCCGTTGTTGTATACTCCGTTCAGGTTGATTTTGGTTCCGCCGCTGTTGGTGATTTGATAGACTTTATCCCCGCTGCTCGTCAGGGTTCCGTCCAGATATCCCAGGCTGACATTGGCCGCGTTCCCCTCCCCAAGGGTCAGCGTAAAGGCGTTTTTGATCGTTTCTTCCAACGCCCCTGCCGCTCCCGCGGATACCCACGTCACGCTGGATATAGCCCCTTCTTCAATCGTCAGCACGCTGCCTTCTATGCTGTATTGTCCCGTTGCCAATCCCGTAACGGTAAAGTTCGAGCCGAGGCTGCTCCCTAAATCAAACGTGTATCCCTGGTCTTCCTCCACCAGATTGTCAAGTGCGCCGCCGATATCAATGGTGCCTGAAGTGAAGGTGACATTTTCCTTGGTAAAGGAGGAGCCTGATTCCGTATAGGTTAACTTGGTTCCGTCAATTGTTGCGTTTTTCAATGTGCCGGTGCCGTTCATGTTCAACACGGCATTTGCCCCCAGAGTGGCGGAGGTGAAATCCAGCGTTCCTCCCTCCATGGTGATTATGCCGGAATAGGCCAGGGAAGAATTATTGATTTTCAAGGCGCCCCCTTGGGCCGTGATGTTCGCGTTGATGACGGATCCCGTCAGGTTCTGAGTACCCGTTCCGGCCATAATCAGATTTATTCCTCCCGTGGGAGTAGTGTTACCGTTGACTCCGGAATGTTGCGTGGTTGCCCCGATGCTTCCCCCATACGTGTAATTCCCGTTGCCCGTCAGGGTAAGATCCGCTCTGGAGGAATTGGCTGACTGGACGCGTCCTTTATGCGTTCCGCTGAAGCCGTCGGCATCATTTAAACCGGCCAGAGAAGCGGCATTGGAAATTTGCAACGTCAGAGCACTGGAACTTTGATTGATTGATCCCGACAAATCCACTGTTGTGTTGGCGAGCGCCGTGCCCGTAATCTGGAGAATGGCTCCTCCGGCTTGTGTTCCCTTTTGGGAAAGGATAATGTTCCCGGCGAAGCTGCTTTCCTGGGAACCAAGCACAAACTTGGAGGCATAGCCGGCATTGCCGTTAGCCGCTACCAGCGTCAGATTTCCTTCTCCGGCAAATGCCCCGTTCAAATTGATAGTACAGCCGCCGTTAGAATTCTGATTAATGGTAAACGAGGAGTCTGCTCCAATATAAAGTCCTGTGGTGTAATTGTTGTTTCCTGAATTTACATCAAGGCTGACGGATTGGTTCCCAGTAACTGAATATTCATTGGCGGGCTCGTTGTTGTTGAAGGTGGAGTCCGCTCCCCATGCGGGAGATTCAGGAGTTGGGGCAGCCAGGGAAACGCCGGTATAACAAGCCAGAACAGCGGTCAGCAGGGTAATAGGGAGATGGAGACGCATTGTAAAAATGTTAGATGTTAATTTTTTGCGTATATAACGGATTGGAAATTCG
>NZ_DKYW01000031.1:4991-5220 GCF_002493465.1 Akkermansia sp. UBA7090
CGGATTGGAAATTCGGCGATGATCCCTATATTAGCCCATGTAACATAAAATTTGATATTTTATCTTCATGATGAAAGCATAACGATGCTTTTTCCCTTATTTCAAAGGAGGTTTAAATGAAAGAGCAAAAACCCCATTTTAGAGATTTAAAAAATCATAACACACTTACAGTGAGAGTTTGAAAACCCAAGAACTGGTATTTTCAACTTGACATCGAATTTCCAATCCG
>NZ_DKYW01000031.1:5492-92733 GCF_002493465.1 Akkermansia sp. UBA7090
CGAATTTCCAATCCGCTTTTCCTCTTTCCATGAAATAACGCGGAGAGACCATAAAAAAGGCCGCCCCCCAGAAACGGGAAGCGGCCTTTGAATGTGGATGGAGTGAAGGGCTTAGCGTTCGTTGTCGAAGTTGATGGTGTCGTTCAACATGTCTTCGGCAAGTTCCGCCGCTTCCTCTTCGTCGCTGGCCAGCGCGATTTCTTCCGCGCCCTCTGCGGGTTCCACTTCAATCTTGCTGTAACGGGAGAATCCGGTGCCGGCGGGAATGAGGTGACCCATGATGACGTTTTCCTTGAAGCCTTCCAGCGTGTCAGTCTTGCCGAGGGTGGATGCTTCCGTCAGAACGCGCGTAGTATCCTGGAAGGATGCTGCGGAGATGAAGGATTCCGTTTCCAGAGAGGCCTTCGTGATGCCAAGCAGGACGGGCTTGGCTGCGGCCGGCTGGCCGCCCTGGGCTACGGTTTGTTCATTAATGCGATCAAACGTAGTCTTGTCCACTTGGTCTCCCCACAGGAATTCGGTATTGCCGGGTTCCGTGATGACTACCTTGCGAAGCATCTGGCGAACGATGATTTCCACATGCTTGTCGTTGATTTCCACACCCTGGAGGCGGTACACTTCCTGAACTTCGTTGACGAGGTGTTCCTGGAGGCGTTCCTTGCCGCAGACATCCAGAATTTCTTCCGGAGAGACGGGGCCTTCCGTAAGCTGGTCGCCCAGATGCACATGGTCGTCTTCGTGAACGATAACGTGCTTGTTCATCGGCACCAAATGGTCCACCAGTTCGCCCGTGGGCGTTTCAATGGTAATGACCTTCTTGCCGCGGGAGGTATTCTTGCTGCTGAGGCGCACAATGCCCTCCACGCGTGCAATGGTGCAGGCGTCCTTGGGCTTGCGGGCTTCGAACAATTCCGCCACGCGGGGCAGACCGCCGGTAATGTCCTTCGTCTTGGCTACCTTGCGGGGCGTCTTGGCCACCATCGTGCCGGCGGAAATGGTTTCCCCGTCCTTCACGGTGAGGTTGGCGCCTGCGGGAATGGCGTGATGGGCCAGAACTTCGCGGGTCTTGGCGTCGCGGATGACTACCTGCGGGTGAAGTTCCTGCTTGTGTTCCATGACGACAAGGGAGGAGGCTCCGGTTTCCCGGTCCGTTTCCTTGGAAACGGTGATGCCCACGATCATATCCTTGAATTCGACGATGCCGCCCTTTTCTGCGATTACGGGCACGTTATACGGGTCCCAGGTGGCGAGAGTGTCATCCTTCTTGATGGCGCCGCCGTTGGGCACATACAGGATGGTACCGATGACGGGCTGGTAGGATTCCAATTCTCGGCCCTGTTCATTTTCAATGCGAACGGAGCAGTTTTTATTCAGAACGACAAAGTTGCCGTCTGCGTTTTCCACCGTGCGGAGATCTTCCGTGTAGATGACGCGGCCGTCGTTCTTTGCTTTCACAATGGGCTGCTTGAACGCCGTGGTGGCCGTTCCGCCCACGTGGAACGTACGCATGGTGAGCTGCGTGCCGGGTTCGCCGATGGACTGAGCGGCAATAATGCCGACCGCTTCCCCGATCTTCACTTCCTGTCCGGTGGCCAGGTTCAGGCCGTAGCACTTGGCGCAGCAGCCTTTCTTGAGTTCGCAGGTGAGCACGGAACGGATTTTCAGCCGTTCAATGCCGATTTTTTCCAGTTGTTCCGCCTGCTTTTCGTTAATGAGGTCGTTGACGTCCACGATAACCTCGCCGCTGACGGGGTCAACGATGCGTTCGCAGGAAGTACGGCCGTAAATACGGGAGGAGAGGGACGCCACTTCTTCATCGCCGTCGTAGATGGCGTGAACAGTGATGCCGTTGCTGGTGCCGCAGTCTTCCGCGTGGACGATGACGTCTTGGGCCACGTCCACGAGTTTGCGGGTCATGTAGCCGGAGTCCGCCGTCTTCAGGGCGGTATCCGCCAGACCCTTGCGGGCGCCGTGGGTGGAGATGAAGTATTCCAGCACGGAAAGACCTTCACGGAAGTTGGCTGTGATGGGGCGTTCGATAATTTCGCCGCTGGGTTTCGCCATCAAACCGCGCATACCGGAGAGCTGCTTGATCTGCGCCTTGTTGCCTCGGGCACCGGAGTCCACCATCATGAAGAGCGGGCTGGCCATCTTGGAACCTTCGTTGTGTTCCAGTTTGCGGTACAGAGCCGCCTGGATGACATCCGTAGTCTGAGTCCAGATGTCCACCACCTTCTGATAGCGTTCTCCATCCGTGATGATGCCGTTCTTATACTGGCGGGTCACCTTGTCCAGTTCTGCATAGGCTTTTTCAATTTCCGTCTTTTTCTGGGAGGGAACCACCATGTCCACGATGCCGATGGAGCAGCCGGAACGGGTTGCTTCCTTGAAGCCCAGGTTTTTCAGGGCGTCCAGGGTCTGCACGGTACGTTCCTTGCCGACGGTCTGGTAGCAGCGCCAGATAATGTCGCCCATCTGTTTCTTGCCTACGTTACGGTTAATGTAACCGAGTTCCCGGGGCCAGATTTCATTGAAACGCACGCGTCCGGCAGTAGTGACGATAACCTTCTTGGTGACATCCCCGTACACTACTTCGGAAGGCTTCTTGCCGTAGTCCGGGTTGTGCAGGCGGATCCAGTCATGGTAGCCGATCTTGCGGGCGGCAATGGCGTATTCCACCTCGTCAATGGATTCGAAGAGGGGAAGATGGTGATGATTATCCTGGTTGTTCTGCACTTCCGCAGCACGGGTGTGCGTCAGGAAGTACGCGCCCAGAATGATGTCCTGCGTGGGGGTGGCAATGGGTTTGCCGGAAGCAGGGGAGAAAATATTGTTGGGCGCCAGCATGAGCTGACGGGCTTCCATCTGCGCTTCCACGGACAGAGGCACGTGCACAGCCATCTGGTCGCCGTCGAAGTCCGCGTTGTACGCATTACAGACGAGCGGGTGCAGACGGATGGCGGAGCCTTCAATCAAAACCGGTTCAAAAGCCTGGATGGAGAGTCGGTGCAGGGTGGGGGCTCGGTTGAGCATGACCGGGTGCCCCTTGGTCACTTCTTCCAGAATGTCCCACACTTCCGGCGTCTTGCGATCAATGAGCTTCTTGGCGGAGCGCACGGTGTGCACGTAGCCCAGCTCTTTCAGGCGGTGGATAATGAAGGGCTCAAACAGAATAAGCGCCATCTTCTTGGGAAGACCGCACTGGTTGAGTTTCAGTTCCGGGCCGATGACGATAACGGAGCGGCCGGAGTAGTCCACGCGCTTGCCGAGCAGGTTCTGGCGGAAACGGCCTCCCTTGCCCTTCAGCATGTCGGAGAGGGATTTGAGGGGGCGGTTGCCGGCGCCGGTGACGGCGCGGCCGTGGCGTCCGTTGTCAAACAGGGCGTCCACGGCTTCCTGAAGCATGCGCTTTTCATTACGGATGATGACTTCCGGGGTTTTGAGGCTCAGGAGGGTTTTCAGGCGGTTGTTGCGGTTGATGACGCGGCGGTACAGGTCATTCAGGTCAGACGTGGCGAAACGGCCGCCTTCCAGGGGAACCAGCGGGCGCAGATCCGGAGGAATGACGGGAAGAACATTCAAAATCATCCATTCCGGGCGCGTGTTGGACTGAAGGAACCCCTGGGCCAGTTTCAGGCGCTTGGCAATCTTGCGCTTGTTCTGCTTGGAGTTGGTATTGTCCAGCTGTTCCTGAAGATCCGCGACGAGGGTAGGCAGATCGATGGCCGCCAGCATTTTCTGGATGGCTTCTGCGCCCATGCCGGCTTCAAAGCTGTCATAGCCGTATTCGTCTTCCGCGTTGCGGAATTCCTCTTCCGTCAGGATGGCACCCTTTTCCAGAGGGGTGCTGCCGGGATCTACCACGATGTAGTCTTCATAGTAAATCACGCGTTCCAAATGGCGGGCAGTCATGTCCAGCATAAGGCCGATGCGGCTGGGCATGCATTTGTAAAACCAGATGTGGGAGACCGGAACGGCCAGTTCAATGTGGCCCATTCGTTCGCGGCGCACGCGTGCGTTGGTTACTTCCACGCCGCAGCGGTCGCAGGTGATGCCCTTATGCTTGATGCGCTTGTACTTGCCGCAGGCGCATTCCATGTCTCGGGTGGGCCCGAAGATACGTTCGCAGAACAGGCCGCCTTTTTCTGGCTTGAACGTGCGGTAGTTGATGGTTTCCGGGTTGACGACTTCACCGAATGACCAGCTGCGGATGGTATCCGGATCCGCCACGGTGATGGCAACCTGGTCAAAGGTCCGGGGCTTGTCGCTCAGGCCGTGCATTTCCCTGATGGTGGGGGTGTCAGACATATATTGAAAGTTTAAAGAAGGTTTGGTGTCCGCCCCCGCGTTTTGCGGCGCGGGGGCGGAATGCGGTGGATATTAGAATTTGAGGTCGGAGAAGTCGACGTCCGCCAGGCCGGCCATGTCGTCGCTGTCAAAGCCTTCCGTCATGCCGTCCACAGGAGTGAGATCCGTGCCGCCGAGTTGCAGGGAGGGTTGTTCATCCTTGCTGCCGGGGCGTACGTTCAGCCCCAGGGACTGCATTTCCTTCATCAGAACGTTGAAGGATTCCGGAGTTCCGGCTTCCAGGGTATTATCCCCCTTCACGATGGATTCGTAAATGCGGGTACGGCCCTGAACGTCGTCGGATTTGACGGTGAGAAGCTCCTGGAGGGTATAGGCGGCGCCATAGGCTTCCAGCGCCCACACTTCCATTTCCCCGAAACGCTGGCCGCCGTATTGGGCCTTGCCGCCCAGGGGCTGCTGCGTGACCAGGCTGTACGGACCCACGGCACGGGCGTGAATCTTGTCCGCCACCAGGTGGTTCAACTTGAGCATGTAGGTCTGGCCTACCACCACCGGGTTGTGGAAAGGTTCGCCGGTCAGGCCGTCATAAAGGGTGCTCTTCCCGCCTACGGTTCCGTCCTTGCCGTCGCCGATCCAGGTGAAACCGTCCACCTTCTTGGCTTCGGACATGTAATTCCAGATGGTTTCTTCACTGATGCCGTCGAACACCGGAGTGGCCACTTTGAAGCCGAGGGCTCTGGCAGCGATGCCGAGGTGAGCTTCAAGCACCTGTCCCACATTCATTCGGGAAGGCACGCCCAAGGGGTTCAGCACGATGTCCACCGGAGTGCCGTCCGCGAGGAAGGGCATATCCTGTTCCGGAACGATTTTGGCGACAACGCCCTTGTTGCCGTGGCGGCCGGCCATCTTGTCACCCACGCCGAGCTTGCGCTTGGCGGCGATGTATACTTTGACTTCTTTCAGTCCGCCGGGTTCGGATTCGTCTCCGGATTCCATCTGATCCAGTCGGTGTTCCCGTTCGTCATCCAGTTCCGTGAAGCGGCCTTCAAAGGAGGTGATGATTTCCAGAATCTTGTTGCGGATCGGGCTGGGCTCGATTTCGATGTGGTCGTGAACCAGAGCCAGCTTGCGCAGCAGGGTCTTGGTGATTTTCCGGTTGGCCGGGATGATGATTTCACCGGTCTGTTCGTTGACGACGTCCAACGGGATTTTTTCGCCCAGAAGAATGTCGGAGAGCTTCTTGGTCAACTGATCAATAAGCTGTTCTTTCTTCTTCTTGTGTTCGTCGTTGATTTTCTTGAACTGTTTTTTCTTCTCCGCGCTGTCCACGACGAGGTCGCCGCGGTGGTGGCCGGAGCCTGTGGAAGAAATGCGCACGTCCATCACAATGCCGGTGCAGCCGGAGGGAACGCGGAGGGATGTATCTTTCACTTCCGCGGCCTTTTCACCGAAGATGGCGCGAAGGAGACGTTCTTCCGGGGCCAGTTCCGTTTCCGATTTAGGAGTGATTTTGCCGACGAGAATGTCGCCGGGTTTCACTTCCGCGCCGATGCGGATGACGCCGTCATGGTCCAGGTTTTTCAGGGCTTCATCACCGGCGTTCGGGATATCACGGGTGATTTCTTCCGGGCCCAGCTTGGTATCACGGGCCTGCACTTCAAACTCGGAGATGTGGATGGAGGTGAAGGTGTCTTCCTTCACGGTTTTTTCGGAGATGACAATAGCGTCTTCGAAGTTGTAGCCGTTCCACGGCATGTAGGCCACCAGAACGTTGCGGCCGAGGGCCAGTTCGCCCTGGTCCGTGTTCGGACCGTCCGCCAGCACGTCGCCGGTTTTGATTTTGTCGCCGCGGCGCACGATCGGACGCTGGTTGATGCAGGTGCCGGCATTGGAACGCATGAACTTGCGCAGGGGATAGACGTAAACGCCATTGTCGCGGTCCGTGCGCACACTGTCGGGATCGGACAGGAACACTTCCGGGCGCACGGGCAGTTCTCCGTCTTTCGTAGTGATGATGACTTCAGCCGTGGCGGAGGCCACGATGCCGTCCGCTTCCGCCAGAACGACGGAACGGGAGTCCCTGGCGCACTTGCCTTCAATGCCGGTTCCCACGTACGGGGATTCCGCCACCATCAGAGGCACGCCCTGGCGCTGCATGTTGGAGCCCATCAGGGCGCGGTTGGCGTCGTCATGTTCCAGGAAGGGGATAAGACCTGCGGCGATGGAGACGAGCTGCTTGGGAGATACGTCCATGTAATGCACGTCCGCCGGATCCACTTCGATGAATTCGCCCTTTTCGCGGGCGGTTACGCGGGAGGTCGTGAAGTTGCCCTGTTCGTCCAGCGGGTTGTTGGCCTGGGCGATGAGATAGCCTTCTTCCTGATCGGCGGTGACGTATTCAATGGTATTGGTGACCCGGCCGTTTTCCACCTTGCGGTAAGGCGTTTCAATGAACCCGAATTCATTGATGCGGGCGTAGGTGCACATGGAGTTGATCAGGCCGATGTTGGGGCCTTCCGGCGTTTCAATGGGGCAAATGCGCCCGTAGTGGGAAGGATGCACGTCCCGGACTTCGAACCCGGCACGGTCACGGTTCAGACCGCCGGGCCCCAGGGCGGAAAGGCGGCGCTTGTGCGTCAATTCCGCAAGGGGGTTGATCTGGTCCATGAATTGGGAGAGCTGGGAACGGCCGAAGAAATCGCGCACGACGGCGCTGAGGGCCTTCGGATTGATGAGTTTGCTGGGCGTGACGCCTTCAATGTTCTGGTCAATGAGGGTCATGCGTTCCTTGACCAGGCGTTCGGTGCGGGCGAGACCTACGCGGCACTGGTTGGCCATAAGTTCGCCTACGGCGCGTACGCGGCGGCTGCCCAGGTGGTCGATGTCGTCCACCATGCCTTCACCCTTCTTGAGACGCAGGAGGTATTTGAGGGCGGCCAGGAAATCTTCCGCCGTCATCAGGCGCTGGTCCAGGCTGGTGTCCAGACCGAGTTTCTGGTTGATTTTATAGCGTCCCACGCGGGTGAGGTCATATTTCTTGGGATCGTCAAAAAGCCTCTTGAGCAGGGTGCGCGCCTGAGCCGCCGTAGCGGGGTCTCCGGGCCGCAGCCGTTTGTAGATTTCCTTGAGGGCGGATTCTTCGTCGTGAGCGGGATCCTTTTTCAGGGTTTTGATCAGCACGTCGTCCTCGCTCTGGTCAATGACGTCGATTTTCTTGATGCCGAACTGGAGGAGCTGGCGAACCACACCCATGTTGAGCTGTTCGAAAGCCTTGGCAAGAACCAGATCCTTATCCTTGATCGTGTCTACAGCCACGAGGTTGTGCAGATCTTCTTCCGTCATGTCTTCGCTCAGGGGAAGCGTGCGGATGTTGTAGAACTGGCTGACGATGTCACGGTCCGTTTTGAAACCCAGGTAACGCATAAACGTCGTCGCAAGGAACTTGCGGCGGCGGCGGCGGCGGTCAAGGTAAACGTAGAGCAGGTCATTGGTGTCAAACTGAACCTCCAGCCAGGAGCCCCGGTCCGGGATGATGCGGAAGGAGTGAAGCAGTTTCCCGTTCAGGTGCTGGGCGCTTTCAAAGCAAATGCCCGGGGAACGGTGAAGCTGGGACACGATGACGCGTTCGGCGCCGTTGATGACAAAGGTGCCGCGGTTGGTCATCATGGGGAGTTCCCCCATATAAACCGTTTCTTCCTTGGACTCGTTGTCGGATTTGAGCTTGAAGGTGACCTGAAGGGCGGCGCTGTAGGTTTCCCCCGCGCGGATGGCCTCGTAATCGCTCATCTTCGGCTGTTCAATGTCGTAGGAGACGAAGTCGAGCTCAATGTTTTCGTCATAGCTCTTGATAGGAAAGATTTCCTTCAGAACGCCTTGTAACCCGATGTTTTTCCTGGCCGCGGCCGGCGTGTCCTGTTGTAGAAAATCGAAGTATGATTGAAGTTGGATCTCAATAAGGTTCGGAGGTTCGATGACTTCCTTGATATTCCCGAAGTAGAGTCGCTTTGACATGGGCTGCTGTGGCGGAGATGTTATGGTTTGCATCCTGAAGAACCCGGATGCTGGGCTGGGCGGTCCTTTCCCTGAAGGGCGGAACCGACTGGAAGCGTTTTACGGGATAAAAAGCCTCTAGTCGATCACGCGGGATGTGAAGACGAGGAAGCGCAACAGGAGAAAAACGGCTTTTCTCCTGTTGCGCGGGAAGTAAAAAGCTTACTTGACGTCCACCTTGGCGCCGGCTTCTTCCAGCTTGGCCTTGGCAGCGTTGGCTTCGTCCTTGGAGACGGCTTCCAGGATGACGGCGGGAGTGCCTTCAACCAGTTTCTTGGCGTCCACCAGGCCGAGACCGGCCTTCACTTCGCGGACGGCCTTAATGACGGCGATCTTGTTGGCGCCGGCTTCCGTCAGGACGACGTTGAATTCGGTCTTTTCTTCTTCAGCTTCGGCAGGAGCGGCGGCAGCGCCGGCGGCGGCTACGGGAGCAGCGGCGGAAACGCCCCACTTTTCTTCCAGGAGCTTGACGAGGTCGGCAGCTTCCAAGATGGTAAGGGTGCCGAGTTCTTCAGCGATTTTGTTAATATCAGCCATTGTATTATTTTCTAGTTTGGTTTCGAGTCGCGCCAAGAGCCAACTTGGCATTTCAGTTCTCCGGCCGGAGTTCCGACAAGGAACCTGTAGGAGAGTCGGGTCCGGTTTTCACACATTTGGCTAGAGTGCAACCGGACCGTCCGGTCAAGGGGTTGGTATTAGGCGGCGGGTTCTTCGCTGCCGCCGTTTTCTTTGTCCACATATGCCTGAATAACTCGGGCAAGAGCGGAACCGGCCGCGTTGATGGTGCCAAGGAGTTTGGCAAGCAGCTGGTCGCGGGGAGGCAGTTCGCCGATGGCGCGGATTTCGTCCGCGGAAAGAATGGCTCCGTCCAGGATCGCCACCTTGTATTCGGCTTTTTTGGAAGCCTTGGCGAAGGTGTTGATGGCCTTGGCGGCGCCTGCTACGTCGGATGCGCCGGTCACGAAAGCGGTCTGGCCGACGAGATGTTCCCCGATGTCGGGAAGGCCGGCATCCGTCAGAGCCGTGCGCATGAAGTTGTTCTTGGCTACGTGGCACTGGGCGCCGCAGGCGGCCAGGGCGGAACGCAGGTTGGTGAACTCAGGCACGGTGATCGAGGTGTAGTCCACGACGATCAGGAACGGGGAGGCGTTGACGCGAGCGGTCAGGTCGTCAATGATGATACGCTTGTCAGGATTCATGGTGTGCTAAATCGGTTCGGGTTACAGTTTGGCGATGGAAGCGGTGTCAACCGGCAGACCGGGGCACATGGCGCATGAAACGGTGACGGATTCAATGTAGGCGCCCTTGGCGGAAGCCGGGCGGGCCTTGACGACGGAATCAATCAGGGCAGCGATGTTTTCGGCGATGCTTTCGTTGGAGAAAGACAGCTTGCCTACAGCGGCGGAGATATTGGCGTTCTTGTCAACCTTGTAGTCAACGCGGCCGGCCTTCACTTCCTTCACAGCTTTGGCCGTATCATCCGTGACGGTACCGGTTTTCGGGTTGGGCATCAGGCCGCGCGGACCCAGCACACGGGCAACCTTGCGTACCTCCGTCATGGCGTCGGGGGTGGCAATGGCCGTATCAAAGTCAACGAATCCTTCCTGGACTTTTTTGATGAGGTCTTCAAACCCCACGAATTCGGCTCCGGCTTCCTGAGCGGCCTTGGCGGCATCGCCCTGGGCAAAGACGAGGACGCGAACGTTTTTACCCGTGCCGTTAGGCAGGGAAACGCTGCCGCGAACCATCTGGTCGGATTTGCGGGGGTCCACAGTCAGGTGGAAAGAGACGGTGACAGTCGGGTCGAATTTCGGCGCCGGGAAGGATTTCATGGTTTCCACGGCTTCCGTGATGCTGTAGTTCTTGTTAGGAGTAACAAGCTTGGCTGCTTCTTGATATCGCTTGCTGCGTTTGGTAGACATGTGTGTATTTGGCAGTGCGTTCGGATTGGTTTAATCCTCCTGCGGTGAGTGTTACATACCTTCAACTTCAATGCCCATCTGACGAGCCTGGCCAGCAAGAATGCGGGCGGCGCGTTCGGGGTCTTTCGTGTTGAGGTCAGGGAGTTTGGTGTTGACGACTTCCATCAGCTTGGCCTTGGAAAGAGTGGCGACTTTCTTTTTATTCGGTTCGCCGGAGCCGGAGGCGATGCCTGCGGCTTTCTTGAGAAGCACGCTGCCCGGGGGCTGCTTGGTGATGAAAGAAAATGATTTGTCCTTGTAAACCGTGATGACGGTCGGCAGGAGATCGCCGGCCTGCTTTTGCGTGGCGGCGTTGAACTCCTTGCAGAATGCCATGATGTTTACACCGGCCTGACCAAGTGCCGGACCCACGGGCGGGGAGGGGTTAGCGGCTCCGGCATTGATCTGGAGCTTGATGATTTTGGTTATTTCTTTTGCCATGGTTTTGCTTTGTTAGCGGAGAAAATAAACGGGAAGAGAACTGATGAGAGGGGGGAGAAAAAGACTCAGGCTTTTTCCACCTGCCAGTATTCCAGATCCACAGGCGTGGCGCGGCCAAAAATAGAAACGCTGACGCGCAATTTGCCTTTTTCCGGGTCGATTTCTTCGATGGTGCCTTCCTGGCTCTGGAACGGTCCTTCGCATACGCGCACAGGGTCGCCGACGGCGAATTCCACCTTGGGACGGGCGGCGACGGCTTCCGCATCCAGCAGGGGCAGAAGATCTTCCACCTCGCGCTTGCGCATGGGGAGGGGGGCGTTGCGGGAACCGGCGATGCTGATGACGCCGTCAATTTGCTGGATGAAGTACCAAAGATCCTTGTTCAGGGTGCCGTCCGCTTCCAGCAAGTACATGTTGGCATAAACGTACCCGGGAAAGAGTTTGCTGTGGCGTTCTGTTTTTTTGCCGTTCCGCACTTCGGAAATGAGTTCCGTGGGGACTTCCACCCGGTAAATGAAGTCGGAAAGTTCGGCGTCCTTCGCCTTGCGGATAATGCGGTCACGAACACTGTTTTCCTGCCCGGAGAGGACATGAAGGACATACCATTGTTCGTGGGGCTCTGGGGTACTGGGCATGATCGGAGAAAAAGTGGGGGAGAGTAAAACTAGATTGCCAACTGGATGAGGTAGTTGACCACGCTGTGAAGGAAGATGTCGAACGATGCAACAAACGCGCCAAGGAAGACCATGGCAATCAGTACGACGAGAGTGGAACCCCAGAGTTCGCGGAATTTTTTGAAACCTTTCACCTTGGGGTCGCTTTCCCAGGGCCAGGTCGTCTTCTTAAGTTCGCCTTTAACTTCGGCGATGAATTGAGAAATCTTGCGAAACATGCTTCAAGGTGGGGTGGTGTATTTGGAAAGAAGTGGCAGGTCAGGAGGGACTCGAACCCCCAACTTTTGGTTTTGGAGACCAACGCTCTACCAATTGAACTACTGACCTGTTGAAGTCTCTTCTTTCGTGGGAAATGAGGGGGCCTGCGGGGAGGCCCCCTCATTAAACCTGATGTAGATTCCTCTACAGTTCCTGAGGAACTTAGTCAAGGATTTCGCTGATACGACCAGCACCCACGGTGCGGCCGCCTTCGCGGATAGCGAATCGCATGGCCTTTTCCATAGCGATCGGAGTGATGAGCTGGACTTCCAGGTTGACGTTGTCGCCGGGCATCACCATTTCCACGCCTTCGGGAAGGGTGCAGCAACCGGTCACGTCCGTCGTGCGGAAGTAGAACTGCGGGCGGTAGTTGTTGAAGAACGGAGTGTGACGGCCGCCTTCTTCCTTGGTCAGGACGTAAACTTCAGCCTTGAAGTTCTTGTGGGGCTTCACGGTGCCGGGCTTGATGATTACCTGGCCGCGTTCGATGTCTTCCTTCTTCAAACCGCGGAGAAGCAGGCCAACGTTGTCACCGGCCTGACCTTCGTCAAGCAGCTTGCGGAACATTTCGATGTCCGTAACGGCGGTCTTCTGGGTGTCCTTGATGCCGATGATTTCCACTTCTTCCATCTTCTTGATGACGCCGCGTTCGATACGGCCGGTAGCCACGGTGCCGCGGCCGGAGATGGAGAATACGTCTTCCACAGGCATGAGGAAGGGCTGGTCCACGGGGCGTTCGGGCTGGGGGATGTAGGAGTCAACGGCAGCCATAAGTTCCATGATGGAGTCTTCGGCGGCGGCGTCGCCTTCCAGAGCCTTAACGGCGGAACCCTTGATGATGGGGGTGTCGTCGCCCGGGAATTCGTATTCGTTGAGAAGTTCGCGGATTTCCATTTCCACGAGTTCGAGCAGGTCGGGATCGTCAACCAGGTCGCACTTGTTCATGTAAACGACAATGGCGGGAACGCCCACCTGGCGGGCAAGAAGGATGTGTTCACGGGTCTGCGGCATCGGGCCGTCGGAGGCGGCAACCACGAGGATAGCACCGTCCATCTGAGCGGCGCCGGTGATCATGTTTTTCACATAGTCGGCGTGTCCGGGGCAGTCAACGTGGGCATAGTGACGGTTTTCCGTTTCATATTCAACGTGAGCCGTGGAGATGGTAATGCCGCGTTCGCGTTCTTCGGGGGCGGCATCAATCTGGTCATAGCCGCGTGCTTCGGCGAAACCCTTCTTAGCGAGCACTGAAGTAATGGCGGCGGTAAGGGAGGTTTTGCCGTGGTCAACGTGACCGATGGTGCCCACGTTCACGTGGGGCTTGTTGCGCTGGAATTGCTCTTTAGCCATAATATTATGTTTAGGTTTGGGCTGCTATGGGTCTAGCTTGAAGATGGAGCTTCTGGCGGGAATTGAACCCGCGACCTCATCCTTACCAAGGATGCGCTCTACCCCTGAGCTACAGAAGCATAGACTTCTTCCGCTTTTCGCTGCTCCTAGAGAAGTCGTAAATCCGCCCAAACCTGCGGTTCTAGCGGATAAATAGCATCCTCCCGTGTTGCCTGACGAAAAGCGGACGCTATGTTACGTTTTTAGATGCGGGATGTCAATGAAAACATGAACATTTTTTCAGTTTAATGCTGCGAATGCAGGGCGCCCATGTATAATGTATTTATCAGGAATGCGTTGAATATTTGGATCTGTTTAGATCTTCCGTCAATTTAAGATTGGGGTCAACGTCTTCATCCAGAGAGTGGAACAATCCCCTGCGGGCTTTGAGACAGGTGACATAAGCGATCATGGCGGCATTATCCGTCGTCAAGTCGAAGTCCGGGAGGACCAGTTCCACTTTTTCGCGGTCGCAGGCGGTTTTCAGGCGGGAACGCAGCTCCCTGTTGCAGGAGACGCCCCCGGAGACGGCAAGGGTGCGGTGACCGGAGGCGCGCAGAGCTTTCAGAGCCTTGTGAATCAGGACGTCCGTCACGGCCCGCTGGAAGGAAGCGCAGAGGTCGTGCAGAGTTTGCCGGGGCAGGTCGTGAGGATCGCCGGTTTTCGTAATTTTGGGCAATGTGTAGAGAACGGCCGTTTTCAGGCCTGAGAAAGATACGTTGACTGTATGTTCTTTCATCAGGGCCCGGGGGAAAGAAAAGGCTTCCGGATCGCCTTCCGCCGCCAGGCGGTCGATTTCCGGCCCTCCGGGATAGGGAAGGCCGAGCATTTTGCCTACCTTGTCAAAGGCTTCCCCTGCTGCGTCGTCTAAAGAACGGCCCAGCAGACGGTAGTTCCCTACGCCGCGCACGTCCACAAAGAGGGTGTGGCCGCCGGAAACGACCATGCCCAGATGGGGAACGGGACCGCCGGGGCGTTTGAGGAAGGGGGAGAGCAGATGGCCTTCCAGATGATTGACGGAGACGAAGGGCTTGCCTGCCGCCAGAGCAAGAGCCTTGGCCGTGCTGTTGCCTACCAGGAGCGCAGCTACCAGGCCGGGGCCACCCGTGGCGCCGAAAACGTCAATGTCCGCAGGAGCTGTTCCGGCTTCGCGGCACGCGGTACGGATGATTCCGGGAAGGTCCGCTGAATGGTTGCGGGAAGCCAGTTCCGGGACTACGCCGCCGTGCTGGCGGTGAATGGCAATTTGGGAGGAGATGACGGAAGAGAGTATTTCCGGCGCTTTTTCCTCTCCGGCAGAGCGCAGGATGGCGACCGCCGTTTCATCACAGGAGGATTCTATTCCCAGAACGGTAAGGGATTCCGGCATGAAGGAAGAGCAGGGGGGTTAGGAGGCCTGGTGGATTTGAGCCGGTTTGCTGCCGGTAACCGTTTCCCGGGTGATGGTGACGGAATCCGCATTTTTCATGCTGGGCACCTTGTACATGACGTCCAGCATAAGAGTTTCAAAGATGGAACGCAGAGCGCGGGCACCCGTGCCGCGTTCCATGGCTTCGGCAGCCATGGCTTTCAGGGCGTCCGGCTGCACGTCCAGTTTGGCGCCGTACATGGCGAGCAGTTTGGAATATTGCTTGACCAGGGCGTTTTTGGGTTCCGTAAGCAGGCGGACGAGCTGGCTTTCATCCAGTTTGGAGAGCGGGCAGAAGATGGGCAGACGGCCTACGAATTCCGGAATCATGCCGAAGGAGAAGAGATCTTCCGGCATGGCCTGCGCCAGTATTTCCTCTTCCGAGTATTCCTTGCGGTCGCGTTGTTCCGTGATGGCTCCGAATCCCATTTGGGTGGCGCCGAGACGTTTGCGGATGATGTCTTCCAGACCGACGAAAGCGCCGCCGACAATGAAGAGGATTTTTTCCGTGTTGACGCGGATGTATTCCTGTTGCGGGTGCTTGCGGCCTCCGGTGGGCGGAACGTTGCAAACAGTGCCTTCAATGATTTTCAGCAAAGCCTGCTGCACGCCTTCCCCGGAGACGTCTCTCGTAACGGAGACATTCTGGGTTTTACGGCCGATTTTGTCGATTTCATCCACATAGATGATGCCCTGTTCCGCTTTCGCTACGTCAAAGTTGGCAGCCTGGAGCAGGCGCAGGATGATGTTTTCCACATCTTCCCCCACGTAACCGGCTTCCGTCAGCGTGGTGGCGTCCACAATGCAGAACGGGACGTTGAGCATTTTCGCCAGCGTTTTCGCCAGCAGGGTTTTCCCGGAGCCGGTGGGGCCGGCCAGCAGGATGTTGGATTTTTCAATCTCCACATCGTCCAGGGATTTGTCTTCCAGCATGACGGCACTTTGGCGCAGGCGCATGTAGTGGTTGTACACGGCTACGGAAAGCACTTTCTTGGCATAGTCCTGCCCGATGACATACTGGTTGAGCGTGGCGCACATTTCTTCCGGCGTAGGCAGCGGGCCTTCGTAGGCGGCCGGTCCGGCCGCCGTTTCCCTGAGCATGTCTGCAGCTGCCTCCTTGCGGGCTTCCGCCTGGCACATGGCATAGGCGGAGGGCTCCATATTCAGGATGCCGCGGATGAAGCGGGCTGCCATAGGAAGGCCTGTGTCCTTCACAATCATGTTGACGCAAATTTCAACGCAATTGTTGCAGATGTAAAAGTCTTCCGCAATCTGAATGAGCTTGTCCACCTTGTTCCCGGGCTTGCCGCAGCAGGAACAGGCAGGAAGATGATGAGTGGAACCGGACATGGTTGTTCAGGTAGAGAGAAATGGCGGAGGGAGGGATCAGGCCTTGGCTTTTTTCTTGTCGTCCTGGTCGTTGGAATGGTGCGTCAGAACTTTATCCACCAGGCCGTAGGCCACGGCTTCCTCAGCAGTCATGTAGTTGTCGCGGTCGGCATCCTTTTCAATCTGTTTTTCGGTTTTGCCGGTGTGTTTGGCCAGAATGCCGTTGAGACGTTTTTTGAGGTTGAACATGAAGCCGATGGTGCGTTCCACATCTGAAGCGGTGCCCTGGGCGCCGCCGGAAACCTGGTGAATCATTACGTGGGAGTTCGGCAGGCAGAAGCGTTTGCCGGGAGCTCCCGCGGCCAGAAGCACGGAGCCCATGGAGGCTGCTATGCCCAGGCAATACGTGTTTACGTCGCAAGAGACGAATTGCATCGTGTCGTAAATCGCGAGACCCGCCGTGACGGACCCTCCGGGGGAGTTGATGTAAACGTGGATGTCCTTTTTCGGATCAGCCATCTGAAGGAACAGGAGCTGGGCAATGACGGAATTCGCCACATCGTCGTCAATAGCGGAGCCGATGAAGATAACGCGGTCTTTCAGGAGGCGGGAGTAAATGTCAAAAGCGCGTTCGCCGCGGCCGTCCTGCTCCACCACCATGGGCACATAGTAGGAGTTTGCGGGACTTGATTTGGAAGATTGGTCTTGAAACATGTTGATGGAAGATAGGATATTGTTTTTTCAATGTACGTTACCCGTCTGCAGGACGCAAAACGGGGGAGTCGGGCATGTGCGCGCCAACTCCCCCTGATAAGGTGTTTTGTGCAGAGGAGGGGTTACTGCTCGTCTACCGTTACTTTGGCCTCTTTTGTCAGGAAGTCCAGAACCTTGGCTGTCAGCAGGCTCATTCTGATGCCATGCACGCGGCCTTCGCGCTGAAGTTCGCGGATGTAGGATTTGAGATTCTTTTTCTGCTGGCGGGCCTGGCGGGCCACTTCGTTGTAAAGCTCCATTTCCGTGACGGCAATTTTTTCCACCTGGGCCACTTCCTGAAGCATGAAGAAGACCTTGAGGTTGCGCTTGGCCTCCTGTCTGGCTTCTTCCCGGGCTTCCTCAACAAATTTATCCATGTCCGCCGGGGCGTTTCCGCTGTACATGGCCTGCTGCATTTTCTGCTGGAGGATGCCGTACACTTCGCGTTCTACGACGGCTTCCGGAAGATTGAAGTCAAGCATGTCCGCCAGCTTTTCCGTGATCTGATCGGCTTTGGCTTCATCAATTTGCATGGCTTTGCGCTGGGCCAGGTTTTCCTTCAGGGCGGTTTTCAATTCTTCCAGGTTTTTGCCGGGAAGCACTTTTTCCGCAAAGGCGTCATCCATGACCGGAAGCTGTTTTTCACGTACTTCTTTCACCGTGGCATGGAAGACGAGTTCCTTGCCGCGCAGTTCCGTAATTGGGAAGGTATCCGGAATGGTGACGGTGATATCCTTGCTGTCACCGGCATTCAGGCCTTCCAGGGCAGAGGCGAAGCCGGGCAGGAATTGATCGTCTTCCACCTTCATCCACTGGCCGTCACGGCCTTCCAGGAAGCCTACGGGTTTGCCTACGGCTTCCGCTACGGGCTTGCCGTCCAACGTGGTTTTGAAGTCGATGATCGCTACGTCGTCTTTTTTGGCGGCGCGGTGCACGGGGGTGAATTCCGCGATTTGTTCAGCCAGGGAGTTCAGCGCTTCCTCTACGTCTGCTTCCGTTACTTCGGAAGAGGGGACCTTGACTTCGATGCCTTTGTATTCCGGCAATTCAAATTCGGGAACCACGGTCATCGTGCTGGTAGCGGCGTAGTTGCCCTGGTCGTCCAGGGAATGTTCCGGCTTTCCAAAGTTGAGCACTTTCAATTTGGGGTTTTCTTCCAGAGCGGCGGAGCAGGCCGTTTCAAAAAGGGTATCCAGCAGTTCTTCTTCAATTTCTTTCTTGAAGCGCTTTTCAATGATGGACTTGGGGGTTTTGCCGGGGCGGAAGCCGGGAAGCTTGGCTTTGGCGGCGTAGGAATCCACAATGGAGGCGCGGCGCGCAGACGTGGTTTCTGCGGGGATGGAAGCTTTCAGCGTGGCTGTGCAGTCCGGTTGAATATCAACGTTGATTTCCATAAATAATACGGTCAGTGTTAATAGAAAATGGTTCTGTTTCGGCTCCGGGATGGCGGCAGCGGTCAAAACACGAGCGGCAATGACTTTAATGAGAGCGTATCTGGAGTGCAAGCTATTGCACGGGAATGACACAATTGCCCCCTTAAGCGCGCACGCGCATGCGGCGTAAAGAGCATGGACCTCCGCAAATGCGAAGGCTGCTTCGTCCTTAAGCGCGCACGCGCATGCGGCGTAAAGAGGCGCGCTACAACTGTGTTCTACGCGGAATCACGTCTTGACTATGCAAGAGGAAAAGTCCTTTATATCCCAAGCATTAAGTTCAGCTCTCATGATTCGTCCCGTTTTTTTGTGTGTTTCCTTTCCCTTGATAGCATGTTCGGCTGTTTTGGCCCAGGATGAAACTTCCCTTAACAGAGGCGGCTATGGTTCCGTGATGACTCCGGAACAGGTAATGCGGGAACTGGGGCCGGGCACGGGGCTTCTTCCCGGCGACCAGGCGTATGAGGGGCGGCCTGTGAAAAGCGTTTCCGTGCGGTACAGAAGCACCGGCAAGACCGTGTCCGAAGACCGTCTGAAAAATTTGCTGGCTACGCAGCCGGGCACCAGTTATTCCCCGGAAGTGGTTAACAAGGACTTGGAACGGCTGTTGGAAAGCGGTCTGGTAGGCGGCAATACAACGGTGGCCGTGGAGCCTTCCGGCGACGGCGTGTCGGTGGTGTTTGAAATGGCTGCCCAGAATCTGCTGGGCGGCGTGGGGTTCCGCGGCAATACCGCGTTTGACAACAGGGACCTCTCCGAGGAATGCGGGCTGAAGGGGGGGGAAGCTCTCAGCGATAAGGCCCTGAGCAGCGCTATTGCCAAGCTGCGCACTTACTATCAGGAAGCCCGGTATCCGGATGTACGCGTTTCCTATTTTTACCAGAAAACGGAACGGCCCGGCTTTGTGGATGTGGTCTTCGATATCAACGAAGGGAAAAAGGCCAATATTATCAAGATTGACTTTGTGGGCAATGAACACATCAGCGCCAAGGATCTTCGACAGGTGATGAAAACCAAGGAGAAGGGCTGGCTGACCTGGATTACCAAGTCCGGACGCATTGACCGTGAGCAGGTAGAGGACGATCTGGCGGAATTGGTGACTTATTACCGCAATAAAGGTTACTTGCGCGTCAAGCTGGACAAGGTGGAATATTTCGACGCCGGCAAGGGCAATGAGCAAAAGCTGATCATGAAAATTACCCTTACCGAGGGGCGCCGCTACAAGGTTAACCAGGTTGCCTTCGGTCCCACCAAGGTGTTTACGGCCCAGGAACTGATTCCCGGCCTGAGCATGTATAACGGAGATACCTATTCCGCCCAGAAAGTGGCCGACGACGTGACGATGATCCGCCGTTATTACGGTTCCCGGGGGTATGCGGACGCCTCCGTGCGTCCGGACATTCAGGAAGTGGGCGTTGATCCCAAAACAGGGTACGGTCAGATCAACATCGTGTACCATGTGACGGAAGGCAATCCCTACCGCGTAGGCAACATCCGCCTGACCGGGAATAACCGCACAAAGGATTACGTTATCCGCCAGGAACTTCCCCTCCAGTCCAATGACCCCATGAACGCCGTGGATCTGGATACCGCCCAGAAGCGTCTCCAGAACCTGAACTATTTTGACATGGTGGACGTGGCCCAGGTGGGGTCCACGCGGCCCGGCTACCGTGATATCAATATCGAGGTGGCGGAAAAACGTACGGGGTCCCTGAATATCGGCGTGGCATTTTCCTCTATTGAAAGCGTTTATCTGTTCGCTGGCATCACCCAGTCCAACTTTGACATGTATGACTGGTCCTCTTTCGTGGGCGGCGGCCAGCGTTTCGCGATTAACGCCCGCGTCGGTTTTGAAACGCAGGATGCCAGCATCTCCTGGGTGGATCCGTGGTTCCTGCACCGCAAGCTGGCCTTCGGGACGGAAATTTTTTACAGCAATTCCTCATATTTTTCCGATTATTACGACCAGCAGAACTATGGCTTTGCCATTTCCCTCCGCAAACCGATCGGGGAGTTGGATTACGTGAAGCTGGAATACCGTCTGGAACAGTACCGTATTGACGCCGAGGGGAACGCCCCTATCTTCTTCTGGCAACAGGACGGAGATTACCTGCGCAGCCATGTGGAGCTTTCCTACACCATTGATACCCGAGACGCGCAGATTTTCCCCCGCAAGGGAGGCAAATTTGAAGTACTGGCCGGTTATTCCGGCCTGGGCGGCGATGTGCATACATACAACTTCGGCGTGAATGGCTCCTATTACTGGAATTTGCGCGGAGACACCATTTTCAGCATCAATGCCGGTGCGGCTACCGTGGATTCCTATGGCAGCCACGATGTACCCATTTTTGAGCGCCTCTACCTCGGCGGGCCGTACAACATGCGTGGTTTCCGTTTCCGGGACGTGGCGCCGTACGATCCCGCCCTGAGCGGTGATGAAACGATGGGCGGCCGTTCCTCCTTCTTCTGCCAGTTTGAATATTCCATTCCCGTGATTGAAGAAGTGCGCGTCGCGGTGTTTTATGACATCGGCTTTGTCAACGGGGACTCCTTTGACTTCAGCACGTCCAAAATAGTTTCCGACTACGGGATCGGCCTGCGCTTGAACCTGCCCATCGGCCCGCTGGCAGTGGACTATGCCATTCCGATTCAGAAGAACAACGCCATTGACCGCGGGGGCCAATTCCAGTTCTATCTTAATTATTCCTATTAACGATATTTAATAATTTCTCTACCGTTTGACGACATGAGCAATTTCCGCATTCTTATCCTGGCGTTTCTGGTGGTGGTGCTGGCTGTTCTAGGAATGATTTATGTGAATATTTCTTCAAGGATGGATGTGATTCAGCAACAGCAGCAGATGGCCTCCGCTCCGGCGCCGGCCAATCCCTCCCCTTATCTTCCGATGCCCACGCAGGCTCCTGCCTCCGCCGTTCAGCCGGTGGTGGTGGCGGACCCCGTGGTGAGTGAGGAGCTGGCTCATGTCTCGGCGGAGCTGGAACGGATGAAGAAGGAGAATGAAGAACTGAAGAAGCGCCATGCCCTGGCGGAGGAAGAACGCGATTTGTTGGAACGCCAGAGCATGGAGAAGGGAGATCCCCGGCTGCAATGGCTTAATGAAATCAAGGATGCGGAGCAGGTGGGCCGTGTGACGGAATACTACCGTGACGCTAACCTGGTTCTGTTCCAGTCCATCGGCCAGCCCGACCTGAAAGTGGGGCAGGAACTGGGCATCCGCAGGCGCGGAAGCATTTTCGTCTCCCTGATTATCGACGGGGTTGACCCGGACGGGAAGGTGTTCCAGTCCTACGTGAAGCGTAATACGCTTTTTGATCATAATGACAAGGAACCCATCAAGCCGGGGGATGAAGTCATTGTTCCGCCTGCAAGCTGGCAGGAAAACATGACGGAAGAAAACAAGTCCGCGTCCCCTTCCCCCGTTCCCGTGGAAGCTCCCAAACCGGTGATGATTCCCATGGAGCCGTGATGCGGCCCCATATCCAGTCAAGCCAAGCATAAAGAGAAGTGCACCTGAGAGAAAGATTGCAATCGGGAGCCGGTCCCAGCCTGTCCTTTGAATTTTTCCCGCCCAAAAACGAGCAGGCTGCGTCGGCCTTGTACCAGACCATTCGTGAACTGGAGCCTTACCGCCCCAGCTTCGTCAGCGTGACGTACGGCGCAGGAGGCTCCACCCGCGAGCTTACCCGCGAGGTGGTGCTGCGCATCCAGCATGAATCCCGTATTCCTACGGTACCCCACCTCACCTGCGTAGGCCATAGCCGGGAGGAGGTATGGAATATTCTGGATCAATACGCCCGGGCAGGAGTGCGGGCCGTTCTTGCACTCCGGGGAGACCCTCCCCGGGGAGCGGAGGATTACAACCGTGATGCGGATGCTTTCCGCCATGCGGCGGATCTGGTGGCTTTCATCCGTGGGTATAATGAATCCGGCCGCCATCCGGATCCGGAGGGATTCGCCATAGGCGTGGCCGGTTTCCCGGAAGGTCATCCGGCTACTCCTAACCGCTTGCGCGAGATGGATTTCCTGAAAGCCAAAGTGGATGCCGGCGCGGATTATATCTGTACCCAGCTGTTTTTTGACAATCATTCTTTTCTGGATTACCGGGAACGCTGTCTGCTGGCCGGCATCAAGGTGCCCATCCTGGCGGGAATCATGCCTGTGACCAGCCTGTCCGGCATGAACCGCATGGCAGAGCTTTCCGGAGGCACCTGTTTCCCGGCCAGACTGCTCAAGGCGCTGAAGCGTGCGGGTTCCAATCCGGACGCTATTCAGGAGGTAGGCATTCAGTATGCCTCCAGCCAGTGCGCCGAGCTGCTGGATTCCGACGTGGACGGCATTCATTTTTATACGCTTAACCAGAGCCGGGCTACGCGGGAAATCTACAGGAATCTGGGCCTGAAGGATTCCCTCCAGCTTCTGGAACATGGCGAAGATAAGTAAAAAGCTGATTGATTTGGCTGGGACAACACGGTAGAAACCTCTTCAACATATTATGGATATCAAGGATATTAAACGGGCCATGGACAATATGCCGATGGGCGACGGAAGCGCGTTTGCGGAGATTTCCGTCGGTCCGTCCAGGCACGAACAGTTTTTGGATGAACATTACGGCAAGGTTGCGCTGGTTGTATTGCTATGCGTCCTTGGAGCCGCCGGATGGATTATTTATAATGGCGTACAGGACTCCATGGAAAGAAAGGCTGGCGCCGCTCTGGTGGCCGCTATGCCGGAATCCCCGGCAACCGGGGAAATTTCCTTGAACGAACAGGGGCTTCAGCAGGTGGTAGCTGATTTTGACAGTTCCCGCGCCGCCGTCACCGCCTCTTATCTTCAGGCCGTTGCCCTGTGGAACGCTGGCAAGGAGGATGAAGGCGTGGCCAAAATGAAAGCTTTTATTGATTCCGCTCCCACGGAGGAATGGAAAGCCCAGGCGTCCGTTACCCTGGCATGCCGCCTGATGAACCGGGGGAAAGCGAATGAGGCGGAAGGGCTGTTCCGTTCCGTGGTGGATGCTGGAGATCCCACTTTCTCCGGTTTTGCCACCATGTGCCTGGGGGACATTGCCCGGGCTAAGAAAGACAATGCCGCCGCAGGCGCTTTTTACCGTGAACTGGCGGAAAAATTCCCGTCCAGTGCATTTGCCCTGCAAAGCGGAGGCTACCTGTTGCGCAAGAGCCTGTTTGATATTCAGAGCCCCGTTCGTATTGAGCCTGTGGTAGAACAGAAATAAGCCTACGGACGTTTCCGAAGTTTTCTGGAAGATGAACGTTTTTCTCATCCGCATGTCTGTTTTTTTGCAGTGCATGCGGATTTCCGTATTCAGGAACGCCGGAACAGAGGGTAATGAAAAGTCCGCTGTGCGCTTAACTGTTGTGGTTCCGGAAATTCCGTTCCGGACCGTGACATATTTAAACAAATGATAAGGGGATTCCACGCTTACCGGATGTAACCGGGTCACCGGTATTAACCAGTATTTTTCATTCCATGAACAAGCATATCAAATCATTCTGGCTTCTTCCACTGGCGGGAATGGCGCTTTCTTTCATGCCGTCCTGCACGACGGACAGCTATGGGAACAGCTCCGTAACGCCCGGCGGAGCCGCCGCTATCGGTGTGGGGGCGCTGGCTGCCGGCGCCGCCATTGGAGCGGCTGTCCAGCATGACCGCGACAAGGACAGGTACCGCAATGACTGGCGCCGCCATAATCCCCCGCCTCCGCCTCCCCGTCCGCATCATCGCCCCCACTGGCGGAGATAAGAAGGGGGTATGCGTGTAAAGGCTGCGGTATTTCTGTCCGGCAGGGAGAGTCTGGGGAGTGATGCGGTTTTCCGATCTTCCCTTGCACGAATTCTCAAACCAGCCGGACGCCACGGAGCGCCCAGGTCATGCGTTGCCTGGCGCTTTCCGGGTCATTGAGGAGAGACCCCAGCAAATCGAGAATGGGCCGTGCCGCTTTCGGGTCGTGCACTTGGAGTTGTCCGGAAAGAATAAAGGGGGCTCCTCCGCAGCAGGCAAGGTAAACGAGGATGTTCATGGGGTCTCCCATGAGTACGGATCCCTCCTGCTGGGCTTCCCGTATGGTTTCCAGCAGCACGAGGGGATGGCGCGTATGGATTCCTGAAATGAAACGGATGGCTGCCCGTTCCCCAGCCAGGGCATCCAGCACCAGCTGGGCGATGAACTGGCCGTGACGCAACAGGAATTCCATGACGTCACCCAAGATGGCTTCCAATTTTTCAAAGGCCGGAAGATGAATGTTGGCGTGGGTTCTGATTCCGGTGAACAGAGGTTCGTACCAGCGTTCCAGAAGCTCGGTCAGAAAAGCTTCCCGGTTGCCGAAGTGATAGACAAAGCTTCCTGTATTGGTGCCGGCCCGCAGGGACAGACCGCGCACGGTGAGGGCGCGCAGCCCGGATTCCGCGACGATCATGGCGCCCGTATTGAGCAGGTGCTCTCTGGTGGATTTCCGTTTGGGCATGAAGGTGAAGCTTGAACCTCCATGTGTGCTCCTTATTGGCCTGCAAGGCAAGGATTCGTTATGTCTGTTGTTGTAAAAAGCGGAACCGGGGCTTATCCCCTCCCCGGTTCCGCCGCCGGAGTCCTGAATGAATCAGGAGGTGGCTTTCAATTCCTTCCGCCGGGAGGCAATCCAGCGGGAAAAGAGTTTGGCTGTGGCCGGAATGATGAGCAGGTTCAGAATGGTGGCCGTCACCAGTCCGCCGAACTGGACGACGGCCAGAGGGCCGAGCAGTTCGCCTCCGGGCTGGTCAATGGCCCAGATCAGCGGGAGCAGCCCCAGCACGGTAGTCAGGGAAGTCATGATGATGGGGACCACGCGTTCCAGAGAACCTTCCCGTATGGCTTCCGCGGGTTCCATTCCCTGATGTTCCAGGGCCCGGTACCTGTTGAGCAGAATCAGGCCGCTGCGGATGGCGAAGCCGATGACGGTCACGAATCCCACAATGGAAGCCACGGAAAGAATGGGCGGGATATAGGCTTCCCCGAACAGGGAGGCCAGTGTGCCGGGAGAGGCCAGGAAAACGGCTACGATGCCGCCCACCAGGCACAGCGGTATGTTCACCAGGGTCAGCATGGCGCGCCGGACGCTTCCCAGTGCGGAGGATAGAAGCAGAACGATGAGCACCATGACGATGGCGCCCAGGGCGTAAAGCCGTTGTGAGGCGGATTCCCGCGCTTTGATAGTGCCGTCATAGTCCACGGTACAGCCCATGGCATTCATGACCGGGTCCAATTGTTCCCGACAGGCCTTCGCGAGGTCTCCCAGGTTGGAATTGGGGGAGGGATTACAGGAAATCATGGCTTTCCGCATGGTGTTGTCCCTCAGGATGAGGTTGGAAACTTCCTCCCGGTACACCTGCGCCACGTCGTCCAGGCGCACGGTTTTTTTGTTAGGGGAAATAAGTTCCAGGTTTTTGACGTCTTCCATGGACGTTTTAAGTCTGGGATCAATGCGCAGCACAATGTTCCAATGGTCCTGGTTTTTGATGACTTCTCCCAGTTTTTGTCCGTTCATGGCCGTGGAAACCTGTTCCGCAGCATTCGCCATGGTCAGGCCGTAGGAAGCCAGGGCTTCCTGATTGTACTGCACGCGGATAGTATCCACCATAATTTCCCGGTTGGCGCGCGCATCCGCCACTTCCGGCATGTTCTCCAGAATTTCCTTGGCTTTCCGGGCGGCCAGGCGGAGCTGGGGCAGCTCCGTTCCGTAAATGTTGATGGCGATTTCCGAGTTGGAGCCGGATAAAGCGGAACTGATGCGATGGGCCAGCGGATACCCGATCATGGAGCTGGTGCCGGGAATGCCGTCAATGCATTTCTTGATGGCGGCGCGCAATTCTTTCTGGTCTTTCTTGAGATCCACGCGCACGAGCAGTTCGGAGGCGCTGACGGGTTCCGCATGTTCGTCATTTTCCGCGCGTCCCGTGCGCTGGGTGACGCTGAGAACCCCCGAAATCTGTTCAATGTCTTTCATGACTTTCCGGGAGATACGTTCCGTTTCATCCAGGGAAGTGCCCGGCACCGTGCTGACGAATACTGTGTAGCAATCCTCGTTGAACGGCGGCAGGAAACTGGTGCCGAATGTGGACCCCAGCCACAGGGCCAGCAGCGTAATGGCTGCCATGATGGCGCAGACCGTTTTGGAAAAGCGCAGGCAGAATTCCAGAATGGGGGTATAAATGCGCTTAATGAGGCGGGAGCTGAAGGAGTCCCCGCTTTCCAGCGTAGCGGCGTTTTTGCTTTTCCTGAACCATATGTAACAAAGTACCGGAGTGATGGTGACAGCTACAATAAGGGAAGAAAGCAGGGCTAGCATGTAGGAGATTCCCAGCGGCCGGAAAAACTGGCCTTCCAGACCGGACAGGAAGAGCACCGGAGTGAATACCAGCAGGATGATGACGGAAGAGAAGGAAATGGAGCCTACGATTTCGCTCTTGGCGTTCATCAGCACTTCATACTTGCTCTTGCGCTTATCTTTCGGCAGGGCGGCGTTCCGGTTCAGGTGCCTCCAGGCTATTTCCACGAAAATAATGGCGTTGTCCACCACGTCTCCCACGGCTACGGCCAGGCCGCCCAGGGTCATGATGTTGATGGCCAGCCCGAAAACGGGGAACATCATCATTCCGAACAGGATGGACAGGGGCATGGAGATCAGCGTGATGATGGCCGTGCGCAGGTTCAGCAGCGTCAGGAAGATAACGATCATGACCACCGCTCCGGCAATGAGGAGGGTTTCCGTGCCGTTATCCAGGGACATTTCTATGAAATCCGCCTGCCGATAGGCGGTGGTGTGCAGTTTCATTCCCTTGGGAAGCTGGCTTTGGCTGAATTCCCTGACGGCTGCGTCCACGGCCTGCGTCAGGGCCAGCGTATTGGCTCCCGGCACCTTCTGCACGGAAAGCACCACAGCGTCTTCCCCCATAAATCCGGCGTCTCCCCGCCGCGGCGCACCGTCTATCTTGACTTCCGCCACATCCTGAAGCCGGAGTATTCCGGAGGCATGATCCGGAACCAGGGCGCGGTTGAGCTGTTCAATATTGGCGGTGCGGGTATCCTGCTGAATGGGGAGTTCCTGCCCGGCCACATCCTCCAGATACCCTGCGGGGACGGAGGACTGGGATTCCTGAACAGCCGTTTTCAGGCTGGAAAGGTCCACCCCTGCCAGTTTGAGTTTATTGGGGTCGTAAATCACCTGGTATTCCGGCAGACGTCCGCCCAGCACCGTGACCTGGCCCACCCCGGGAATGGCCAGCAGGCGCGTGCGTAGCTTGTATTCCGCCAGTTGTCGCATGTCCAGCTTGGAGGTGTCCTTGTCTCCCGTCAGGGCGATGAGCATGATTTCCCCAGTTATGGAGACGATGGGTGCCAGTTCCGGGGATGTTCCTTCCGGCAGGGATTCCCGGACTGCTCCAAGGCGTTCCGTTACAATCTGCCGGGCCTGGTAGATATCTTTGTCCCAGTCGAAATCCACCCATACGAAGGAAAGGCCGCTGCCGGAGGAGGAGCGGACGCCCTTGACCCCGGCGGTCCCGTTCATGGCGGATTCAATGGGAATGGTGATGTACTGTTCCACTTCTTCCGCAGTAAGTCCGGGGGCTTCCGTCTGGATGGTGACACGCGGAACCTTCAGTTCCGGGAATACGTCCACGGGAATGTTTTTCACCACGAAGATGCTGATGATTGCCAGCGCAATCGTCAGCAGAATAACGGTGATCCTGTTATTCAGGCAGAATGAAATTAGAAAGTTCATGGATTCTTGTCGTTAAATACCGGAGATTCAAGGGACTGTTCCAAGGCGTTAGTGGTATTTGTTCCTTAATCTTTCGTTTTGTACATCGTTTAGTGTTCTCCTTCATGGAACTGGCCGTCCGCGTGGAAGTGTCCGGCAGCTTTTTTGCTTCCGGCCTCTCCGGTGGGCAGGATGTATTTCAATTCATACCCTCCCTTGGTGACGATGGTCTGTCCCGGCATCAGCCCCCTGACGGGCGTTTTCCCCTGCCGGGAGGGCTGCGTTTCCACTTTTTTCATGACAAATGTGTCGTTCCCGGCCTTGATGAAAACCACGTCGTTCACCCCTACCTTGACGACGGCGCTGTTGGGGACGGGAATAAAGCCCTCCGCGGCGGCGTCATCGGAATACAAATCCAGCCGGGCCAGTTGGCCGGCATGCGCCCCTTCCGGCAGGCGGCCCGGAGTGAAATACAGGGCCCGGGACTGGGTGGCGGGATCTACCTGTTCGGCTACTCTCAGGGTTCCGTCCAGCAGTTCCGTATTTTTGCCGCTGGTCAGGGCCAGCCGGGCTTTTGCGTAATGGACGGGATCCGCCCCATAAATGGTCGTGGAAAATTCCAGATCCCCTTTATTGGTCATGACGAGGGCGGGCGCGCCCTGTTCTCCCCAGGCTCCCTGGGTCATGTTCACGGACTGGACGGAACCATCCGCCGCTGCGTATATGTAAAGCAGGTTATTTTTCAATACGCCGGATTCCATTACCAGTTTTAATTTATTGTTGCTGGCGGTCAGGGCGGCCCGGAGGCTGTGGATTTCCGCCTCTTTGAATTGGATGGAAGTATTCAGTTCGCTGTTGCGGGTGCCGATTTTTTCCAACTGGGCCCGGCGTTCCCTGAGGGTGTTGAGTTCCGCAGCGGCGCGGTCCAGCGCAGCCTGCGCCTGGGCGGCGTTCCCTTCCATTTCCACAATATCCGGGGAAGCCAGCGTGTACAGCAGTTCCCCTTTGCGCACCTGTTGCGCGGACTTGACGTTGAATGTTACGCGCCCTGCGGCGGGAAGGGCGTATGTGGTCACCGCATGGGGAGGGATGACCATCTGCCCGTGAAGGGTTTTTGCCGCTCCTTGGGAGGCTTCCGCCACTTTCTCAAAGCGCATGTCCAGGGAATGGCGCGCTTTTTCATCCACATGCACGGGAATCATGTCTCCCAGTTGGCCGGAATTTTTCCCCTCGTGCTCGTGTTCATGGCTGCCTGTGCAGACCTCTCCTTCCGCGTGCTGGTGGCCTTCCTGTTCATGGTCGCCTGTGCAGACGGTTCCGTCCGCATGCCTGTGTTCTTCATGGGCATGGCCTTGAGTACAGGTTTCGCCTGCCTTGTGCTGATGGTCGTCATGGCAGTGTTCCGCCGTGCAGGCGGAGCCGTCCCCGTGTTTGTGTTCCGCAGGGGCAGCTTGTTCTCCGCGTGCGGAATGGAGGCAGAAAACAGGAGCCAGGCCCAACATGATGGAAAAATAAAGATGTTTCATGTTCATTAAAGATGGTGGAGGATTGATGTGGATTAAAGGTTGGCGTGGGTGAGGTAACGGAGCTGGGCCTGAATGGCCATCAGCTTGTCCAGATTATCCAGAAAAGCCAGGCGGCTTTCGTAAAGCTGGTGGCGGTTTTCCGCCAGTTCCAGCAGGGAGGCTTCCCCAATGCCGTGCAGCTTTTCCATAGTCCGGACGGAGGCGGCGAAGGCCTCCATGCGCTGAAGTTCCGTGCGGCAGTGGCGGAGCGCCATCTGCTGGCTGGCGTCAAGCTGGCGGGCGTTGAATAATTCCGTTTTCCAAAGCTGGATGGTTTCCTGCCTGGACAAGTCCCGCGTGCCGCGGGCTTCCGCGATAGCCTTGCGGTTGCGGTTCCAAAGAGGAAGATTGAACCCTATTTCTCCGCCCACTTCCTTTTCTCCGTCATCGCGGGTGAAAGTGGGGCCGAGTTCCAGTTCCGGATACTGCCGGCGGATTTCCGTTTTGAATAATGTTTCCGTGGTAGCGTAGGCTGCCAGCTGGGCCTTGATTTTTGGAGAGGCGGTCAAGGCTGAAGGGCCGGGAGCCGGCACGGCGGCGGGCAGATGAAATCCCTGTTTGGTCAGGACCCTGAGTTTGCGTACCGCAGAAGGATGCAGCCCCATCAGTTTGACGAGTTCCATCTTTTGCTCCAATTCCGTTTCCGTTACGGTCTGGAGTTCCCGGATGGCGTCATTCATGCGCTGGGAAGCTACCTGCCGGGAGGAAAAATCCACTTCCCCCGCGCCGATAAGCTGTTCAATCATGCCGTTTTCCTGCCGGATGGCATCCAGCCGCTCCCGGATGACCGCCTTGCGGCGCCGGGTAACGGCCAATTTGCTCCATGCCTGGTCCAGGGAACTGAGAAAATCCAGTTCCGCCTGGCGGAGAGTCCAGAAATCAGCCTCTTTGTATTGTTCCGCCACTTTTTTTTCCAGGGCGGGGAGGCCGGTCACGGGAATGGTGAAGCCCAGGCTGCCGGACATGTTGAGCGTATTTTCCTGGAGGACTTGTTCAATACCCCAGGAAAAGGAGGGATCGTTCCACCAGCCCGATTGCCTGGCCACTTCATTGCCGGAGGCCAGTTTCAGCCGGGCTTTGTTCAGATCCGGATTCATGACCAGGCCGATCCGGCGGGCCTGGTTCTGGGTGATGGAGGTAGGGGAATCTACGCGGGAGGCCTCTTTCCAGGAGGCTTCCTCCGCGTTCAGGTCAATAGGCGCGCTGTGGTAGACGCTGCATGAGCTGAGCAGGGCTGTCAGGCTGAGCCCGGCGAAGAATGGTGTGGATTTCATGATGAAAAAGATAATAAAAGCAGTTCGATTCGATCAGGTTGGGACAATGCGGCGAATAACTCCGCGGAAACAAATAAAGCGGACGCCATATTAAAGGCAGCGTACCGCAGGAAACGCCTTCCAGGGACGTTTCTGAAAGAAGCCGTTAAATCAGCAGGGGAAGTTGAAAGCCTTCATGCGCCGGCCCGGTGTTCCTGAACGGGTCAGGGGGAGCCGGCGTTGCGGAATCCGATGTTTGGCTTATGAGAAGAAGAGAGCGGGCCAGATGATGAAAATCCGGCAATGTCTGCCAGATGACGTAAGGCTGGGGCAGAGGCGCATGAGGCACAGGCACCATCAGGTCACTAATCTCCAGCTGCCTGTGTTCGCAGAGATGCCCGGCCATAGGGGCGGAAGAACTGGGGTGGGATGTATCGTCCCCATGGCCTTCGCAGGGGGCGGCATCCTGATGACAGGAACAGGAAAAAATGAAGATTTCTTCATGGCACGGGCACACGGAAACCATCCCCGTTCCGCCTATGACGACGAGCAGAAGGGTAAACAGCATGATGCCGGTGCGCAATGCTCTGACCATGGTATGCCGCAAATCCTAGAAAGGAGGCGTGAGGGGGTCAAGAGCAAAAGTGGCGGATGTCTGAACCCTGAAGGGAAGACCGTTATTTTCCCGCCGCTTTGCGGAGCAGATCCACAGTGTGTTCAAAGGCTACGCCGCGGACATCAATAATCCGGGAGTTTCCCGCGATGGTCCCGATGATTTCCTCCCGGAATTTTCCGGACTGTTCTTCCGTGAGCAGGTTTTTGGAGCTCAGGGAGCGCGTGATGATCTGGAGAATATACCCTGTTTCCACGAATGACTGGCGTCCCACGGCTTTTTTCATGGCCTCCATGAATTCCGGCGCATGGGCGGGCGACAGACCGGCCACGGCTTTTTCATAAGCGCGGATGAAGGAATCCACCGGGGCTTTGGAAACTTCCGTCTTGGTGAGGTCAAAGCTGGATTGATAAGCGAGAGCCCCTTCTTCCGCCAGTTGAAGGGCATTTTTGCCGAATTTGTTGACGGCGGTCATGTCCGCCCCTTTTTCCAGCAGCAGGGCCGCCACCTGGAAATTGCCGCGCATAGCCGCCAGCATGAGAGGCGTGAATCCGTTGCCTTCCCGGTTATTGATGTCTGCTTTCCTTTCAATCAGCATGTCGGACAGGCGGTCCAGCCCGCTCCAGGAAGCCCAGTGCAGCGCGGTCCATCCGTCCTTGTCTTTCCGGTCGATTTCCACGCGGGGGTCTTCCAAAAGCCGTTCCAGGTAGGGAGCCCGCGTGGCTTCCAGCTTCAGCGTGGTTTCAATGTTGTTGTAGTTGGCGTAGCATATCCACATGACAGGGGTTCTGCCATGGGGATCCGTCATGTTGACAAAAGCCTTTCCTTCCGCCGCAGCCAGTTTTTCCCCTTCTTTCAGGGTCTGTGCGAATTCTTTCATTCCCTTGACCCGGGCTTCCTGCTCCTCCTGTTCCGAGGAGGCGTTGACTTCCTTGGCCTCCGCTTTTTTCATTACGGTAATCAGGTCCAGGGCCGGGTTGGGGTCTCCGGAAAAGGATTTGGAGACCAACAGGCTGAGACCTCCGAGGATGGAGCTGAACGCTACCAGGATGAGGGAATCCACAATGATGTTGCGCGTGTGCTGGTTCATAGTCTCGTAAGGTCAGGAGTTGGCTTCCGTAAGTTCTTCCGCCGTCAGGGCGGGGTCCGTTTCCGTTTCAATAGCGCTGATGGACGGCGGCTCCGCATCTTCCTCGGGATGGTCTGAGGTGATGGTCTTTCGGGTCATGATGATGGCGATGGGGCTGATTACGGCCATGGCCAGGTAAATGGTCCACATGAATTCCGGGGAGTCCCAAAAGCCGATGTGCCCGGTATCCATCTTGGCGCAGATGCCGTCATAGCAGAGGTAGGCGACGAGCAGGCCGCCGATGATGCCGTTGATGGGCTTGGCGATGAACATGGGAAGCGCCGCCAGAGACATGTAGGAGGCTACCTTGTCTTTCGGCGCCACCCGCGCCACGTATTCGGAGAAGCGGGGAGAGAAGAGAAGTTCCCCGAATGCGAACACCAGGATCTGCGCCACAATGGCTACCAGATACGCCTGGGAGCGCGTTTCGATGCCGGGCACCAGGTAGTACCATTCAATGGGAATGGCCATGAAAACGAGGGAGAAGGCAGAGATGGACATGCCCACGATCATGAGGCCCACGGTGGAGAAACGGCCCAGCACCGGAATGAGCAGAATGAGGCCGGAAACGATGATGGCCGGGTTGACGGCATTGATGGAGCCTATGGCAAAGTCGTCATATAGCGTGCGCACATAATATTTGGGCATCACCAGGAACTGCAGCGTGAAGACGATGCGCACGCCCATGGTCAGCACAAGGAAAAGGATGAGTTTGCGGAAGGCGGATTCCCTCCACACTTCCATGAAGAGCTGGAGGGGCCTGCGGAGGGGGGCGTTGAGGTTCGCTTCCCGTTCGCTGGGTTCCGCATAGTTGTTTTCATTGATGAAGCGCGTCGTGATGCATCCCAGCAGCACCATCAGCGTCCCGAAGTTGATGATCCAGTATCCCCCGTCCACGGCGCCGAAATGCTTGCGGAAAAATTCAATCAGGAACACGTTCGCGATGACGGCGGAAATGTTCATCAGCAGGTAATAAATGTTGAAGCCCGTGGCGCGCGCTTTCAGCGGGGAGAAGCGCCGGATGGAGGTCTGGATGACGGGGGACATGAACGCCGTGCCGAAGGACATAATCAGGATGCCCGCCATGACGGCTACCCTCCCGGAGTCCACGGTGGGGCTGAGATCCGGGCCGAAGCCCATGATCAGGCGCCCGGCGATGAGGATGATGAAACCGATCAGGTAGGTACGCCGTATGCCGATGATGTCGCAGATGGAACCCACCGCGAAGACGAAGGCGGAGATGAAAAGGGTGTACAGGCCTACCCAGAGGGCGGCGTCCGCATCGTTGAAGCTGCAATAGTCCGTCAGGTAGAGGACGAATACCGTAATCATGGAAAAGTAGGCCAGTCCGTCAAAGAATTGAACGACGTTGGTAAGCCAGAAATCCTTGGATACGGTCTTTAGGATTTTGAATTCCGAAAAGTACTTGAGGATGGGGTTTGCGGACTCATTCATGGAGAAGTGGAAGCGGTAGAGAAAAAGTTGACGACGGTGAAAGAGTGGGTTACACGCACCCCCGTTTCAAGATTTTTTTCTCCCGAAGGCCGGTTTAACCGGAAAAATGCGTTTCATCGCCGGGGAAACCGCTATCTGGGCAGAATGCGCCGGAAGCCTGCCACATTACACCATGACAGCGCTTTCAGGCATTGCTCCACAGCTATGGCGTCCGAAGGCAGAACGGGCCACAGTCCGGCTTCTTTCAGCCCTGATTTGGCTGTTTCCGCCGCTTTCCATTCGCGGAATTGGGAGGGAAAAGCGGAGAAAGTGAAAAAGGCCCAGCAGGCCAGCCCGATGGCCAGCGCAATGTGGAATTTCAACAGTCCGGCCGCCAGCATTCCCAGCAGAATAAGAGCCGTGAAAAAAGGAATCATCGTGGCGCGCGCAGAGGCGGTTTTGCGGGCTTTGGCGGCCGCCGGGTCTTCCCGGACCAGGCTGCTCATGGCCCAGGTATGGGCTACGCAGGCCAGTCTGCCTGCGGTCACCTTGTCTTCCCACGCCGGAGGAAGGCTGATGAGTCCGTTTTCATCCACTCCGGGGAACCGGGCTTCCTCCAGTTTCCGCTGGCGTTTTTCCGCGCCGTCCAGGCGGTGAATCAATCCCGCCGGGCCGGGGAAGCCGGGCAGTTCCCGGGATTCGTAGGTGCGCAGGGGAATGATGCCTTTGGTGAAACGCAGCGCGGCAATGACGCCGAGCACGACCACGGAAAGGAAAATCACTACTGCGAATAGCATAGACGGCTTTTTCTCATATGCCCGTGTATCCGTCAATCTCTCCGGCTGGCATGAAGCCGCCCTTTCCGGACAGCCGCCGGGGGTGGATGCGCCCGCTGTTTTTTCCGCTTTTTCCTGCCTGAAACGCTTTGAAAACGGAAGAGCGGCGCTAATGTCGGAATGATCTGTGATTCAGGACGTTTCCATGTGCGGACGCACATTCCGGCATGGATTTTCTTCATGCCGGAAGCTCTGGATTTGTATTGCTTTTCCGGAGTCTTTCTTGTAATTGCTGACCGCAATGGTCCGTATCCGGGAATGCTTGAAGAAGTGGCTGCCGTTTGTCATGATGGCGGCTGCCCTGGGTGCGGCCCCCGCCCAGGATGTGGCGTGTCCCGATGCCGCGGATCTGGATTTGGACCTGGTTAAACTGAAAAGTGGCCCCAGGGGAAAACAGAGGGAGGCCATGCGGAAAGTCCTTCTGCTGGTGCATCTGAAGCAGAAGGAAACGTGGCTGGCGGAATCCACGGGAGAGGGGGCCGTGCATCTGGCGGCGGAAATTTCCTTCCGCCGGTATTTAGCCTCAGTGGATATGAGCGGATGCCCGGAGGAATTCAGGCGTGCTTTCCTCCGGTATGCAAAGCTTCTGAATTCCTTTGAAGAGAAAGATTTGAAAAGCGTCACGGATTTTCCTGCGGTTCCTTTGCAGGCTGCCGGAAGAGAGCTGTTCCGGGTGCTGCTTACTTACCGTCTGGAACCGGAGCATCTGCTGGAGGAAATGAAAGAGCTGGTGGATGAGGAAATTGAGGGAAAGGAGGAACTGTCCGCCGAACAGATGATGGATATTGTCCGGGGAGTGCGGGAGGCCCTGCAATCCGGCAGCCGCCCCTTTCCTGAGGAAAGGCTGCCGGAGGACAGAGATTCCGGAATGTAGCGGCTTTTCATGGACGGCGGCATGCCGGTGCCGTAAAAAATCTTGCGCAGGGCGTGCCGGGGAGGGCGCCCCGGCTATTCCGGGTGGAAAATGGATTGAGACGGCTGCTCGTCACGGTTTCCAGGCGGCGGCCATCAGAGTCTGGAAATGGGGCGGGTCCGGCTCCCTGTCCACAATATCCGTGTGGATATTCCGGAATCCCGCTTCCTTCAGCATGCTTTCCAGGGCGGCGGGCGTGAAGCCCAGCCAGCGGTCCGCATAAAGTTCACGGGCCTCTTCCTGGCCATGCTGGAGCAGATCCAGCACCACCAGGCAACCGCCGGATTTCAGAATGTTCCACGCGGCTTCCAGCGCCCTGGACGGCTTCTGCGCATGATGCAGGGCCTGGCTGAGCAGAGCCAGATCCACCGTGCCGGGGTTAATGGGCGGCGCTTCGATGTCGCCCAGGCGGTATTCCAGATTGTCCAGCCCGTGTTTGCGCGCCAGCTCCTGCCCCAGCTCCACCATGCTGGGGGAGTTGTCCACGGCGATCACCTGTTTGGCGCTGGGGGAGATAAGCTGGGAAACGAAGCCTTCCCCGGCCCCCAGATCCGCCACTACGTCATAGTTCAGAATGCGGAGCAGGGCTCCGGCCAGCGCTTTCCAGGAACGGCCGGGTGCGTAGTTTTTGCCCAGACGGCACACTACTTCGTCAAAATAGGCCTGGGTGCGGTTTTTGCGCTTGTCCAGGATGACCTGAAGGGCTTTTTTGTCCGTTTCCGCCTCCGGCAGTTCCTCGCAGGCTTTCAGAGCTACGTTGTGCAGGTCGCCTGCCAGGGAAAGAGTGTAAAAGACGTTTTTCCCAGAGCGGGCGTCCTCCACCACTCCTTCCTGCCGGAGCTGGGCCAGCTGGCTGGAAATGCTGCTCTGTCCCATGCCCAGAATTTTCTGAAGCTCCGCGACGCTCAGGGATTCTTCATTCAGCACGTTGATGATGCGCAGGCGGGTGGGATCTGCCAGGAGTTTGAGCGTTTTTAGGGTTGACTTCATAGCGGAATAATATATCAACATATCGAGATTTATCGATATGAGCAGAAACACCCCTCACATCTTTACGTCGGAATCCGTTGGAGAAGGCCATCCGGACAAGGTGGCCGACTACATTTCCGACTCTATTTTAGACGCCTGCCTGGCTCAAGACAAAACTAGCCGCGTTGCCTGTGAAACGCTGGTGAAAAGCAATATGGTCATCATTGCCGGAGAGCTGACGACCAAAGCGGTGATTGATCCGGAGAAAATCGCTCGCCAGGCCATTCGGGAGATTGGGTACTGCAACAGTCAGGACGACGATGTTTTCCATGCGGATACCGTCTTTTTCACGAACCTGCTCACGGAACAGTCTCCGGATATTGCGCAGGGGGTGGACGCCCGGGAGGCGGAGGGCAAGGGCCATGCGGAGCAGGGCGCCGGAGACCAGGGCATTATGTTCGGATTCGCAACGAATGAGACTCCGGAGCTGCTTCCGGCCCCCATCGTATTTGCGCACAAGCTGCTCATTGAGCTGGCCAGGCGGCGCAAATGCGGGCATGTGGACTGGCTGCGCCCGGACTGCAAGTCCCAGGTGGCTGTGGCCTATGGCGAAGACGGGCGTCCCAAGCATATTGAAAACGTAGTTATTTCCACCCAGCACACGGAAGACGTGGACCGTGGCACGATTTACTCATATTGCGTCAAACTCATTAAAAATGTGCTTCCTGCGGAACTGCTGGATGAGAGGACGGAATACTTCATCAATCCCACCGGGAAATTCGTGGTGGGAGGCCCCCACGGGGATTCCGGCCTGACGGGACGCAAAATTATTGTGGACACGTACGGCGGCATGGGGCGCCACGGCGGCGGAGCCTTTTCCGGGAAAGACCCGTCCAAGGTGGACCGTTCCGCCGCGTATATGTGCCGCTGGGTCGCCAAGCACATTGTGGCTGCCGGGCTGGCGGACAAATGTGAATTGCAGGTGGCCTACGCCATCGGCTACCCCACTCCGGTTTCCATCCGGGTGGATACGTTCGGCACGGGAAAAGTGGAGGAAAAATCCATTGAAGATGCGCTGGAAAGCATCTTTTCCTTCAAGCCTGCGGATATGGTGGAACAGTTGAACCTGCTTCAGCCTATTTACCGGAAGACGACGCACTACGGGCATTTCACCAATCCGGAGTTGCCCTGGGAACAGCTGGACGAAACGCGCCTGGCCTTCCTGAAACAACTTCTTCATTAATCCTACGACAACGCTTACAGACATGTTTTCAGAAACGGAACAATACAAAGTGCGCGATATCGGCCTGGCGGATTTCGGCCGCAGGGAACTGGATATTGCGGAGCATGAGATGCCCGGCCTGATGGCCGTGCGCGAAAAGTACGCCTCCGCCAGGCCCCTGGAGGGCGTACGCATCATGGGCTCCCTGCACATGACGGTGCAGACGGCCGTGCTGATTGAAACGCTGACGGCTCTGGGCGCTTCCGTCCGCTGGGCGAGCTGCAACATTTTCTCCACCCAGGACCACGCCGCCGCCGCCATCGCCAAATCCGGCACGCCCGTGTTCGCCTGGAAGGGGGAGACGCTGCGGGAATACTGGGACTGCACGTGGAAGGCCATGAACTTTCCTGACGGGCTGGGGCCGCAGCTGATTGTGGATGACGGCGGAGACGCCACCCTGCTTATTCACCGCGGGTATGAAATGGAGGAAGGCTCCGACTGGGTGGATACCCCGTCGGAATCGGAGGAAGAGGAAGTCATCAAGGCCCTGTTGAAAAAGATTGCCGCGGCAACTCCGGGCATTTTCCATCGCTGGCTTCCCGAACTGAAGGGCGTTTCCGAGGAAACGACCACCGGCGTGCACCGCCTGTACCAGATGCAGGCCGCCGGCCGTCTGCTGATTCCGGCCATCAACGTGAACGATTCCGTAACCAAGTCCAAATTTGACAACCTGTACGGCTGCCGCGAGTCCCTGGTGGACGGCATCAAGCGCGCCACGGACGTTATGGTTGCCGGCAAGGTGGCCGTCGTCTGCGGCTACGGGGACGTGGGCAAGGGCTGCGCCCAGTCCCTGCGCGGCATGGGGGCCCAGGTGGTCGTGACGGAAATAGACCCCATCTGCGCCCTTCAGGCCGCCATGGAAGGCTACCGCGTGCTGACGGTGGAAGATACGCTGGGCTGGGCGGATATTTACGTGACCACCACGGGAAACTGCAACATCATCCGCATCGAACACATGGAAAAGATGAAGGACCAGGCCATTGTCTGCAACATCGGCCACTTCGACAATGAAATCCAGGTGCACAAGCTCCAGACGTATCCCGGCATCAGTCATCTTAACATCAAGCCCCAGGTGGACCGCTACACGTTCCCGTCCGGCAACAGCCTGTATCTTCTGGCGGAAGGCCGCCTGGTCAACCTGGGCTGCGCTACGGGCCATCCCAGCTTCGTGATGTCCAACAGCTTCGCCAACCAGGTGCTGGCCCAGCTGGAGCTGTGGAATACCCGTAAAGACCGTTCCGTGGGCGTGGAAGTGCTGCCCAAGGTGCTGGATGAGGAAGTGGCGCGGCTACACCTCGCCAAAATCGGGTGCAAGCTGACTGTCCTGCGTCCGGAGCAGGCGGACTACATCGGCGTTCCGGTGGAAGGGCCTTATAAACCGGACTTTTACAGGTATTAACTTTGTAAGGGTTTTCTTTTCCTGGCCGTTCCGCGCGGTCCTTCCCGGCGGAACGGCTTTTTTATTTTCCCTGTAACGGGTGGAGTAGGAGGGCAGCCCGTTTATTTTCCTTCCTGCTTTTATGCAGGTCCCCTGTGGGTAGTGAAAAAAGGAAGGCTTTTTATCCTGTCTTTAAAGTTTAAATACCTTTCCGGCAGGCAACACGGAAGCAGTATTGGAATGTTGGCCAGACAAAGCCTCGGCCTGCTTGAAGGATTTCCCAAAACCGCTTGAATTTGGTAAGGGGGGCGGTTATCGAATGAAGCATAGGAGAAGAGCAGGAGCCTTTTCTTCTCCGCCAGAATCAGCCTCATCAGGCGGGCGGCTTTCTGGTATGTTATTTCCGCAGGCTTATGTCTGCCGTATATCTCTTCCTTGATAAAGAGGTTTCTGATTGTAACAGAAAAGAATATTAAAAAATGACGAATTCCAAATTCGGAGTCAAGGTTAAATTTTGAAAGAAAGGAGCTTCTGAAAATAAGTTTCCCCAATGACCGGGACCTTTCGTCTTCATGATTCCGTCCGGGGCTCCCCATCAATTCCCATTCCGGCAAAAATATCCATATCCGCCGGAAAGCCTGTATTTCAAAGAAAGTAGTTGATTATCAGCTTTATTCCCTTTCTGCGGAGACTTCCTCCCGTCATGCAGCTATAATCGCACGCAATCTTTTTTCAACCTCAGGGAATTTGGAATCCCTCAATCGAATTTGGAATTCGTGTAGTATTTCCCCACTATTTACACGGTGCATGCACCCGGAGAGCAAATCCTGTTTTTCAATGATTTATGTTGGAGGATACGGTTTGTTCCTCTACATCAAACGACCATGGATACTTCTTCCCGGAAAACGTCTCTTGTTGTGTTGTTCAACCATCGGTATGACCGTAACATTCCGGTCATCAGAGAGCTTTATTCAAGACGCTTTTCCGGGTTGCTTCAATTAATGCCCTATTACAAGGGGGATGCCCCTGACGTATGTTCCGTTTACGGGAATTCTTTCCAGTTTTATAATTATATTTTACAGTCCAGGGAAAGAATCAGGCAGCTGGATGGCGATTATCTTCTCATCATCGGAGACGATCTTCTTTTAAATCCCGGGTTTGACGAATTTTCCACGCCGTCCCTGCTGGGAATTCATGGGGAGGATACGTGTTACCTTGACGGTTTTGTGGACGTTTCTCTGCCGGTGTGTTACCGGGGAACGGCGGAAGCTCACCGTTTTTCCATAACTCCCCCCGGTATTGATGCGGAAAGCGTCAACAGGAACGTTCCTTCCTATGAGGAGGCCAGGCGGATTTTAAAATCCAGGAACCTCATGCGGCATGATGAATTGTCGCGCGTACGCATGTTTCTGCCCAAATGGAGTTCCGGCGGGATTCATGCGAATTGGAAAGTGTTGAAGGGCAGGGTATGGCATTTGCTGAATTACTGGAAGCACCGGATGAAAAAATACCGGTATTCCTATCCTGTCGTTTTCGGATATTCGGACATTGTCTGCATTCCGAAAGGGAGATTGGACGATTTCTGCCGTATTCTCGAAGTGTTCTCCGCATGGAACATGTTTGTGGAGCTGGCCATTCCCACGGCGTTGCAGCTTCTTCCCGGAACAAAACTGGCTACGCTGGAGGACACGCAATACAAGTCGGGAAACGTCTGGTTCCCCCAGGATCCGGAACACTTTGAAGCCATGAATGCCGTCATCGGAGGGCTCGTGTCTTCTTCCGGAGGGGACCTTGACAAATTGCTTGCCTCCTTTCCGGAGGAATACCTGTACCTCCATCCCGTGAAATTGTCCCGCTTCGCCAGGTAGGGGCGTCAATAAATTGGCCTTTTTATCCCATGATGAAATATGCTGTGATCGGAGCCGGGGTTTCCGGATTGTCGATGGCCGGAATGTTGCTGAAGAGAGGTCATGAGGTGGTTGTTTATGAAAGGGACTCCCGGCCCGGCGGCCTGATTAAATGCACGGAGGTGCAAGGTAATCTGTATCATCGGGTGGGCGGGCATGTGTTCAATTCCCGGCGGCAGGAGGTGCTGGACTGGTTTTGGTCCCGGTTTGACAGGGAGCGCGATTTTGTTTCCGCCCGGCGCCGGGCGGTTATTTCCCTGGAGGGCGGGGCTGTGGTGGATTATCCCATTGAAAACCACCTCGACCAGTTTCCCGAGGCCGTCCGTTCCTCTATCGTCCATGAGTTGCTGGAACTTTACAGGAATCCTCCCGCGGAACCCCGCTCCATGGGAGAGTTTTTTCTGAACCGTTTCGGGAAAACCCTGAACAGCCTTTATTTCACGCCATACAATAACAAGGTGTGGAGGCAGGATATCAGCCAAATTGCCATGGATTGGCTGGAAAACAAGCTTCCCATGCCGGGTGTGGCGGAAATCCTGCTGAACAATATTGGGCACATCGATGAAAGCGTCATGGTGCACAGTTCTTTCTTTTATGCGAAAAACGGCGGGTCCCAGTTTCTGGCGGATACGCTGGCTCGCGGCCTTAAGGTCAGATACCGGGAGGAAGCCGTAAATATCCTCCCGAAGGACGGGAAATGGCTCATACAGGGAGAGTTGTTTGACAGAGTTGTCTTTACGGGGAATGTCAGGCTGCTTGGGGATTGTTTCCCCTGCGTGGACGAATTGCGCCCGTTTTTCCCCCGGATTTCAGAATTGCGCTCTCACGGAACCACTTCCGTGCTTTGCCGGATCTCCCCTAATGACTACAGCTGGATTTACATGCCCTCTCCGTCCCACCGTTCCCACCGGATCATTTGCACGGGGAATTTTTCCAGAAATAATAATAACGGGGACATCACCACCGCGACTATTGAATTTTCCGAGCAAATGGCAGCAGGGGAAATCAGGCGCCAGCTGGAGCTTATTCCCTTTTCCCCTGTGTATCTGGCTCATCACTGGGAAGAATACACCTATCCCGTTCAGGATGCCTCCAGCCGGACCCTCATCAGGGAACTAAAGGAGCGCCTGGAACCGAAAGGCATTTATTTATTAGGCCGTTTTGCGGAGTGGGAATACTACAACATGGATGCGGCCATTGGCGCGGCTCTTGATTTGGATAAAAGGCTGGCTGCGAAGCAGATGCCGCGGGGATGAGTCAATTTCCGGGTATGGCAGAGTATTTGAACGGGGGATTGTTAATCCGCTGTCAATGGAAAACTTTAACAGAGAATAATTTCCGTACATAGAACACGGGTTGAAACAGGATTTTTTTTATCGCAAAAATTCCATTCAGTCCTATAAACCATTTATAATTATTTTTTTATAGTTACACCCAAATTTTTTAGGAACAGACGGATTAACAACTCGTTATAGATGAAAGCGCAGAAGATGTGCCCCTGTTTTTTACCAGGGGCATGCATTTCCACCGGAATTTGGGAGTATGGCTATCCGTTATTGTTCTTTCGCGACCCGCGGCTACCGTTTGCGGCAATGGATGCAGATGATGAGCCTGAGGCTGGCGGATTCCTCTGTGGAGTTGTCCTGTTGGAATCTTAATCGCCTGGAGAGGGAAGGAATCAGGGAGGCTGTTCCCTGGTTCGACCCGAATTTGCAGGGCGCCGGGTTTTGGGTATGGAAGCCTTTCATCATTCTCAAAGAGCTGGAACATTTGGAGGAAGGGGATTACCTGCTTTATACGGATGCGGGGCGTCCGCCGGGGAGGCTTTTCCATCATTCCTTGCAGCCGTTTGTCCAATGGCTTCGGGAGAAGGGGCAGGATATAATGCCGGGCGTGAACATTTCCTATTATACGGGAGACCTTACGCGGTGGTGCAAGCAGAGCGTTTTTGATGAATTGAAGCTGGATATCAGGTGTTTTGAAAAAGCGCCCCTGATTCAGGGATCATTCCTTTTCTTAAAAAAGTCGGAACAAAGCCTCCGAATTCTCCATGAATGGATGGATTTATGCCGTCAGTTCAAGCTGGTGTCTTCCGCCGCTCCGGAAGAAAAGAGCCGTTGCCGCTCCAATTTTGTGGCTCACACGCACGATCAGACGTTGCTGTCCCTCGTGGCGGCGCAACATCATCTGGACTGCCTGTATTCCGGGAAGGGCGTCATTCATCTGGAAGGCCGCCGGGCGTTTGAGCGGCATCCCGGTTTTGACGACAAGGACCCGGACCGGTTTTTGGAAGAACTTGGCGCAAAGAAAGAGGAGCATCCCTTAATGCCCGTGCTTGGCTGCATGCAGCAGGCGTTTTTCCTGTATGAAAAAGCCATGAGTAAATTGATGAAGCTGGTTGGCTTGAGACCCCTCCGCGGGTTTTACCGTTGAGGGACGGTTGTGGGCGGAAGGGGCGTCTGCCAGCTTCAGCCTTCGTGACGGACCGCGCCGGCCTGCCGTGGGGAAAAATAAAAAAGCGCCGGAAAAACCGGCGCTTGGAAAAGCAGTTTCCTGGGGAGCTGTTACCAGGAAGCGTCGAATTTGGGGATAGGCGTTCCCTTGCCTCCGGGGCTGTTTTCCGGGACTTTATAGGCTTTGCGAAGTTCGTTGTAACGCTTCTTGAGCTGCTCCACCGTAGTTTTGTAGGAAGGATCGTCAATGACGTTTTTCATTTGCATGGGATCCTTTTTCATGTCAAAGAGCATCCATTCTCCGCTGGTCCAGATGTAGGAAAGCGTGTAGCGGTCCGTCCGGATGCCGTCGTGGCGCGGGGCGTTGTGTTCGCCGGGATTTTCGTAAAAACAGTAGTAAATGGCATCCCTCCAGTTGTCGGGAGTCTTGCCCGTGAAAGCGGTGGGAAGCAGGGATACGCCCTGGAAGGTATTCATGTTTTCCGGGGTGTCCGCCCCTGCCGCGGAAACGATGGTGGGAGCGTAGTCGATGTTTTGCACCATGGCGTTGTTGCGGATGCCCGCGGGAATTTTGCCGGGCCATCTCATGATGAGGGGCATGCGGAGGGATTCTTCAAAAATCCAGCGCTTGTCGTACATGCCGTGTTCTCCCATGTAGAACCCCTGGTCTCCGCAGTAGATAACCAGCGTGTCTTTCGCGAGCCCCTCTTTGTCCAGATATTCCATAAGGCGGCCGATGCTGTCGTCCACGGACAGAAGGCACCCCAGATAATCCTCCATGTAGGCATGCCATTTCCATTCCGCAAACGCTTTCGGGTCCTTCAGTTTCCCGGATTTCATGCCGTCCACCAGGGACTTGGTGCGCTTGGCGTAATAGTCCGTCCAGGTTTTCTTTTCTTCCGGCGTCATGCGGTTCAGTTCGCCCAGATCCCAGCCGTAGCCGGGGGAAACGATGCTTTTGCGCATCTCTTCCGGAACCTGGTCCTTAAGCACTTTGAGGTCGGAATAAATCGCCATGTGATTGGCGACGGTCTGCTGGTTTTTCTTCAGGAATTCCGGACGGTTGGCGTAGTCGTCATGGAAGTTGGCGGGCGGCGTCATGCCGGAGGTGTCCACCTTGCCCAGGTGGCGCAGAGCAGGGCACCAGGCGCGGTGGGGAGCCTTGTGGCCCACAACGAGCAGGAAGGGCTTGTTCTTGTCCCGGTTTTCCAGCCACTGGATGGATTTGTCCGTGACCACGTCCGTGGCATAGCCGGGAAATCGCTTCGTCTGGCGTTTGCCGTCCGGCTTGAGGCTGATAAAGTCCGGATTGTAGTAGCTGCCCTGGCCGGGGAAGATTTCCCACGTGTCGAACCCGGTGGGATTTGATTCCAGGTGCCATTTGCCGAAAAGGCCCGTCTGGTATCCGGCTTTCTGCAGCATTTTCGGGTAGGTGGGCTGGGAGCCGTCCAGCGGTTTCTGGCCGTTGAAGACAAAGCCGTTCATGTGGGAATGCCTGCCGGTCAGGATACAGGCGCGGGAGGGGCCGCACAGGGAGTTGGCGCAGTAGCTGCGGTCAAAAACCATGCCCTGGCGTCCCAGTTTGTTGAAGTTGGGCAGGGCGACGGGGGAATCGTCTTTGCCGGTGCCCAGCGTCTGGTAGGCGTGGTCGTCCGTAATGATAAAGAGGATGTTCGGTTTCTTATTTTCCGCGGCCCTGGTTTGGGCTGACAGGGGAACTGCCGCCAGCAGGGCAAGAGTTCCGGCGACGATGGTTTTCAAGGGTCTCATATTGCCTGGAGGATATAGGATGGCGCCGCCGTGTCAATGTCATAGGATTCCTTTTGCCGGTATTCTGCGTTATGGTATTCTTGCCCCATGCTTTCCTCTACTCTGGAAGACACGCTGCGTTTGTTCGGCAAGGAGCGGTTCCGTCCCATGCAGAGGGAGCTGGTGGAGTGTGCGCTGGAGGGCCGTTCCTGCATCGGTATTTTGCCTACGGGTTCCGGCAAGAGCCTTTGCTATCAGATTCCGGCGGTGCTTGGAAACGGGCTGACGGTTGTGGTTTCTCCGCTGATTGCCCTGATGCGCGACCAGGTGGCGGGGCTGGAAAGACTGGGGGTGGCCGCCGCCAGGTATGATTCGACCCTAGCGGAGGAAGATAAGGCCGCCCTGATGGACAGATTGACGTCCGGAAGCGTCCGCCTTCTGTTTGCCGCGCCGGAATCTCTGGAATCCCCGTGGATTCGGCAGGCCATGGAGTTTGTCCCTCCCGGCTTGTTCGTGGTGGATGAGGCTCATTGCCTTTCGGAATGGGGGCACAGTTTCCGTCCGGATTATCTGGGGCTGCCCGGTTTTTTCAAAAAGCACGGATTCCGCTGCGTTATGGCGTTGACGGCCACGGCTACGGAGCGGGTGTGCCGCGATCTGGCCGGCCTGTTTGGCGTGCGCGATGAATGTATTTTCCGGGCTGCTCCGTACCGTGCGAATATTTTCCGTCAGGTGGAAACGTTGAGGGAGCAGGATAAGACCGCGCGGCTGGTTGAATTGTTGAAAGAGGAAGGCCGCCGTCCCGCCGTGGTGTACACGCGGACCCGCAAAGATGCGGAAAACCTTTCCTACGAATTGGGGAAAGCCGGTTTTTCCGTCAAGTCCTACCATGCGGGCATGCCTCCGGAAACGCGGGGGCTGGTTCAGGACGAGTTTCTGGCAGGCGCGGCGGACGTGCTGGTGGCGACGATTGCTTTCGGCATGGGGATTGACAAGCCGGACGTGCGTTCCGTAGTGCATTACCATCCCCCCGCCAGTCTGGAGGCGTATGTTCAGGAATCCGGCCGTGCGGGCCGCGACGGTCTTCCTTCCTTCAGCCTGGTGATGTTGTCCGCCCGCGACAGCGTGGCTGTAGTCAACCGACTGCATGCGGCGGAACCGGACCGGCACGGCATGAAAGGGCTGGTATCCCTGTTGTCCCGCAGGGGGGAGCACATTATTTCCCTGTATGAGGCTTCCTCCGTTTATGATTTGCCGGATGTGGCGGTGGACCGGATGCTGTTTGACCTGAAGCGTTCCGGTTCCGTACGGGAGCAGGGGACGGGGCACAAGTACTACAAGGTGCGCCCTCTGTTCCGGATGGAAGAAATCCTGTGCGGCCGCAGCAGGGAGGAATGCGCCCGGCTGCAATGGATGGATATGCGCCGGCAGGGGGAGGTGGAAGATCTGGCCGTGGAATGGGGAATTTCATGGGAAGAAGCCGCCGCCTGGCTTGGAGACCTGGCTCTTTCCGGGGAATGGAAAGTGGAGATGCGCCAGGCAGCCCTTCATCTGTATTCGGAAGGTTTTGACGCGGAAGAGGCTACGGAGGAATTTGCGCAGTATTTTTCCAGATCCCGGCTAAACGGGCTGGAACGCTGGAAAACCTGCGTTTCCACGCTGACGTCTTCCGCCTGCCTGAATAGAAGCCTGGATGCCTATTTCGGTTTCCGGGACGCATCCGGACCTTGCGGGCATTGTCCTGCGTGCTGCGGGATGGAGCCCGCGGCCATGGAAGAAGAGGAACCCTCCCCGTTACCGGAAGAGCTGCGTTCCGCCGTCATGGAGCTGGCGGGGCAGAGAAAGCCCGCGCTGGCCCGCCCTTCCCAGTTGGCGCGCTTTTTGCTGGGGCTGGCTTCCCCCGCGGCCATGCGCGCCCGGTTGTGGAGCCATCCGCTCTACGGGGCGTTGGCGGACAGGAAATGGGAAGACGTGTGGATTGAGGCGCATGCCTTGTTGGGGAGTTAGAGGGCGGCTTTTCCGCTTTGGGCGGCTTCACAGGCGGCAATAATGCGTTTGCAGGAATTTTCCGCATGCAGCAGGGAACCCCAGTAGCGGGATATTTCCTCAGGGTTGCGTTTTCCTGAGTCCCAGGCGCGTATTTCTTCCAGCAGCGCTTGGGAGAGGCATTCCGGAGAATCCTGCGGGCTGAGCGTGCCTGAATCATGGGAAACGTACCATTGCAGGCAGTTCAGCTGGGGGGTGAGGCGGGGCCCTACGACAGAGGCTCCGGCGCACAACGCTTCTGCGGAGGCAAGGTGCGTTCCCTCGGACAGGGAGGTGCAAAGACTGATTTTGGCCAGGGATTGTTTCTTTTGCAGCTCAATGTTTGGGATATAGCCGGCCAGATGAATGCGGGAGCGAAGGCCTTGCGGAAGGTTGCCGTGCCATTCCCGGAGAAAAGGCGGGAGATTGCCGTAAATTTCCGCTTCCCATTCCGGGGCGTGGACAAGAGCCTGTTCCAGCGTGGACATCAGCAGTCCGGGGCGTTTATAGAGAAGATCGTCCCAGCGGCCTACGGCCATGATGATGTTGCGCTTCTCTCCGGCAAAGCGGCAGGTGGAAGAAATGGGGTTGGGAACCAGGGCCAGTTTCCGGACGATGGATTTTCCATAGAGCCATTCCCTGTCTGCGACGGATTGGAGGGCGGACGGAATGGGGAAAGCGACCACGTCTCCTGAATCCAAATGTTTTCTGCGTCCCCTGCTGGCGAGGTTCCATGTATGCTGTTTCAGGAGGCGCAGCAGGAAAAAAGCGGAACCTTTGATTTTCCCGTGGATGAAAACGTCTTTAATGTACATGTTTTTCGCAATGGGAAGCCAGTATTGCCACGGAAAGAACAGTCCGGAGGAGTCCATGTAGATTACCAGAAAAATTCCCGCGTCATGGATGGCTCTGGCGATGGGAAGGTATTTGCCCATTCCCCACGCGTACAGGACCAAGCCGTCAATACCCAGAGACTTCCACCAGGCGGGGTTTTCCAGGTTGGCGTATTCCGTGCGGATGAGGTCGGGATCATCTCCTTCCCGGGCAGGTGTGGGCATGATGGCCCTGCTCTCCACTCCGATTTTCTGGAAGGCCTTGCAGAAAGCGCCTGAATCACGGGAAAAGAAGGTATGGTCTCCTTTGAAGGAAACCGGCGTGCATGTGTACCATCTCATGATATTGCGGGGGTGGAAGGTGAATGGAAAACGTGAAGCTCGTCAAGAAGGGCTTCCATGGACCGGAGCCATGCGGCGGGGGAGTATGTGGAGGACAAAAGTTGTTGCCCATGCGCGCCCATGGACGGCCAGCGTTCTTCTTCCTTCAGGGCGGTGCGCAGCGTCTCCGCCAGGGATTCCACGGAAGGTTTCTGCGCAATCCAGCCGTTTCTGCCGTGGGTGATGAGTTCCGGCAGGCCTCCGTTCGGGGTAACGATGACGGGCGTGCCGTGGAGCCATGATTCCAGGACAACCATACCGAAGGTTTCCTCCCAGAGGGAGGGCGCTATGGAAAGGCCGCAGGCGGCGCGGACGGCTCCTTGTTCCTCATGGGGAATGAATCCGGTCAGGCGGATGGATTCAAGATGGCGGGAAGAGATATAACGCTCCAGTTCCCCGCGCAGGGGGCCGTCTCCCATCAGGTAGAGCATGCGGCCGGGAGGGGACAGGAGTTCCCATGCCTGAACCAGTTGCAGGACTCCTTTTTCCTGCGTCAGGCGTCCGGCGTAAAGGACGTCCCGGCGGGGCGCTCCGGGGGCGGGGGAAGGATGTTGCCGGATGAAATGCGGGATAACCCTGATTTTATTCTCCGGTATTCCGGTCTGGATGAGAAGCTCCCGCTGGCGTTGGCTGATGGCAATGTAGGAGGAAAAGCGGTTCCAGGTTCCCATGCGGCGCGTTTGATGCAGGACGGCGGCTGCCAGAGAGGAGTACGCGGCGTTTTTTCTCCAACAGACGCGCATGATGCCGGGGAGATAGTTGCCGCCCTGACAGGAAAAGCAGGGCGCTCCGTTCCGGTAAAAAACCCCGTTGAGGCAGCCGGAGCGGTAATTGTGCATATAATGGATGACGGGAGCGGGCTGATTCAGGGCCAGTTCATAGACGCAGGGAGACATGGCCGGGAACGTATTGTGGATGATCCATGCGTCATAGTGGTTTTCCCGCAGGCATTCGCGCAGTTTTTTCTCCACATCCCTGTTGTGGAGCATATAACTCATTTTCGTCAGGGTGCCGTGGGGGCTCCGGCGCAGTTCCTCCGTTGAGTAAACAAAGGGAGTGACGTTCGCTATGGCGCCCAGCGCCTCCGTAATGGCATGGAAGCAGATTTCTTCCCCCCCAACCTCGCTGTAACGGCTGAAAATATGTAGAATGCGTGGACGTTGCATGGCTGCGGCGAAACAGGGGTTATCCCTGGAGTTCCCTTCTGAGTTTTGCGGGATCCTTCAATAGCTCCCTTTGGATGGCTTCCTGCTGCCGGCGCAGGCGGTCTTCCCGTGACTGGAGGGATTTTTTCCCGGCTCCCAGCCCGGAATTGACAAAGGGATTGTTATCCCCGTATTTGGACCACGGGCCGCGCGGAATACGGTAAAATTCCACAAAGCGCCAGTGGACAAGGGCTGTTCCCCCGGTAATGCCCAGATAGTCGCGTACGGCAGGGGAGATGTCAATGCCCGCCCCTTTGTTCTGGGTGTTGACGGGGGGCTTGTTGCCAAAGACGTAGGGCCAGTCTTCCGTGGTAAAGGGGCCGCAGTCTTCCCATTGGGCAAAACAGGAACGCTTGTTGTAAACGATTTGCACCCATCTGCCCTTGCAGACGGATTGCCCTTTTCCCGTGTATTCACGGCGGAACCACGGGATGACCCGCGACGCCTCCGCCTTATGTTCCCCCTTGGAAACGTCATTATAAGGAAGCGCCACGTAAAAGGGATTTTGCCGGGGGATGAATGTTTTCGGCCGGAAGTCCATCGTGCGGCAAACGGGATCCGGGTTGTCGAAGCCGCCGAAGTTTTCCCGCCATGCGGAATCCCACGAACTTTTGTGGTTGGCTACAGGATTGCGCTCCGTGGGTTCTTCCCCCACCCAGAAGACCGTGGCGGTAATGTTGAGCCGCCAGGGATAGGTGCCGGGGCTTTGCCTGGACGTCCTGGGAAGGATGCGGGGTGCCGGCCGCTTTCCTCCCTCTGCTGCCGCGGGCGACTTGACGATGACCCGGGGCAGGGGGTCCCGTTGCGTTGGGGTGATGATGGCGGGCCCTTTGGGCCGTCCGGGGCTATCCGCCAGGGCGCGTGTGGCGCTCCGCCCTGTCTGGATGTCCGCCCTGGCGGTCCCTGCAGGGACCAGAACCAGCAGTGCGAGCAGGCATGCGGACGGGAGGTGGCTCCCGGAGGACCCCTTCCGTAATGCCTGTTGACGCTGCCGGTAGTTTACCATCGGTGCAGTTGGGTGACGAAGCGGTGGTCCAGCTTGCCGGGATAATCCGTATTGAAATGGAGGCCGCGGCTTTCATTGCGGCGCATGGCGCAGTCCACGATCAGGGAGGCCACCGCCACCAGATTGCGCAATTCCAGGATGTCCGGCGTAATGCGGTATCCCCAGTAGAAGTCCTTTACCTCCCGGTGCAGCATCCGGAGCCGCGTGGCTGCGCGGTCCAGCCTTTTATTGGTCCGCACAATGGAGACGTAATCCCACATCAGGCGGCGGATTTCATCCCAGTTATGATAGATGACGGAAAGTTCGTCAGGAAGGGCCGTATCTCCATGGTGCCAGGCGGGGATGTCGTAAGAAGTGGGGGAATCCTTTCTCAGGGGATGCAGGGAAAGCATGGAATTCAGCGCCCTTTTGGCGACCACCACGCATTCCAGCAGGGAATTGGAAGCCAGCCGGTTGGCGCCGTGAAGGCCGGTGCAGCCGGTTTCCCCTGCGGCGTAAAGGCCGTCCAGGCTGGTCTGGCCGTTGACGTCCGTCAGCACGCCGCCGCACTGGAAATGCGCTGCGGGAACAACGGGGATAGGTTCCCTGGCGGGATCGACGCCGTAGCGGTTGCATGTCTCGTAAATCAGGGGAAAACGTTCCCGGACGAACCCTTCCGGCTTGTGGGAGATATCCAGATAAACGCACATGCTGCCCGTCCTCTTCATTTCCGAGTCTACGGCGCGGGCGGTGATGTCGCGCGGGGCCAGGGATTTGCGGGGGTCGTACTTGTGCATGAATTCCTTCCCGTCCGCGCCTATCAGCACGCCGCCTTCCCCGCGCACGGCTTCGGAGATGAGGAAGGAGCGCGCTTCCGCGCCTTCCGCCCGGGTGTTGAAGAAACAGGTGGGGTGGAACTGCACGAATTCCATGTTGGCGATGGTGGCTCCCGCCCGCCAGGCCATGGCTACGCCGTCCCCCGTAGCGGAATCATTATTGGTGGTGTACAGGTAGACGCGCCCGCAGCCGCCGGTGGCGAGCAGCACGCGGTCCGACCGGAAGATTTCCACTTCTCCGGAGACGCGGTCCAGCACATAGGCCCCCAGCACGCGGTCTTCCGTGACGAGGCCCAGCTTGGTGGTCGTAATCAGGTCAATGGCGAAATGGTCTTCCAGAAGTTCGATGTTGGGGTGAAGCTTGGCCGCCTCCAGAAGTTTGGAGGTAATTTCCAGTCCGGTGGCGTCTTTGGCGTGGAGGATGCGCCTCTTGGTGTGGCCGCCCTCTCTGGCCAGTTCGTAATCCTCTCCCTGATTGCCGGAGTCGAAATTCACCCCCCATTCCAGCAGTTCCCGGATGGCGTCCGGACCTTCCTCCACGATAGTGCGCACGGCCTGTTCGTTGCAGAGGCCCGCTCCGGCGTCCAGCGTATCCGCGACATGGTCTTCAAAGGAATCGTTGCGGTCCCATACGGCGGCGATGCCGCCCTGCGCCTTGGCGGAACTGCAATCCAGAAATTTGCCTTTTGTAATGACTGCAACTTTGCCGTGTTCCGCCGCTCTCAAGGCGAAACTCAATCCGGCAACACCTGCCCCAATGACTAAAAAGTCGCTCGTCTTCATCTTGAATGGTACGGCATTATACCATGATGCGGGCCGCCAAGTCACGCCCAATGATGGGGCGGCGGGGCATATTTGTCTGGAAAAGAAGCGTAAAACACGCTAATTGATGGGCATGAGACCCCAAGGGAACGAACAGGAAGCGCGCCGGAACAAGCATGTGCGCAGCGCGCCGTCCAAAATTGCCGTGAAGGCGCTGGGAGAGGAGGCGCTGGACGGGATTCTGGACAAATCCCCCAACCCTCTGCTGCTGATTCTGGACTGCGTGCAGGACCCCCATAACCTGGGAGCCATCCTGCGGACGGCGGACGGCGCGGGAGTGGATGCCGTCATCGCCCCACGGGACAAATCCGTGGGCATTACGGAGACGGTGCTGCGCGTTTCCGTAGGCGCTGCGGAGAAGGTGCCTTTTATTCAGGTGACCAATCTGGCGCGTACCATGAAGCAGCTCCAGAGCCGCGGCATCTGGATATTCGGCACATCGGACAAGGGAGACCGCGGCCTGTATGAAACGGACTTCACGGGGCCGGCCGCTCTGGTGATGGGAGCGGAAGGGGAAGGAATGAGGAGGCTGACGGAAGAGAACTGCGATTTCCTGCTGAGGATTCCCATGAAGGGAAGCATTCCGTGCCTGAACGTATCTGTGGCTACGGGCGTATGCCTGTATGAAATGGTGCGGCAGCGTTCCTGATTCCATGACTGTTTTTCTTCCTCCCTCGTCTTTATGATTCAGGAACTTGCTCTTGCTCCGGGGGACCGCGCCAGATTTATCTCAGACATTCATTTCGGCCATGCCAAGGCGCTGGTGCGGGAGCCGGAAGAGCTGGAGTTTCTTCTGGAGGGGTGTTCCCATCTGGTGGTGTGCGGCGACCTCAGTGAAACCCGTGAAGGCCCCTGCCGGGAGGAAGGTTTGGAAAAACGGGCCCGTTTCCTGCGGATGTGCCGGGCTGCCGGGGTACAGCCCGTTCTGCTGGCCGGCAACCATGATCCGGACGAGAAAGCCGGACTGCTGAAATTGCAGGGCGGGCGCATCTGCGCTTTGCACGGCCATGCGCTGTTCAGGGAGGTGGCCCCGTGGGGATGGGAATATTTGAAAAACAAGCAGATTTCCCGCGAACTGATTGCCGCGTTCCCGGAGGCGGATGCGGATTTGCTGCGGCGGCTGGAGCTGGCGCGTGCCATGAGCGTGCTGGTGCCGCCTGTTTACACGCGTCCCGGAGCACATCAAAATAAGCTGGTGCGTTTTTTGGCTCATTCTGCCTGGCCGCCGGAACGGCCCGCGCGGATTCTTCTGGCATGGCTGACGATGATGCGGCGCATGAGGAAATTTGCGGACTGTTTTTTCCCGGAAGCGGAAGTCGTCATTTTCGGCCATCTTCACCGCCGGGCGGTGAGCGGGAAAAAGGGGAGGCGGCTGAACGTCAACCTGGGCGCCTGTTTCCGCCATGCCAAGTGCTGGGCGGCGGACGTGACGCCGGAGGGGGGCGTCTCCATACGCAGTTATACGCCCGGGGGATATGACGGTCCGGCGGCAATCCTCCGCTGATTGATGTCTTCCCCGGAGAAAAAGGTGAGGGGAACGCGTCCGTGTTTAGGCGATAATGTGTTAGAGCACCGAATGACTAGTCCATACAGTTTGTGGACGCGTTCCCCATAGAATTTGACCGCGCCTGTTTCCCCTTGCGGCTGGCGGGACAGTTTTTCCCGGAGCTTTTCAGGGCGCAGCCCCGACAGCAGCAGGGGCGCGGGGAGGAAAAAAATCTGGAGAAGAAGGACTCCGTTCTGGCGGATGCGCCGCCGGAGCGCTTTCTTTCACTGTTTCTTTCCGAATCGGGGCTGATCATGAATCAAAGTTAGTGCGCACTAACTATTCTTGCAAGAAAAAAGTTTGGTTGATCTAATATTTTCCAGGAAGAGATTGACTTGGACAGATCCTTGGCTATTGTTTTTTTGTTAGTCAAACCTAATAAGAGTCAACCATGATGCACAAAAAATTCCCCACTCCGGAGTTGAGCAACAGTCTGGAGGATTATATTGAGGCTGTCCGCAACATTGAGTTGGAAAAGGGGTGCGCCACCGTAGGGGAGATTGCGGAAGCCCTGAATGTGAAAAAGCCTTCCGCTTCACTGGCCATGAAGCAGTTGAAGGAACGCGGCCTGGTGGAATACACGCAGTATTCTCCCATTGCCCTGACCGGGGAAGGCCGTTATTACGCCGACCGGGTCATTTCCTGCCATACCATGGTGAAGGAGTTCCTTATGACAGTGCTGAAGATGGAGGAAAAACGCGCCGATGAAGTGGCCTGCTGCATTGAACATATCATGACGCTGGAGGAAATCTCCCGTTTCCGGATTCTGACGGAACGTTGCAGAGAGAGAGGGGTATAGAATACATGGGGCAGCCCGCTTCCCCGGCCGGCTGCTCCGCGCCGTAAACAGGAACCGTAATCCGGAATGCTTTAGCCATTCTAAGCGGAGGCGGCGGAAACACCTTGAAAAACAGAAGAGAGGAAACTTTCCCTGCTATGCGGAGAAACAAGGGCCGGGCCGTTTTTCCGGACTTCTCGCGTTCTTCCGGTTCGTGGCTGCGGAGCGTTTCCGGCCTGAGTTTGTCCGGCGTGCGGAGAATGGCCTGGGGCTGGTTTCTTCCCGGATGTTTGCCAGTTTCTCTGTGGCCTCCCGCTGGATGTTCATGGCTTTCAACATGCTCTGAACGGCCCGTTTCCGGGCAGCGGGACTTTTCACTGCTTTCGCATTAATGGCGGCGATTATTACTCCGACACCCCCTCATAGGTCCTTGTCGTTCATGTAACTCATGGTCATTATGTTGATTGGGTTCATCCGGCCTTGACGGCATGCAGCCGCTTTTCTTCCGGCAGGATGGGATTATATCCAATCCAGTCTGCATTTTCTATGCGTTTTCTCGACGTTTATGTTGAGTTAAATTAGTGGGAACTAATTTTTTTTGATGGGTGTAAGAATATTTTTAGTATATTGATAATAAGTAAAATATAATAAATCGTTGTGGTGATGGCCGGAGCCGGTCAAGGGAATCGGGAAGAAAAAGTGTTGACCGAATAGTTAGTTCAATCTAACTTTGCCGTGTTGCATGAACTTGGCTCATACAGGACTTCGCCGTTTCTTCCGCCGGATCTGCCGGTACAGGAAACTGGCCGGGCTGCTCATCCGGCGTCCCAGATACCGTCTGCTTTGCGGAGACTGTGAGTTCTGTATGGGGGCATGCGGCAGAGCTGTGAAAGAGCAATCCCGGCAGAACGGAAGCGGAGCACTTTCCCTGTAAAGAAAAGCGCCCCCTCTCCGCCGCCTTGGATCAATAATACAATCATTATTCCACAAATATCCAACAATAAGACTAACCGTTTTCTATGAAGAAGCATAACATAATGGCAATGGCGTTGACGAGCCTCATGGCTCTTCCTGTAATCGCTCAAGACAGCACCCCTGCTATTGGTGATATTTTACAGGGTATCAACATGTTTACCCCGGAAGAAGACGATCCTGCCTACAAAGTGAAGGCCAATGATAAGTACGGCGCCCAATGGGCTGTGGATATGGCCTACGGACTTTGGAATACGGAAAAGGTTTCCAATGTTAAGCGCCATACCAACCTGGCTCTTCTTCATGCCCAGCTCAATCAGCGTCTTATTGAAGACAAGGCCAACGGGGGAACCTGGTTGCGTGTGGAATTTTCCGGCTCATGGGGGCTGGATCGCGAATCCGCCCAGAGCGATACATTTTTCACTGAAGCCTATGCCACGGCTTCCGGCTTGCACGCTGACGCGATGGGACCTCATGAAGGGATATTTCCTGAAGTGGCCCTGATGCAATACTTTGCGGGGAAGCGTGCCTGCCTCATCGCAGGTATGGTGAACCTGACCAACTACTTTGATGCTGTCAGCATCGCCAATGATTCTTTCTCTTCTTTCACCAATGACGGGTTTGTGAACTCCACTATTCTTCCTTTGGCGGACAGCAATGTTGGCGGTATTCTGCAAGTTGAACTCAACCGCAATAATTACATGATGGTTGCCGTTTCCCGCACGGGATGCGATTCCGGATACAACCCCTTTAATTCCGATCATGGCGATGGTTATGCCGTGGTTGGCGAATACGGCCATATTTTTGCCGACGGCGCTGCGACTCTCCGCGTCAATCCGTTCTATGCCAGTACGGATGTGGACATGGATGACGGGACCGGGGAACGCCGCCGCCAAAATGCCGGACTTGTCGCGAGCATTGAATATACCCCCTGCGAGCCTTTGACCATTTACTCGCGAGCCGGGTTTGCCGCCAAACAATACTTGAGCAATTCCGCTGAATTCTCCGTGGGAGCCAACGTTAAGCTCTTCCCTTCCCGTGAAGATGACTTCCTGGGCATTTCCTACGGTGTGTTCAAAGGGCAGACTCCCTGTGACGGAGAGCGCGCTGAGCATAACCGCGAACAAGTGTTGGAAGTCATGTACAGCTTCCAGGTGAATGATTACTTCAAGGTTGTTCCGCATTTCCAGTACATTGCGAATCCGGCTTACAGCGCTTCCAGCGAGAATATTCTCTGGGGCGTTCAGGCTGTCTTTTCTTTCTGACCAGCTGATTTTGGACGCGGCCGCCTTTTCTCCTGGATTGGGCATGGCCGGAATTTGATGAAAACGCAGTCATATTAAATCTTCCTTATCTGTCTCCATGCAGTGAGCGGAATCCTGCGTGGAAAAGATATAGAAGGGGTCTGCATGACCTGGCGGCAGCGCCGCATTCTCAATCAGGTAGAGGATGCGGCGCTGCTTATTTGATTACGGAGCGTTTGTCCTCCCTTGATTGACGTCTGCCGGCTGATCTGACCGGCAATCCATGCCGGCTCTTGGAATGGCCCTCAGTCTTCCGGGGCTGTCATAAAATACCGTCAGATGAAGATAAGGCTCCCTGCCGCCGTTCCCGGAAAAGCAGGTTTTTTGCCACGCCAGAAGATGGATGGAAACCGTAACGTTTCCGAGGCTCGAAGCGTTTAAAACCATATTGACTTGAACGGAAATTATCTTAAACTGACAGAATGAGTAAGGTTCAATGGGAAATTTCAAATGATGAAGTGACCGACCGTGATACTGCTCTGCGCCGCTTGCAGGAAGGAACGACCGGCCACGTAGTGTGCGCCCGCGACGGTGCATGCCTCCAGTCGTACAAGGAAGCGGACGGCGTGTACCATTGCGAAATCGTATTCAAGGAGGATTCCTGCTGCCCGCCGGTATTCGCCGCCCCGGAAGGGGTGACGGGAAAGGAACTGGAAATGCTTTACGACCGTTTTGCCAATGGAGACGATTTTTCCTTTGTGGAAAAGGAATGGGAACCTCTGATGGCCGTGGAATACCGCCACCGCCACAATGTGATGTGGTTCATTTTCCTGTTCATTGCGCTGGTAATTGCGGTTATGGCGGCGTACCAGCACGGCTGGATTAAGTGACAGGAGCGGCATGCGACGCGGCAAAAAACCTGCAAACCGCGGAAAACGGTTTGCAGGTTCTGGAAGGAATGACCGGAGCCGGGGGCTAATCCCGTTTTCCGTGGTCGTGATGGTGGCCGCCGCAGCAATTTCCGCCGCAACAACCGCCGCTGTCATTGCTGCAGCTGCCGCAGCAATTTCCGCGCTTGCTGAGGATTTTGTATAACGCGTAGGCCAGAGCCAGGAAAAGAAGGGTGGCGATGATATATGTTCCCATATTGGTCAGTAGATAGAATTAAGGGGTGGGTTCAGCAGTCATTGGAGGCTGTATAAGGTTTCTTTGCCACCAGGTAAATAAGACCCGGCAGGAGCAATAGGGCAACACCCTGTCCGATGCCGAAGGAAGCTTCCGCATAAATCCATGCTCCCAGCTGGTAGATCAGGAAAGCCAGGCAGTACGCCAGGGCGCACATGTAGCCGATGGCGAAGAAAGTCCATTTGGCGCTGTTCATTTCCCTTCTGATGGCTCCCATGGCCGCGAAGCAGGGGGCGCAGAGAAGATTAAAAATCATGAAGGAGAAAGCGCTCAGGAACGTGAAGGCTCCCGCCTGGACAAGGCGGTCCCCTGTTTCCCTGATTTCATCATCTTCTTCCGCTTCAGCGGCGGATTCCTCGGAACCTTCCTCCAGGGATGCCTGAAGCTCCTGGCCGGAGGGGGATATTTCCTGCGTTTCGGAGGGTTCCTCCGTTTTTTCCGCCTCATCTTCTCCGGAACCGCCGTCCGCATACAGGACGCCGAAGGTTCCGACTACGTTTTCCTTGGCGATCAATCCGGTGATGGTAGCCATGGCGGGTTTCCATTCCCCCCAGCCCAAAGGCTGGAAGACAGGCGCGGCCGCATTGCCGATGGAGGCAAGCATGCTGTCATTTTGCTCTACGGAATCCACCTTCCAGTTATAGCTGGAAAGGAACCAGATCAGGGCGCTGGACACGAAGATGACGGTTCCGGCTTTTTGCACGAAAGCCTTGCAGCGGTCCCATGCATGGATGATGACGTTCTTCCAGGCCGGGATGTGGTAAATGGGAAGTTCCATGACGAAGGGGGTGGGATCCCCGGCGAACATGGCGGTCTTTTTCAGAATGAGGCCGGAAAGGATGATGGCTCCTACCCCGATAAAATAGGCCCCCGGTGCCACCCAGGAATTTTCCGGGAAGAAGGCTCCGGCAATCAGGGCAATGATGGGGGTTTTGGCCCCGCAGGGGATGAACGTGGTGGTCATGATGGTCATGCGCCTGTCCTTTTCGTTCTCAATAGTGCGGGTCGCCATGACTCCGGGAACGCCGCACCCCATGGAAACAAGCATGGGGATAAAGGATTTTCCGGAAAGGCCGAATTTGCGGAAAATGCGGTCCATGATAAAGGCTACGCGGGCCATATAGCCGCAGTCCTCCAATATGCCCAGGCACAGGAACAGTACCGCCATTTGCGGGAGGAAGCCCAGAACGGCCCCCACGCCGGCAATCACGCCGTCCTGGATCAGGCTTTCCAGCCAGGGGGCGCAGTCGGCGCTTTCCAGCAGGCCTCCCACCCATTCCGGAACCCATTCCCCGAAGAATGTATCATTGGCCCAGTCCGTACCCCAGGCGCCTATCGTCTGGATGGAGATGTAATATACAGCCCACATGACGACGGCGAAAATGGGGAGGCCCAGCCAGCGGTTGGTGATGATGCGATCAATCCTGTCGCTGCCCGTCAGGCCGCCGGGGCTGGCTTTAACGACGGCATTGTTGATGATGCGGGAAATGGAATTATAGCGTTCATTGGTGATAATGGACTCGCTGTCGTCATCCATTTTCCGCTCCATGGTTTCAATAATCCCGTTGATGCGGGATTGTTCCTCGGGATGGAGAGCGAGCTGGTCCGCGACTTTCCGGTCTCTTTCGAAAACTTTAACGGCAAACCATTTTTTCTGCTGGTCCAGGCATTTGCCGGTGATGATGTCCCCAATTTCTCCGATGGCTTTTTCCAGGTGGTTCGGAAAGTGGACGGCCTGCGGGGGGCGTACGTCGTCCGACGCAGCCGTCGTTACCACGGCGTCTATCAGTTCACGGATGCCGGTCCCCTTGAGAGCGCTGATTTCCAGCACCCGGCAACCGAGGTCGCGTGAAAGTTTTTCCGTGTCGATCCTGTCGCCGCGCTTCCGGACAATGTCCATCATGTTCAGCGCGATAATGACGGGAACGCCCAGTTCGCAAAGCTGGGTGGTGAGGTAAAGATTGCGTTCCAGGTTGCTGCCGTCAACCAGATTCAGGATAAGGGAGGGGTGGTCCGTGACCAGGTAATTCCGGCTGACGATTTCCTCCAGAGTATAAGGGGAAAGGGAATAAATGCCCGGAAGGTCTTCAATGATGATATTTTTATGCCCTTTCAGGCGGCCTTCCTTTTTTTCCACGGTGACGCCGGGCCAGTTTCCGACGTATTGGCTGGCGCCTGTCAGGGCGTTAAAAAGCGTGGTTTTTCCGCAGTTGGGGTTGCCCGCCAGGGCGATGGTAATGTTGCTCATGAATGGTTTCCTTGTCTTGATGAATGAGTGCGCCGTCTTGCTGTCAGGTCAGGAAACGTGCGGTAATAAAAGCGGAATCAATGGATGTGGATATTTTCGGCTTCCGATTTGCGGATGGAGAGTTCGTACCCGCGGACAGTAACTTCAATAGGGTCTCCCAGGGGGGCTACTTTGCGGATGAATATCTGCGTTCCCTTGGTAACTCCCATGTCCATGATGCGCCTTCTGACCGGGCCTTCCCCCGCCAGTTTCCCGACGGTGACGGTTTCCCCGATGAGGGCGTCTCTTAATGTACGTTGTTTGGTCATAGAATAATGGTTGATTGTTGGATGAAAGAACTCAGGCAACGAATATTTTGCTGGCAAGCGCCTTGCTGAGGGCAATTCTGGCTCCTTTGACGTTGACAATGAAATTGCCTCCGTTTTCGGAAACGATGGAAATCGCGCTCCCGGCAATGAACCCCAGACTTTCCAGAAAACGTCGGGTTTCATCCCTGCCATGGATTTTGTTGACTTGGCGGATATCGCCGATGTTGAGCATAGAGAGTGGCATGGTGCGTGTATGAATCAAGTTCGGGAAAAAGTTAGTCTTATCAAACTAACAAGTCAATGATATTATTCGGCTATCTTTCTTTCATTTATTCAAAGCTCATTTAATATGAACTGATTATATATTAGTTTAATCTAATTCTTGTTAATGGAGAGAAGGTGGAAATTCCCCGGTAATGCCTGCCGTAGGACACGGAAGGAAGATACAAAAAAGCCGCGCTAATGAATGTTCATCAGCGCGGCTGGAAAAGGAGTTTTTCTTCAGATTCAGGAGGCGGGGCAAACTTCGCCCCGGACAGGTTTACCGTTGTATTCTCCGGTGAGCGACTTCAGGAAGGCTACCAGAAGTCTCACCTCCTTCTTGTCCAGTTTGTCGTAACCGAGCTGGTAATGATACATCTTCGTAATGGCTTCCTCCAGCGTCCGTGCGGAGGCGTCATGCATGTACGGCCAGGTGAGTTCCACGTTGCGGAGGGTAGGAACACGGAACCGGTGCCTGTCCGATTCCTTTTTGGAGAAATTCATCAGACCGTTATCGTCATTGGTTTTGGCGCGTCCGGCAAAGAAATCGCCTTTAAGGTCGGCGTATTCAAAAGACTGTCCTCCCATGGCGGGACCGGTGTGGCAGGTTTGGCAGCCAAGCTTCAGGAAAAGCTTGTAACCCTTTTTGGCGTTCTCACTGATGGCGTTTTTATCCCCTTTCAGGTAACGGTCAAACGGGCTGTTCGGCGTGATGAGGGTCTTTTCATATTCCGCGATGGCATTCGTGATGGTTTCACCGGTGAACCCCTGAGGGTAAACCTTTTTGAATTCTGCGGCAAAAGCGGTGTCCTGATCCAGCTTGGCAGCGATCTTCTTCCAGTCATCCGGATGTTCGTAACCCATTTCCACCGGATTCAGGGGCGGCCCTCCGGCCTGTTCCTGGAGGTTGGCGGCGCGTCCGTCCCAAAATTGCTTGGCATGAAAAGCGGCATTGAAGACGGTAGGGGCGTTGATGCCGCCTTTCTGGCCGTGGACTCCGGTGGAGGTGGGCAGGTTGTCCGTCCCGGCTTTTTCCAGGGAATGGCAGGAAGCGCAGGAAACGGTATTGTCCGTGGAAAGGCGCACGTCATGGAAAAGCTTGTAGCCCAGGGCCACTTTGGCCGGATCTGCGGGGAGGGCGTCCGGAATGGGGGCAAGAGGGGAAAGGGCGTATTCCTCGCCTACCATATCGCCGAAAATTTTCAGGCGCTCATCCTTGATCCACTGGAGCATGGCGTTTTTCTCCCGGAGAGTGAGCGTACTGCCCCAGTGCACCATGGTGTAGGAAGTGGGAGGCATGGAATTGATTTGAAGCACATGCTCCAGCTTGGAAAGGGTGACGGCGGTGGGAGGCTCTTCCATATTATAGCTGCGCTGCCCGTCCCTGATATGGCGCGCCAGCAGGCCTCCGGAAAGAGTATTGACCAGTTCGGAAATATGCGTGCCGGGGCTGTGGCAGTCCGCACACTTGGCGTTCATGGTCTGTGCGGTGATTTCCGCCGCCTGGGCGGACGTCAGTGGCTTGACATTCTGGTTCGGCAGGAACAGGGGGGCGACAGCCGCCGTCACGATGACCGTGCCGCCCAGAATGGCTCCTGCCTTGATGAAGGAACGTGTTTTGCTCATGAGATTCTCAATGACGTGGAATTGCCCGGATGGTAAAAGGGGAGGGGTAAAAAATCAAGATTTATTCTAAAGTTCGCCGGCCTTTCTCAAATCTTCGTTAATGGCTTCCAGAACATCCGCTTCCGGGGTGAAATTGGCGGCATGGTAGGAGCTGCGGACCAGTGGGCCGGACGCCACGTGCCTGAAGCCTTTGGAGCGCGCAATTTCCTCATACCGGGCGAAATCATCCGGATGGACGTATTTGACCACCGGCAGATGGTTGCGGGAGGGGCGCAGGTATTGTCCCAGCGTCAGGACCGTGACGCCGTGCTCCAGCAAATCGTCCATGGAGCGGAAAAGCTCGTCTTCCGTCTCTCCCAGGCCCAGCATGATGCCGCTTTTGGTAGAAACCTTGCCGTTCACGCACTCCAGCGCCATCTTGAGAACGCGCAGGGACCGCCGGTACTGGGCGCGGAAACGGACGATGGGCGTGAGGCGTTCCACCGTCTCCAGATTGTGTCCGAAAATATGCGGACGGGCCGCCATCAGCGTCTGGATGGAAGAAGGCTTTTCATTCAGGTCCGAGGCTAGCACTTCAATGATTGTGGAAGGGCTGGCTTTTCTGACGGCCCGAATCACCTGGGCGAAATGTGCGGCGGCGCCGTCCGGCAAATCATCCCGGGTGACCATGGTAATCACGGCGTGGCGCAGCTTCATGTGCACGACGGCTTCCGCCACGTGCTGTGGTTCTTCCGGATCCAGCGGATCGGGCTTGGCCGTGCGGGTGGCGCAGAATCCGCAGGCGCGCGTGCACCGTTCTCCGGCAATCATGAATGTGGCCGTACCCTGGTTCCAGCATTCATAACGGTTGGGGCAGTGTGCTTCTTCACAGACGGTAAAGAGGTTCTTGCCTTCCACAAGCTGCTTGACGTCCCAGAATTCCCGGCCGTTGGGCAGGCGCACCTTGATCCATGACGGCTTGCGTTCCATCCCTTCCGCAGTTTCATTATCGTTCCGGCGTTCCATAGTCCCGCTAGCTTGCCGTGACTCTGCTGCTTTGGCAAATGCAAAGTGTTTTATTCCGGGCCGCATTCCCTGTTTTCATCCGGAGGGGCGGGAGGACACGCGGACAGTTTTTTCCGTTCTTTTGCCGCCCGCCGCGCCGCGCGGAAAAACTCCTGAAGATGAAGCAGACACTCGTCTCCCAATACGCCGGGGCGCACCTCGCACTTGTGGTTCAGGGGAGGATTGGAATCCAGCAGATTGATCCAGCCTCCCGCAGCCCCGGTTTTTGCATCCGGGCAGCCGAAAACGACGCGGTCCGGACGGCAATGGACGATGGCGCCCGCGCACATGGGGCACGGTTCCTTGGTGACATACAGGGTGCAGCCTTCCAGCCGCCAGTCGCCCAAAGCTTCCTGTGCCGCCGTCAGGGCGATCATTTCCGCGTGGGCCGTGGCATCCTTGAGCGTCTCCACCTGGTTCCAGCCCCGGCCAATCACGCGGCCATCCTTCACGACAATGGCTCCAACAGGCACTTCCCCTTTTGCGAGGGCCTTTTTGGATTCTTTCATGGCTTGGCGCATGAACCACTCGTCCGAACCGGGCATTTCCATCATTACGGAGGTTATCATGGACTGGGCGGCGCGGTTCTGGCAAGCTCTTTCTGGAAGATGCTTGTTGTGTTTTATACAGTAAGCGCGTCATGCCGTGGAAAGGTGTGGGGATGAATGCGTTTTTACGTTGATTCCGGAGAATGGGTGGCATAAGTATGACCCATGAGTTTTTCAGAACCCTGTGCCCTGGCCGTGGATTTCGGCGGCACGAGCATCAAAATGGGCGTAACGGTGGGGGATCGTATTCTGGCGACGGCCGACCGCATCCCTACCGCCATGTTCGAAAGTCCGCAGGCAATCATTGACGCCATGATTGCGGCCGCCCGCACCCTGCGCGGACAATTCCCCACCGCCTGCGTGATGGGCATGGGGATGCCGGGATGGTGCGACTACCAGCAGGGAGTGCTTTACCAGCTCACCAATGTAAGGGTCTGGGATCGGCAAATTCCGGTGAAAGAGATGATGGAGCAGGCCCTGGGGCTCCCCGTCGTGCTGGATAATGACGCCAACTGCATGGCTTATGCGGAATGGAAGCTGGGCGCCGGGCGCGGCATGTCCAGCCTGGTGTGCCTGACGATGGGAACGGGGATAGGCGGGGGAATCGTGGTGCATGACCGCATGCTGCGGGGGAGGCGGCTCTCCGCTGCGGAACTGGGCCAGACCAGCATTCATTACCAGGGAAAAACGGGTCCGTTCGGCAGCCGTGGAGCCATTGAGGAATACATCGGCAACAACGAGCTGGCGGCGGAGGCGGTTAAACGGTATGCCGGGGCGGGAATCGTCAAGACGGCGGATGAATGCACGCCCAGACATCTGGACGAGGCCGCCCGGTCCGGATGCCCCATAGCCCTCCAATTGTGGGAGGATACGGCGGAAATGCTGAGCTGCCTGATCATGAACCTGATGTATACGCTGGTGCCGGACGCCTTCATCATCGGGGGCGGCGTGGCCAAGGCAGGGGATTTGTTGATGAAGCCACTGTTGGAGAACCTCAGGAAACAGTTGTTCCCTCTCCTGATGGAGGATTTGAGAATTCTGCCGGCCAGGTTTGGAGCGGAGGCGGGGCTGCTGGGGGCGGGAGCCATGGCGATGGACGAATTCATGGGGCTGGGGATTTTGGAACGGTTTAAAAACAAGAAATCATCCCAGGCTTCTTGTTAGATTAGACTAATATAAGGCTTGCCATGCCGGAGCGGCAGGCGTACAAGCGGAACAGGTCATGAATACGGATATTCCCCATGAACATCTTCCGGAAGGAGCTTCCTGTTGTTCCGGAAGCTGCTGTTCTGGAAGCCGTTGCAGTTCTGGCGACGCCATCAGGCCTGTTCCCGCCGTGCTGGGCATTGCCCTGTTCATCAGCGCTCTGGCGGCGGGAGGCGGTTCCTGGGCCGGTGTGGCCGCCTATGCGGGCGCCTATCTGCTGATAGGCTGGGATGTGCTGAAGGCCGCTTTTATGGGACTGATGCGCGGCCGCGCCATAAATGAAAATTTCCTGATGAGTCTTGCTTCCCTGGGGGCGATGTTCCTGGGGGACTATTCCGAGGCGGTGGGCGTGATGCTGTTCTACCGCGTGGGAGAGTACCTTCAGGAACGTGCGGTAGGCAGTTCCCGCCGGTCCGTAAGCGAATTGATAAATCTGAGGCCTGAGGCCGTCCATGTGAAAAAAGCCGGCGCCGTAGATGACGTCTCTCTTTCCGAGGTTCTGCCCGGCTCCCTGATTGAAGTGCGTCCCGGAGAACGCGTTCCGTTGGACGGCATGGTGACGGGAGGCTGTTCCGTGCTGGATACCTCCGCCATGACCGGGGAATCCCTGCCGGTGGAAGCCGGGGCCGGAAGCCCTGTGCTGGCGGGGTACATCAACGGGCAGGGGGTGCTGGAAGTGCGTACGGAGCGGGACTGGCGGCATTCCGCTCTGGCGAGGATCCAGGAACTGGTGGAGGCCGCGTCTGGCCGCAAATCCCCTCTGGAGGGGAGGCTGTCCTCATTTTCCCGCATTTATACGCCGCTGGTGATTTTCATAGCCATCCTGGTATTTTTGCTTTACCCCCTTGTGACGGGCGGAAGCTGGGCGGACGGGCTGTTCCGCGCGCTGGTCCTGCTGGTGATTTCCTGTCCCTGCGCGCTGGTGCTATCCATTCCGCTGGGCTTTTTTGCCGGAATAGGGCGAGCGGCGAGGCAGGGGATTCTTCTGAAAGGAAGCAATTATCTGGATGCCCTGCGGAAGGTGAAGACGGTGGTGTTCGACAAAACCGGAACCTTGACGGAGGGTGTTTTTTCCGTGGATGAAGTGCTTCCCCGTGACGGCGTTTCCCCGGAAGAGTTGCTGTACTGGGCGGCTCATGCGGAGCTTTCCGCCTCCCATCCGCTGGGGCGTTCCATTGTGAAGGCCTATGAAGGGACTCTGTTTCCGGACCGCGTGGCGGAACTCGTGGAGGTGACGGGCGGGGGTGTTTCAGCCCGCGTGGAAGGGAAACTGGTTCTGGTGGGAAAAAAGGCTTTTCTTCTGGAAGCCGGCATAAAAATGGAAGAGGGTGAAGACCGTGGCGTGACCGTTTATGCGGCGTTGGACGGCATTCTTCTGGGGTGCCTCCGCCTGTCTGACCGCCTCAAGCCGGGAGCGGAGCGCGCGGTGCGGAAATTGAGGAAACTGGGCGTTTCCAACCTGGTCATGCTGACGGGGGATTCTTCTTCCGCCGGGGCAGAGGTGGGGCTTAAACTGGGGATGGACGAGGTATTCTGCGGGCTGATGCCTGCCGACAAGCTGGAGCATGTGCGCCGGCTGCAACCTGAAAAGGGGCTGCTTGCCTTTGTGGGGGACGGCATGAATGACGCCCCCTCCCTCGCTGCCGCCGACATCGGCATTGCCATGGGCGGCGTGGGGTCCGATACGGCTCTTCAGGCGGCTGACGTAGTGGTGATGAAGGGAGATCCTTTGGCCGTTCCTCTGGGGATGATGCTTTCCCAAGCCACAGAGCGCATCATTGTGCAGAACATCGTTCTTATTTTGGGCGTCAAAATTCTGGTCATGGCGCTGGGTATTCTGGGGCTGGCGGGGATGTGGGCCGCAGTGATGGCGGATGTGGGCGTCTGCCTGCTTGCGGTGGGCAACTCCATGCGTATTTTCCGGGTGAAACTGGACATGTGACGAAAGGGAATTCTCTTCCTCCCCCTGTTTATGGGCGGATGCTCTTCATCCCGGTATCCGGATGCTGCCGCGGAATCTTGGAATAACGGAAAATATCCTGATAAAAAGCCTCCGTTCCGGCGGGCGGAACGGAGGCGGTGAAAAGCAGGCTCGGACAGAAAATCCTACCGCAGCCCCGTCAGCAGAAGTTCCGCGTTATTCTGGGTCTTGGAGATATTTTGCAGGAGGGCCTGAAGGCCTTCCCAGCCCGGTTTCATGGCGAGCTGACGGCGCAATTGCATGATTTTGACGAACTCCTGTTCGTTATACAGCCTGTCGTCATTGCGGGTGCCGCTCTGGGAAAGGGAAATGGCCGGATAAATGCGCCGTTCGGAAAGTTCCCGGTCCAGGCGGATTTCCAGATTGCCCGTTCCCTTGAATTCTTCAAAAATCACTTCGTCCATTCTTGATTCCGTATCCACCAGGCATGTGGCGATGATGGTCAGGCTGCCGCCTTCTTCCACATTGCGCGCCGCGGAAAAGAATTTGCGCGGTTTTTCCAACGCATTGGCACCCAGGCCGCCGGACATGATGCGTCCCCCCGTCTGGTTGGCATTGTAGCCGCGGGCCAGCCGGGTGAGGGAATCCAGCAGGATGACGACGTCTTTGCCCATTTCCACCAGACGTTTGGCGCGTTCGATAACCAGGTCGGAAACCTGGGCATGGCGCCGGGAAGGTTCGTCAAAGGTGGAGGCGTATACCGGAGCGTCCACGGTTTCTTCAAAATCCGTTACTTCCTCCGGGCGTTCGTCCAGCAACAGCACAATCAGTTCCACTTCCGGGTAGTTGGCTCTGATGGAACGGGCGATTGTTTTCAGAAGAACGGTTTTCCCGCCGCGCGGGGGGGCCACAATCAGGCCGCGCTGCCCTTTGCCGAAGGGCGTCATGAGATCCAGCACGCGCATGGCGGCGGAATTGACCCCCTTGTTTTCCAGAAGAAGGCGTTCCTTGGGGAAAAGGGGGGTGAGGCGTTCAAAATCGCTGCGCGCCCGGTAATCTTCCGCAGGGATGCCTTCCACGCTGATGACGGAGGAGGCGGAAAGGTACTTGTCATGAGGCCGCAATTTGCGCAGCCTGACTTTGATCTGCTGGCCTACGCGGAGATGCAGCGGTTTGATGAGGTTGCCGCCCAGGTAAATATCATCCGGAGAGGTGCGGAAGCTTTTAACCGGATCCCTCAGCATGGCGTAATTATCTTTGGCTTGTTCCATGACCCCGGAAACCACGACTTCATGTCCCTTTGCCAGGAGCTGTTTTCCCAATTCAAAAATTAACTGGGACTTGGTGAGGGAAGCCGCGTTCCGGATGGGCAGCCCTTCCGCCATTTCCTGGAGATCGTTCAGAGGGCGTTTCCGCAGTTCATTGATATCAATCTGCTCCAGAACAGGAGCTGCCGCTTCTTCCTCCCGGACTGCGGTTCCACTGTTTTCCTCCGGGGCGGCAGCCGGCTGTTCCCCGGCTGTTTCTTCCGGAGCGGGGAGGGGCTTGGGGTGAGCTTCCTGCGGAAGATCCCCGGCGGGGGAAGGAGTATTGTCGAGTTCTTCAGTCATGAAAAAAATGTTGGTAGAGTCTTTGGGTTTGCTTGCAGAGCAGGTCCGGGGGGCCTTCATTCCAGATGACGAAGTCGGCCGCAGCCACTTTTTCCATTATGGGGTGCTGGGCCGCCAGAATGGCTTCAATCATATCCTCCCGGAATCCATTCCTGAGAGCCAGGCGGGTTTTCTGCGTTTCCCTGGAAACAGCCACCACGCACACGGCATCTTGGCAATAGCGCGCCGATGTTTCAAAAAACAGGGGCACGTCAATGACAAACCCGTCTACCTCCGCATTCTGACGCGCTGCCAGCATTTGCGCAAGACATTCTTGGTGCAGCAGGGGATGAATGATTCCTTCCAGCGTTCTGCGGCTTTCCGGATTCCGGAAAACAAGCTCCCGCAGAAAATGCCTGTCAGCCTTTCCGTGGGAGTCAACGCTGTCTGGGCCGAAAACGCCGGAGAGTGTCTCTTTCAGCGTACCGCCGTCCAGCAACCTGCCCGCTTCCGCATCACAGTCAAACAGGCGCAGGCGTTTGTCTCCCGCCTCCATCAGCAGTCGGATGAATGTAGATTTCCCGGTGGCTATTCCTCCGGTAACAACCAAGGTTTTCATGGGGGAAGATAAGATGCTTTTGGGATATAAAGAGCGGGTGAAAGGATTACCCTTTCACCCGCTCCAATATGGACATTATGCACGCAGCCTACATGGGAGGCAGCAGGCCTTCGGAAGCGGGAAGAGCGCTTTCCGGAGCGGCCGCAGTGGGAAGGGCATTACCGCGTACGGGCTGGCCCGTGGCGTCAATGATCTGACCCGTTACGAAGATCATCAGGTTCTTCTTGATGTGGTTGTCGGAGTTGCTGCGGAAGAAGCGGCCGATGAGAGGCAGGTCACCGAAGATCGGCACTTTGTCTTCCACCGTCTGCACGTTTTCCGTAATCAAACCACCGATTGCCACGGTGTGGCCGTCGTAGATGAACAGGGACGTTTCAACGGACCGCTTGGAGAAGATCGGCTGCTCGATGCGGTTTTCCGTCAGCGTCAGGGACATCGGCTTGCCGTCGGAACCAACGCCGGTGGACTGGATCGGGCTGCCGTAGTTCACGAAGCCTTCAAATTCCACGATGCTGGGCTTGAAGTTCAGGTCGATGATGTACTTGTTGTCGCCGATGGTAGGCACCACTTCCAGAGTTACGCCGACGGGCTTCATTTCAAACACGCCGGGAGTGGCGGGAGTGACAGGGAAGCTGGATATCTGGGGTTGGATCTGATTGCCCAACAGGCCGTTCACGAGGTTGCCGTTGTTTCCGTAACCATTGTTATTGTAACCGTTATTATTGCCTACGGAATTGGGAAGTTCCGGCGGTTCATATTCGGTGGGATACCAGAATTCGCGGATGATTTCAATCTTGGCGGTTTCACCGGACTTGGCGGTTACGCTGGGAGCGGTGAGAACGTCGGACCCTTTCTTCTGGGACAGGCCGCGCATCAGCATCTGGAAAGAGCCTTCGTCATAAATGCCCGTCAGGGACATGATGCCGGGAGCGGCATTTTTCTGGGAGGCTTCAGAGCGGTTGGTGCTGTTCAGCAGATTGTCCACGGAGTTCTTGGTGATGGCGTAATCACCCGTGCGGTTGCCGCCGGTAACGAGGCCGTTGATGGTATCGCTGCCGCTGTTCACAGGCCAGCCGGTCACGCCGCCGGGGGACTGGGTAAAGCTGTCGGGAGTGGAACCGGTGCCGTAGTTCGTGCCGCCGCCCAGGAAGGTGCTGCGGTCATTGCTTACGGAGAACGGGGTGACGATCCAGTCAAAGCCGAGTTCTTCCGTGTTTTCCTGTGTGACTTCCACGAACTTGGTCATGATGCGCACCTGCTGGGATTCGCCGCGGGTGTTTTCAATGAGCTGTTCGATCAGATCCAGGTTGCCGGAAGTGTTGCGGACGACCAGGGAGGAATTGCCATTGACAAGGAATGCCGTGGCGCCTTCCGGGAAGCTGATGCCGCTCTTTTGCAGCAGGCTGCGGATGGAGGGCATGGGCTTAAGGCCGGAGGAGCTTTCTCCACCGCCGCCGAAGGGATCGTCGCTGACTTCGCCGCCGCCGTCGCCGACGGTGGTGCGGAGGGCGGACTGGAAGCCCGGGGGCACGGAGAAGGTGCGCTGATACAGATCCACGTCATTGCCGCCGGCAGGAAGGATGGTTACTGCATAGTCTTCCACCTTCTGGCGCAGGCCGGCATTGCTGCAGATGAAACGGAGCACTTCCAGCATGGGAACATTGGTCAGTTTCAACTGGCCGATTTTGCGGGTGCGGATGCTTTCCTGCGGGGTTGCGGCCGGGGCAGCTTCCGTGACTTCCGCGGTTTCTTCGCCAAAGCCGTCTTCATCAGTCGCGGGAACGGCGGGAGCGACGGCGGCGGGTTGGGAATCATTGATGACAAAGTTAATGCCGCGTTCGCCGTTCGGGCCTACCGTGCGGTCCAGTTCAATGGACTTCTTGCGCAGATAGTCAATGGCGTCTTCTACGGTGGTGTCTTCAAAGGAGACGGAGGGGATGATGATGCTCTTGAGCTTCATCAGATTGGCCGTGGCGCCGTTGATGTCCGTGATCGGCGCGTTGTCAGTGCCGTCGGCTCCGGTCGGAACTTCCATCGGAATGGGGCGTTCCCACATCTTGTCCACTTCCGCCAGTATGGTGCTGCGGGTTTCGTCGTAAGCGGCTGCATAGTAAGCCATTCTGCGACGGTTAACCGTTTCCTGTCCGCGGCGGGCCGCCACGTTGTACGGGTCAATGGAGAGAACCTTGTTAAATTCGGCGATGGCTTTGTCGTAGTCGCCGAGGTCATAGTAACCATAGGCCATGTGAAGGAGGGTGTTCACCTTTTCCACGTTCTTCACGTGTTCGGGGGTGAGCGCCGGATTCGTGCGAATCGGATCCTTCATGTATTCGAGCGTCTGCTTGGCAAGCTTGGCGCTCCGGGGATTGAGTTTGATGGCATCCTGCAGAAGCTTGTCAGCTTCGTCATAGCGCCCCACTTTGATATATTCCTGAGCAACGGCGATGCTGGCGTCGCCAATGTGGTTGGCGATGGCTTCCTTGCGCTGGTCGTTGATCGGCGCGGAAGGCAGCATGTTGTAAGCGGCGTTGTATTTGTCCAGGGCTTCCTTGTACTTGCCTTCGCGGTACAGGTTGCGGCCTTCCGCAAGGAGCTGCATGGCTTCCTGGGTTTGCGCTTCGCGGCGGGCCATGGCTGTGCGCGCTGCACTGGACTGGTATTGGTAACTGCCAGGCCCGGCGTAGGACGAACCCAAGGCACTGGAGGTTCCGACGGCGCCGCCATCACCAGCCTGCGCAAACGGGCAGGAGGCAGCAATGGCCATCAGCGCAATCAGGGAACGCTTCGGTTGATAAAGTGGTGCGTGGTCCATAGTTAGGTTCTTCTTTTTACATGTTTTTCGGATTTGTGAAGCTTTTTTTTCAGAAAAGTTTAAATCCGGCTCTATTTTTTCTTGCTCAGTGTTGTTTGTTCTCCAGTGACTTTGTTGGCAATGGTTACGGTCTGTGTAGCATTATCAACGGTTTTCAGCGTGTAGACCTGTTTGGCGTCTCCCGGAATCCGGAAGTCGGAACCTTCCTCTACTTCAAAGCTGGTATCCCGTTCAGGGCCGGCGGTGATAGTAAGGTTTACTTTCTTATCAATGATTGGAATGACGTATTTTGTTCCGCGCCTGATGGTGTAGGTTTGTCCGTTTTTGGTCGGCTTCAAATCCTTGACGACGGCTTCCTCGTCCGTTTCCACCATGTCCAGGCTGGGATTCTTGAATTCCTTTTTAACAACGCTGACAAGCTCGAACCTGGGTTCGTCTTTTGTATTCTTGCGGGCGCCGAACTTGCCGTTGGTCTGGACAATGTTTTTCCAAATTTCCTGTTTGGCGCGGTTCATGCCCTTAAAAGTAAAGTCATTGCCGTCCGCCTGGGTGAAAGCCAGGTAGAAACCGAACTGCTTGATTTCGTCGACAAAAAGCTTGTTGACCAGGGACGGATGGCTGTTCGGGTCATTGGGATGGGTTTTTGCCGCATATTCCTCCTCCACCGTGAAACCGTCGTTGTCAGGGTCCCGGGTCAGGACGTCCGAGTAAACGAATTCATTTTCCAGTCCGTTGTCCAGGAACCATTTGTTCGGAATGTTGCCATGGATAGGAGGGCCGGAGATGATGTCAAAGGGTTCCATTTCTCCCTCCTTAATCCAGAGATTGGGGGCTACGAAGCCCACATACTTCTGTGTTTCCTGGGCAATCGGCTTGAGCTCGTGGGAGGCGGAAAGTTCCTGGCCTACTTCCGCTGCTTTCCTGATGCCGGGAGGCGGTTCAATGGTTTTTTCGGAAATCTGTATGGGGAACTTGTATTTGTCATTCAGTCCCATAAGGGTCAGCGTACCATAGGCGGCCACCCCCAGGCCCAGGACGATTCCGGATGCCAACAGGATTTTGTCGTAATTTTGTTTTTCAGACATGTTGAAAGTATTTGCTGCGGTTGGTTGCCGTGGTTAATCTTCGGACGGTTCCTGAGCCTTGGGCTGGTTAAAGTGGATCAGATTCAGGGAGACCTGGACAAAGATCTGCTCCTTGCCCATGTAAGGCTTGATGACTTGCTGGATGGCCGGCGCCGCAGGTGCGGCCGCTTCATCCGCAGGAGTCAGGGAAGCCGCACCCGCGGCGGGTTGGTCAGCGGCAGGCTTGGCGGCCGCCGGATTGGCGATGGGTGGGGGCATCATCCGTTCGTTGCGGATCCGGATGGAGTTGATCGTGAACAGATAGTCCTGCATGCCGGTTATGGCGTTTATGGCGTTCAATACACTTTCCCGGTCGCCCTGGAAGGCGATTTCCAAAGGCATGGGAGTCCATGGGGACTGATCGGCTTCGTCCGATTCTTCCGGATTGTTCGCCGGGGTTTCAATGGGGAGCTGGGGGCGGTATACCTTGATGAATTTGGACAGGCCGCATTCCGTCAGCTTGTTGACCAGACTGTTGATGGCTTTCAATTCAAAACCCAGCGTGGAGGCTGCCTGAACGGAAGGCGCCTGGGTGCTGTAAACCTGGAAGCCGAGCCAGTTGGAGGTGTCCGTGATGAGAATGTTCTTTTTCTTGCAGGAGGAGATCAGGGAATCCCTGAATGTTTTCAGTTCATTCTGGAACGCCGTGGGCGTGGTGGGAACCAGCGCGGAAGATGCAAGGAAGGGCTTGTAGGCCGTTTCCAGGCTGTTCACCGCCTTGGCATAGCGGTTCAGTTCCTTTTCCAGATCCTCGTTGGATGAACGGCACGGAGTGATTTCCGCAGCATTGGCGGACTTGATTTCCTTGGCGGCAATGCTGATTTTTTTGTCCAGCTCACTGCGTTTGGAATTGACGATGTACCCTGTCGCGGATAACCCCAGGAATAAGAGAAGCCCCACGCCCGCGACCATGGCGGCGGGCTTGTTGTCTGTAATCCAATTGCTCATAAAATATGTCTTGTTCGGGTTGGGTAATCTTATTTGTTAAAGTTCACGGGAATGGGAGTTTTTAACGGAAGCACCAGCTTGAAAGGCACAAAGGCTCCGGCCGCCGCGTCTACTTTGGCGTCCTTGGCTCCCAGCTCCATGATCTGGCGGGCTTCCAGCTTGACGTCTCCGGGCTTGAAGGTGAACAGGGATTCCTTGTTCCCGTCTATTTTTGCCTGAAGGTTCTGGATGATTTTCTGGCCGCCCAGGTTGCGGCGGACGAATCCGGTCAGGCGGATGGCATTGACGCTGTAAACGGTCGCTTCATCCTCGCCGGATGCGCTGGCGGAGGCCTCCGTCCTGATATCATCCACCAGGGATGTATTTTTGTCCGATGTGAAGGAATCCTTGATGACGGAGTAGCCCGTGATCTGGGTGGTGTCCTCCGGATTGAAATGGGCCAGCGGTTCAAAATCCGTGAACCAGTAGGGATAATCCTTGTGTTCCGATTGTTCCAGCAGATGCTTGATGATGTCCGCGTAGCCGTAGCGCTGGAGCGTGAGCTGCTGGTAGGAGGCCAGGGCAGAGTCCAGTTTTTTCAGTTTCTGTTCTTTCTGGCGCAGGGCGGATTGTGCCGATTTGATGGAAGTAACGATGGGCTGGACGCCGGCGAGGGTTTCCTCCGCCTTTTTTTCGCCCATATACCCTGTGACGGCATAGGCCGCGGCGCCGAGAACGGCAATGGCGGCTCCAGCGATGATGGCGGGCATTTTTTTCTGGTTGGCCCGTTTCTTGGCGACTGCGGTCGGTTCCAGATTAATATTGAGAGAAGCCCTCCCGATGGAGTGGATGGCGGTGCCGATCAATCCTCCCAGGATGAAAGCTTCTCTGGAGATGGCGTTCACGTCCACGCCGGACCCGACGCTCACGTTGTGCATGGGGTTGAAGAAGGAAATCGGAATGCCCAGTTTGTCTTCCAGGAATTCCTTGGTGTAGGGCAGGGACGCTCCGCCGCCGCACAGGTATGCCTTGACGGGAGCGCTTCCGCTCATCTGAGCGCGGTAGTGGTTGGTGGTGCGCTGAATTTCTGAAGCCAGCCTGGTCATGGCCGTGCGGATGACGGTGGCCAGATTGGCCGTGGCGGGATCCAGGCCTTCCGTTTGCCCGTTGCTCATGGAAACGAGGCCGCTGGTGGTTTTCAGGCGTTCCGCTTCCATGAAGGGAATGTTGAATTCACGGGCGATGGCGGAGGTGACGAAGATCCCCCCCGCGGAGATGCTGCGGGTGAAGAAACGGCCCTGTTCACTGTAAATCAGATCCGTGGATTTGGCACCGATGTCGATGAGCATGACCGGCTCTTTTTCATCCGGATAACTGTCCACATACGCGTTGTACAGAGAGGTAAGCGCGCAGTCCACCTGGCCGGTGGAAAGGCCGTGGGAAACGATTTCGTCATTCAGGGAATCCAGGTCTTCCGCCTTAATGGCAACCAGGACGGCTTCCCGTTCCAGACCCTTGGCGGGGAGCAGATGATAGTCCCACACGACTTCGTCCAGCGGGAAGGGGACGTGCTGCTGGGCTTCAAAACGGATGAGCTGTTCCACGTCGGTGTCGTCCAGGGCCGGAAGCTTGACGAAACGGATGAAAACGGATTGTCCGGAAACGGAATAGTTGACGACGCTTCCTTTGACATTGAGTTCCTGGACGAGGTCGGCGATGGCCTCCCCTATTTTTGTCAGGCGCAGGCCTTCCGCTGACGGATCCAGCACTACGAGGCGCGTGGCATAGCGGTCCAGGATAAGGCCGTCTTTGGAAGCCCTGGAAAAGACGCCCATTGAAACTCTCTGGGAACCTACGTTTAATGCGACGATTTGTCGTGAATTAGCCATGGGTGAATTTTTCTGTTAAATAAGATGAAATGATAAAAATGAATGGAACGTTATTCGCCGTCCGCCGGGGATTCTGCCGGAGTTCCGAACGGGGCAGGGACAGAACTGGAAGCCGCCTGCTGGTTGTTGGGTCTCATAATTTCCGGATAGCGGTCGTACCAGAACACGGAGAAAGGCGTTTCATCCTTGTTCAGCAGGGGATAATAAGAGGTTTCGACGATGCTGGGGGACTGGATGGTCCACCATTTCTCCATCTTGCCGCGTTCGGTGGAATAAGTGGCGACAATCTTGCCGTTATATTCCACCACGACGCCCTGGTACTTCACCCATTTTCCTCTTCCCCCTTCCACGCCGGTAATGCGCCTGACGGAGGACGGGGAAAGGTACACGGAAGCGTATGTGTCGTCTCCCACCGGAACATTGACGTATTTGACTTCCTTATACAGTTTCAGGTACTGGCGCGCGCGGTCCGGATTGACTACCGCAATGTAGAATTTGAACGTCAGGGCGTCAATATAGCCGGATTTGGGCATGGGCGCGGCTTCCACCTTGAAGGGAATTTCAAAATCCGCCCATTTCTTCGGTTTCGGCAGCGGCCGGGGGTCGTCCTGCGTCAGGACGTTGGGGGACTGGCGCATATACAGGGACAGCTTTCCCAGGGAGACCCTCACCTGCATTCTGGGATTGCTGGTGATTTGCGCCGATGCCGCAGGGATGAAAAGCACCGCAGCCAGCATGACCGTGATAGTGTTAAGGATGGATTTCATAGCACAATTCGATTCCCTGATTAGTTACACCAAAAACCGAACTGTGGCTAGCAAAAATCTCTCGTTTCTTTCCATGCGGCGGGGGTGGAACATGACGCGGCTTCCTCCGGCGGTTCTGTCCGGGCGGTCAAGAAAAAAACATGCGTAATGGCTGCGGGCTTGACCTGGCAGAAGTGTTTTCACATGCTCGGCCCATGGCGATTGATTCTGACCTGCTGAAAAAGTTTTCAGAGGCCCACGGTATTTCTGGGCATGAGGATGAAGTACGGAACATGGTGGTTCAGGAACTTGAAGGATATGGGGAATTTTCTTCCGATGGTTCCGGCAGCCTGTTCTGCACCGGCGGCGGGTCCGGTCCCCGCGTGATGCTGGCTGCCCACATGGATGAAATAGGCTTCTTGGTGCAGAATATAACGTCGAACGGTTTCCTTCAGTTGGTGGGGATAGGCGGCTGGTGGCCGCATACCCTGTTAAGCCAGCGTGTCCTGGTAAAAACCCGCTCGGGTCGCGGCATCCTGGGAGTAATTGGTTCCAAACCTCCCCATTTTCTGCCGGAAGGGCAGCGCAACAGCGTTATGAGCATGGAAGCCCTGTTTGTGGACGTGGGCGCGGAAAGCGCGGAACAGGTGAAGAATGAATTCGGCATTCACCTGGGGGATCCCGTGGTGCCGGACGTGAAATTCTCCCCCCTGGAAAATCCGTTCCGGGTGATGGGGAAAGCCTTCGACAACCGCGCCGGCCTTTCTGTGATGATAGAGGCATTTAAGGAATTATGCCGGGAAGGGCATCCCAACACTCTGATTGCCGCCGCTACGGTTCAGGAAGAAGTGGGCACGCGGGGCGCCAGGACGGCCGGCGTCGCCATGCAGCCGGATTGCGTGATTGTTCTGGAAGGTCCGCCGGCAGACGATACCCCCGGGTTTGCCGTAGGGGATGCGCAAGGAGTTCTGGGTGGAGGCGTGCAGATCAGGCTGTTTGACCCCACGGCCATCACCAACCCCCGGCTGGCTGCCCTGGCCGAAAAAACGGCTTTGGATGCGGGCATTCCATTCCAGTTGACGGTGCGCCGTTCCGGCGGAACGGATGCGGCGGCCCTGCATCTCTCCGGAAAGGGAGTTCCCTCCATTGTACTGGGAATTCCCACCCGGTACATCCATGCCCATAACGGAGTGCTGGATCTGCGGGACTACCGTGCCGCAGTGGAACTGACGGTGGCTCTGGCCCGTTCCCTGGACCATGAGACAGTGGAAGCTCTTACCCGTTACCTGCCCTGAAAGAAACGCTCATGAATCCGACCGCTTACGTACATGATCTGGACCCTGTCATCTGGCAGATAACAGACTCAATTGCCCTGCGCTGGTATGGCCTGGCCTATTTAATGGGCTTCATCTGCGGATACTATCTGCTTTCCTGGCTCTCCCGCCGGAAACTGTATCCTGTCCCTCAGGACAGGATGGCGGATTTTGTCACTTACGTGGCCATCTTTGGCGTTCTGATCGGCGGAAGGCTGGGATATGTGCTCTTTTACCAGATTCCCAATCACGGCTGGTCTCAGTTTCTGGCGGATCCGCTCATGGCCCTGAGGGTGTGGGAAGGAGGCATGGCCAGCCACGGAGGGATGATTGGAGTGGGGCTGTACACGTTTTATTATGCGTGGAAGCACCGCGTCAAGTGGGCGGCGCTTCTGGACGGCCTGGCCATTGTAGCTCCCGTCGGGCTGTTTTTCGGGCGCGTAGCCAATTTTATCAACGGGGAACTGTACGGGCGCATTGTTTCGCCCGGCTCTTCCCAGGGAATGATTTTCCCGGCGGAGCTTTCCCAGGATCCGGATTTGTTCGTCCGGGTGGCCTCCCGCATTTATGAAACGCCCGGATTGCTGGACAAACTGTCCCTTTCCGGCGTAGCCGTGCCGGAACGCATGACTGCCGCCTGGGTGGCCGACCGGGTAAGGGATACGCCCGCCATCAGGGAAATCGTGGGGCAGATGATGCAGGACCATGCGCGTTATCCCTCCCAGTTATATGAAGCGTTTGCGGAAGGCGTGCTTCTCTTTGCCGTGTTGTGGTTTGTGCGGGTAAGGTTCCCCCGTGCGTGGAATGGCTTGTTCTGCGGAATTTTTGCCGTTCTTTATGCTGCGGGCAGAATTATTTGCGAAGAGTACCGGGAACCGGATTCTCCTTTCTCCATGGGATTGACCCGCGGGCAGTTCCTTTCCGTTTTCCTCGTGCTGGTGGGCGTCGCTTTCTTTGCATATGCCTTCAAGACCAGGCAGACGGTTCAGGAATGCGTTTTCTATGAACCTGAAAAGAAAGACGGAAAGGAATCGTCCGGAAAGGCCGTTTAAAACGGGTCCAGGTCAAATTCCCCTGTTTGGGGAATATTGCTGGCGGGGCCTGCCTTGAAAATATCGGCAATGCAGCTGGAAAAAAGCCGCAAGTTCCGTTGGTCAAAGGCAAAACGTTCAAATTCCTTGACGGAAAACAGAGTGATGGGGTCCGTGTTGTAGGCTTTGAATTCCATGATGCCGGCGCCCGTATTCGTATTTGACAGGCGTCCCTCAATGCCTACGTCCCCGCTCATGAAGCGTCCCAGGATCAGGGAGGTTCCCGGAAGGGGGGAGACCAGGGAAACAAGATCGGACATGATGTTGCCGCCCACGTCCGTAGGTTTCAGCCTGACGATGGCGAGGTTGAGAGCTACGGCTCCCGGAACGGGGCGGTCAACCAGCTGCCATTTCATCCTTCCGCCTGTCTGTTTGGATTTATTTTCCAGCACGTTGCGGATGTCTTTCTGCAGCTCCGCTCTGAATTGCGCCGCCAGCGCCGGGGCCTCCTTGGGGAATCCGGCCTTGATGTAATCAATATTGACGGGGGCTACGTACACTTTCAGCCTCGGAGAATTCCAGATGGCCTGTTCCGAGGGATTGTACCAGACACCTTCAAAACAACTCTGCCTGGAGTCCGCGTGAAGAGAATGGGTGATCAAGGGGGAAACGGGCATTGTCCGGGAACTGGAACAGGAAAAAACCAAACCTGTTCCCAGAGCCAGGAATAGCCGTGTAATAGCGCCGCACATGCAGGGTAAGACAGCATCCGGCCGGCAGGCGTTCGAGACATGATTCGATTGACGCCAGGAATTTTTCCCGGCGGGGGCTCCGGCAATTCCGGGCGGCTCCGTGCTTCCTTCAATGGCATGGATGATGAGCGGGAAGAGCGCTCCGGCAGGGAACGGGCGAATGGCGTAAGAATAGCGGGGACGGGAAAAAGGCACGGTGAAGAATCAAAAACGAAGCGGTCGGAAGAATTCCTGCCTGCAAGGGAACGCGCAAGGTTGTCCCGTGTCCGGATGCATGATTGACAAGCCGGAAAAGCGGGGCATGCTGTTGGTATGAGATACGAGCCGCTTCCTTCTTCCTTTTTTGCCGGCAACCGTGAAGAACTCGCTTCCCGCCTGCCTGCCGGCAGTATGCTGATTCTGCATGCCAACGACGTATTTCCTACGAATGCGGACGGCACTTTTGCCCTGCATCAGAATGCCAACCTCTTTTATCTCACGGGAATTGACCAGGAAGAAACCGTCCTGGTCATGACTATCCGGGAGGACGGCTGGGATGAGATTCTGCTGTTGCGTGAGACAAATGAACAGATTGCCATCTGGGAAGGAGCCCGGCTCACGCAGGACCAGGCGAGAGAGCGGAGCGGCATTCAGGACGTGCGCTGGACCGATGAATATGATGCGCTGCTGGAAGCCCTGGTGCCGTCCGCATCCATGGTCTTTGTGGAAGCCAACCAGCATCCCCGCTGCACCTGCCCGGTGGAAACGCGCAATGCCCGCATGACCAAGGAACTGAAGGAAAAATTCCCGGATGTTGTTTTGAAGAATGTTTATGAGATCTTGGCGGACATGCGGCAAATCAAAAAGCCGGAAGAAATCAAGGCTCTCAAAAAAGCCTGCGACATCACCAATGAAGGCTTCCGGGAGCTGCTCCGGTTCATCAGGCCGGGGGTAGGCGAATGGCAGATTGAGGGATTTCTGGCCAACGAATTTATCAGCCGTGGCCCGCGCAAATTTTCCTTCCTGCCTATCATCGCTTCCGGAAAGGATACCTGCGTGCTTCATTATATCCAAAACGACAAGCGGTGCGAAGACGGCGATCTGGTGCTCATGGACATAGGCACGGAATACGGGAATTACAACTCCGACATGACTCGCACCGTTCCCGTGAACGGAAAGTTCACCCCCCGCCAGCGCGCTGTATATGAAAGCGTGCTGAATATGATGACTTACGCCAAAAAGATTCTGAGACCCGGCATTCTGAAATCGGAGTACGAACGCCTGGTGCGCGTTTTTGCCGCCGGAGAACTCGTCAAGCTGGGGCTCATCACGCCCGCGCAGGTGGCGGAAAAACCGTCCGATCCTCCCATTGTCCGGAAATATTACATGCACGGGTGTTCCCACTTCCTGGGGCTGGATGTGCACGATGTGGGCGAAGCCAACCCCGTTGTGTTGCCGGGCATGGTTTTCACCGTTGAGCCGGGCATCTATATTGCGGCGGAAGGCATAGGCATCCGTTTGGAAAACGATGTTCTGATCGGGGAAACGGAAAACATCGATCTGCTTGGGGACGTTCCTTTGCTGCCTGATGACATTGAACGGCTCATGGCCCGGTAAAATGGGCCGGATTCGGTTCTAAACTTGACAATGAGGCCCGTGTGGGTTTTCATTCCCGTCCCATCATGTCGAAGAAACTCAAAATAGCTCTTCCCAAAGGCAGTTTGCAGGATTCCACCGTGGAATTGTTCCGCAAGGCCGGCTACAACGTGTATGTGTCCAGCCGCGGGTACCGCCCGACCTGCGACGATGACGATCTGGAGCTCTTCCTGATCCGTGCCCAGGAAATAGGCCGTTATGTCAATGACGGTTTCATCGACTGCGGCATTACCGGACGCGACTGGATTTATGAAAACAGGGCGGACGTGGAAGTGCTGACGGATCTTCAATACTCCAAGGCCACCTCCAAGCCTACCCGCTGGGTGCTGGTAGTCCCGGAAAATTCCCCCATAACCTGCGCGGAAGACCTTCAGGGCAAGCGCATCGCCACGGAAGGCGTGGGCATTACGGAACGCTGGCTTCAGGAAAAGGGCATTGAAGCCCATGTGGAATTCTCCTGGGGCGCTACGGAAGTGAAAGTGCCGGAACTGGTGGACGCCATTGTGGACATCACGGAAACGGGAAGTTCCATCAAGGCCAACAAGCTCCGCATCGTGGACACCCTGATGACCTCCTATCCCCAGTTTATCGCGAACCGGGAAACCATGCAGGATGAATGGAAGAAGCAGAAGCTGGAACGCCTGGTCATGATGCTCAAGGGTGCTCTGGAAGCGCGCCGGAAGGTGGGTCTGAAAATGAACCTTCCTGCTGCCTCCCTGAACGGCCTGGTAGAGGCTCTGCCGTCTCTGCGCCGTCCCACTATTTCCCATTTGGCGGAAGAAGGCTGGCTGGCCGTGGAAACGGTCATTGACGAATCCGTCGTGAGGGATATCATTCCCCAGCTCAAGGCCCTGGGGGCGGAAGGCATCATCGAATACCCGCTTAACAAGCTGGTTTACTAAATTTTTTCTCACCACAGTAAAACAACAAACGAACCACAATCATGGGATCGCTCAAAAAACGCCGTAAAGCAAAAATCAACAAGCATAAGCGCAGCAAGCGCATGCGTCAGAACCGTCACAAGAAGCGTTTGCGTTACAAGTCCTAAGGTTTGTGCGCTTCGCTGCTCAAACTGGCAGTCTGTCCGATTTCCGGAAAATCCCGGCGTCCTCCTTATCACGGAAGGACGCCGTTTTTTATATGGACACAGCTTTTGTATCATTTTTTAGCTCTTGCTTACCTGAGATAGACCTGTGCACAGATTGATGCATCACGGGAATTGAACAAGGTTATAGATGGGGACGGTAGCTTAAAACAACGGATGTCTTTCATTGCTGTTTCCTTTCAAGGAAGACCGGGATAATGCTGATGAAGGAGAATGGAGCCCGCGCATCATCAATAACACAGGGGTTGAAAAAACAGGAGGATATCCCGCAGGCAATTTTTCCGGCTTGGCAAGGATGTATTTTCCCCGGTTTTAGCGGCAGACCATGTCAGGCTGTTTCATAGCGGCGTCTTATACCGCCTTTTCTTCCCGGAATCGTTTCAGAGGAATGCTGATGGTAAAGACGGTTTTCCGGTGTGGGATGCTGGAGACGGTGATGGCTCCGTCGTGGGCTTCCACGGCGCGTTTTACAATGGAGAGGCCCAGGCCCGTTCCCTTGATTTCCGAGGAGTGGTGGGCTTCCACCCGGTAGAAGCGGTTGAAGAGGAAGGGGATGCTTTCCGAGGGAATACCCACGCCCGTGTCCGTGACGGTAATGACGCAGGCATCCTGTATTTTGGCGGCGGCCACACTAATGGAAAGTCCCGGCTCCGTGTTTTGCTTGAGGGCATTTTCTACCAAATTGAACAGAATTTGCGCCCAGTAAAAGGGGTCTCCATAAAGTTCCCAGTCCGCGGGAATGTCCATGAGCAGGACGGCCTGATTTTTCTCCCGGATGGAATCCAGGCGGGAGAAGACATCATCCGCGCAGGTGGTGAGGCGGAACCACTGCTCTTTCAGAATCGCCTTGTGGCCTGATTCGAGTTTGGAGATCATGAGCATGTCTTCAATAATGTTCATTAGCCTCTGGCTGTTTTGGTGCATGACTCCGATGAATTTGCGGGCCAGACCGGGACTTTCCTCCACAAGATTGTCCTCCATCAGGTTTTCCAGATATCCCACGATGATGGTGAGGGGCGTGCGCAGCTCGTGGGAGGCGTTTGCCACGAAGTCCCGGCGCATCTGGTTGGTGAGGTAGTTCTGCGTGATGTTGCGCAGCAGGATGCGCTTTTCTCTGATTGGGGCGTCCGTGATGGCGCTGTCCAGATGCCACGCCGTGATGCCGTTTTGCACTCCGCCGGGGGAATTGGCGGCGCTCAGCGTGAATTCCTTGGTGACGGGACCGTCCGTGTCGAATGCTTCCTGAACATGCCCCAGCAGTTCCTGGTTGCAGACCAGCGCCCCCGCTTTGCGCCCTTCCAGCTTTTCTTCCTGAAAAAGTTCTTTGGCCAGCGTGTTAGCCAGCGTGATATGTCCGGATGGACCGATGAGCAGGAAGGCCTCTCCCAAAGCTTCCAGGAGGAGCCGTTTGTCCGCGATGGCCTGTTCCTGCGCTTCTTCCCCACGCTTCAGCAGGCGTTGGGCGTCCCGCAAGGCTTTTTTCCGGGCTTTCATAGCGGACCGGCATACCTGAACCAGATGCCAATTCAAGTACAGGGAGGCCAGAATAAGGATGGTCAGGATGTAGTCGATGGCCGACATGGAACTGGAGCGTTAAGCCTTTTCTTCCGGGACGCGGCGTCCCGGCAGGGTAAAGCGGTAGCCGATGCTGCGGACGGTTTCAATGCAGTCTGCATAGGGAGCCAGTTTCTGACGCAGCCGCTTCATGTGCGTGTCCAGCGTACGGCTCTGGGCCTGGTGGCTGTACCCCCATACGCAACTGAGCAGGTCATTGCGGTTCAAGGTTTGGCCTTCCCGTTCAACCATATGGATCATGAGCTTGAATTCCGTGGCCGTCAGGTCTGCTTCCTCCTTGTCGATATAGAATTTGAGGGCGTTTTTGTCAAAAGTGAAGGGGCCGTATTCCGCAATGACGCTGCCGGGGGTGCGCTCGCACCGTTTCAGCACGCTGGCCACGCGCAGAACAAGTTCCTTGGGGCTGAACGGTTTGGTCACATAGTCGTCCGCTCCCAGTTCCAGTCCCTGGATGCGGTCTTCCGCCTGGGCCTTGGCAGTCAGAAAGATGACGGGAATATTCTGGGTGCGGCTGTCCCGGCGTAATTCCCTCAGTACGCCATGCCCGTCCATGCCCGGCATCATCTGGTCCAGCAGGATCAGGTCCGGCTTGTCCCGGCGTGCCGCTTCCAGCGCAGTCAGACCGTCATAGGCCGCCAGGGGCGTATGGCCCGCACGTTCCAGGTTATAGGCTACAAGGTCTGAAATGGCGTGATCGTCTTCAGCGATAAGAATGGTTGCCATGTCTGTTTTTACGATGAAAGAAAGGGCGGTGTCCCGATATTAGATGTGACGATTTGTTCACATTTCCCCGTCCGGGAGGCGTTTCCGGTCAGTGAAGGCCTTCTCTTATGCAAACATACTGTAACGGAGGCATTTTCGTTTTGCAAGGCTGGCCCAGATTCAACTTCTCTTCTCTGCGTCATGTGATACACTTGCATTGCAACAGTTGTATTGTTATGCGAAGCGATAGAGTTAAAGCAGGGTTCGAGCGTGCGCCGCACCGCAGTTTGATGCGTGCTACCGGAATGACGGATGAGGATTTAAGCCGTCCTTTCATTGCCATTTGCAATTCCTTTAATGAAGTGATTCCGGGCCATGTTCACCTGAACAGGGTGGCAGCCCTTATCAAGGAGGAGGTGCGCAAGGCCGGAGGAACTCCCGTGGAATTCAACCTCCCCGGCGTTTGTGACGGCATTGCCATGGGCCACGGCGGCATGAAGTTTTCTCTGGCCAGCCGTGAGTTGATCGCGGACAGCGTAGAAACGATGCTGAGCGCCCATGCGTTTGACGCCATGATCTGCATCCCTAATTGCGACAAGATTGTCCCCGGCATGATTATGGGCGCCCTTCGCTGCAATATTCCCACTATTTTCTGCAGCGGCGGTCCGATGGCCGCTGGCATGGCGGAGGACGGCACCGTGCTGGACCTGAACAGCGTGTTTGAGGCTGTCGCCCGCTTTAAGGCAGGCAAGATTAATGAGGAGGAACTTCATTCCCTGGAATGCCGCGCCTGCCCCGGCGCCGGTTCCTGCTCCGGCATGTTTACGGCCAATTCCATGAATTGTTTGAGCGAGGTGATTGGCCTGGCTCTTCCCGGCAACGGTTCCCTGCTGGCCACTTCGGAGGAACGAAAGGAGTTCTGGAAAAAGACCGCGCGCCGCGCCGTGGAGATGGCGAAGGCGGACGGCCCCCTGCCGCGGGACATCGTCACCCGTGACGCTATCGACAATGCTTTCACTATTGATATGGCCATGGGCGGCAGTTCCAATACCGTGCTCCATACGCTGGCCATTGCCCGGGAAGCCGGCGTGGAATATGACCTTCAGCGCATCAACGATATTTCCAGACGAACCCCCAACATCTGCAAGGTGGCTCCTTCCTCCCGCTTCCACATGCAGGATGTTTTGCGCGCGGGCGGAGTGAGCGCCATCATTCATGAAATTGCCAGGATCCCCGGCGCTCTTCATCTGAACGCCATGACCGTCAGCGGGAAAACTCTGGGTGAAACGGTGGAGGGGTGCGGCATTGCGGATGAAACCGTGATTCATCCGCTGGAAAATGCCTATTCCCGTGATGGCGGCCTGGCGATTCTGTTCGGCAATTTGGCCGAGGAGGGCGCTGTGGTGAAAAAGGCGGGTGTGCATCCGGATATGATGAGTTTCCGCGGGCCCGCCGTGATTTTCGAGTCTCAGGAAGAGGCCTGCGAAGGCATCCTTGCCGGAAAGGTAAAGTCCGGCGATGTGGTTGTCATCCGCAATGAGGGACCTAAAGGCGGCCCCGGCATGCAGGAAATGCTGGCCCCCACTTCCTACATTATGGGACAGGGTCTTGGCGCGGAAGTGGCGCTTATCACGGACGGCCGTTTTTCCGGAGCCACCCACGGGGCCTGTATTGGCCATATTTCTCCGGAAGCGGCGGAAGGCGGTCTGATCGGCCTGCTGAGAAACGGGGATATGATTGAGTATTCCATTCCGGACCGCACGCTGAACGCCTGTTTGAGCGAGGAGGAAATCGCACGCCGTCGTGCGGATTGGAAACCTACCTATAACAGGGTTTCCTCCTCTTGGCTGAGCCGTTACCGCCAGCTCGCCTCGAATGCCAGCAAGGGGGCTGTCCTCCGGCGCGGGGAATAATAGCTCGTATTATTCGACTTATCCCAACCAAATTTCAGCCGCCTTCCTCCTTGATGGGGATCGCGGCTGATCATCTGCCGTCGTGCGGATTGAGATGACGGTAGTTGTAGTAGATGAGGCCGAGCTCGTCGTCCATGTATTCGCACGAGAAGCGGAATTTGTTCTCTTGCGCCATGTTGCCTTCCGACGTGACCAGCCCTCCATACGGTCGGTATTCATACAGGGCGCGGCGTCCGCGCGCTTCCCCGAAGAGGGAGGTAACGTTCTTCATCGCGTCGTGCATG
>NZ_DKYW01000024.1:0-12162 GCF_002493465.1 Akkermansia sp. UBA7090
CCGCCGCGAAGGAGGTTTTCAGCGCCGTGAAGGCGGTTTTCGTAAACCGGGCTTTGGAGGCAGGTCTTCCGGCAGTTTTTCCCGCGGAAACAGAGGCCATTAATGAATGACTTGTTCCGGTATGAAGAAACATTGCAAAAGGTGGCTTTTTGCCGGATTGTGGGGACTGTCTCTTGTTCAGTGTCCACTTCTTGCTTCTCAGGATATTTCCTCTCCGACGCCTGCCGGGGAGGAAAATTTTGAGGTTTACCTGTCCGGTCTCCGCGAAAAAGCTCTGCATGGGGATCCAGCTGCCGCCCGGGAGCTGGCTGTGCATTATGACGTGGAGGGTAATGCGTCGGAAACATCCAAATGGATGTCCGAGTATGTTTCCCTGGCGGAGAAAGAGGCCAATAACGGAGATGTGGATTCCATGCTGGCCTTGGGCAAGCTGTTTTATGCAGGCAGCCGCCTGTACCCAAAAAATCTGGAAAAGGCCCGGTACTGGTTTACCCGCGCAGCTGACAACGGTAATGCCGCGGCACAGTACCAGGCGGCTGTAATGACTTCCCAGGGAGCAGGAGGGCCGAAGGATGAGGCAACGGCAGCCCGTTATTATAAAAAATCTCTCCAGACGTGGAAGAAGGAGGCTGATGACGGCGACTCCAAGGCAGCGTTATGGGCTGCTCTTGTTTATGAACGAAAGCTGGTTCCGGATAGTTCTCCGGAAAAATCAGTCCCATATCTTCTTCAGGCAGCGGAAAGCGGCAATCTGACGGCACAAGGACTTCTGGCATTTAAGTACCGGGATGGGCTGGGAGTGCCGCAGAATGCGTCCAGGGCCGTGGAATGGTTTGAAAAGGCGGCCTCCCGTAAAGATTTGGGAGCCGTGATGGAACTGGGCATGATGTTCCGGGACGGCAAGTATTTGCCCCCTGACCGGGAAAAGGCCCTTTACTGGTTTGAAAAAGGGGCGGAATGGAAGGATCCGTACAGCATGGCTGCCCTGGCGGATATGCTGCTGGAGAGAGCTCCTTCCGCAGAACAGGCGGCCCGGGCCCTGGCTCTGTATCGTGAAGCTGCCGCCACCGGGTATTTCCCTGCGGCCCTAAAGGCCGCGGAGCTGCTCCAGAACGGAAAGGGCGGGGAACTGGATGCGGACGAAGCCTACAGGCTGCTGCGGCGTGTGGCTGACGCTACAGGGGATCCCAAGGCCATGTATATGCTGGCTCAGGTATATTATACACGGGGTGACGAGGTTCAGGGAGATTCCCTGATGAAAGCATCCGCCCAGGCGGCCTATCTGCCGGCCATGAACCGCATGGCGCGGCTCCATCTTCTGCCGGACAGTTCACTGCCCTGGAATCCTCTTTTATCCTATTATTATTGGAACCAGGCTGGAGAAATGGGGGATGAAAAGGCGGCTTCCGCCGCTTTTTGGCTGTTGTGGGGCGGCTCAGGCATCTTTTTATTGGCGGTATTGATTATTGTTTGGCGTTTCCAGCGTTTCGCCGCCAGAAGGCTTGCGGAACAGCAGAAACAGGAACAGCGGGCCTCTGATGACGCATGAAGCGTATTATGAGGTATCCGGCATGAAAAAAATCTGTTAAAAATACTGTAGTACTCCATGATGAACATGTTAGCTATTTTTGGACTGGGAACACCGGAAATTATCGCCATTCTGGTGATTGTCTTCCTTTTGTTCGGCGCTAAGAAACTTCCGGAATTTGCCCGCGGACTGGGCAAGAGCCTAGGAGAATTCAAGAAGGCCAAATCTGAATTTGAGGAAGAACTGTTAAAGACGGAGAAGGAAACGATGAGTGATGTCTCCGCCTCCAAAATGGGGGTCCGGCCTTCTCCCGAGCTTTCCCGGCCCATTGATGTGGAGGTGGAGAAGACGACGGACTCCAAACCGGAAGGCAAGTAAGTTGTTGCAGTTTGACGGCAATATAAGAACAGGGCGGGAATCTCCTGTCCTGTTTATTTCGGTTGAAAGGTTTTATTAAAATGGAGCGGGCCTTTTTTTGCCAACCGCTTTGTTCAGGAGGCGGGAGCAATTAGAACGGAAGTTTTTTAATAGCCTGCAGGTTTTATTTTCCGGCAGGATAGGGGCGGGAAAGAAGAGAAATTGAACGTTCACAGGAATACTGTGCAGAGTGGGGAGCTGTTCAGTTTATCGCGGTTCTTTCTTCAGGGCCTGGAAAAAAGAAAAGACATGGTTTTTTTACGGCGGATGTTTCTCGTCTTTCAAAGGGTATATTGAAGAATGCAGGGCTTCAAGTATTGATTTCTTGCGTTGTCCGTTGGCTTGTTGTACACATGTACTAATGAAGATTCATTTTTGCGGAGCGGCGGGAACGACGACGGGATCCCAGCATTTGCTGGAGGTGAACGGATGCCGGATTCTTCTGGATTGCGGCATGTACCAGGGTCGGCGTGAGGAGGCATGGCATATCAATAAGGATTTCCCCTATTTTTCTCCGGCGGAGGTGGACGCAGTGGTTCTTTCCCACGCTCATATTGATCATTCCGGCAATCTTCCCAATTTAGTGAAGCAAGGTTTTCAGGGAAATATCTACAGTACATTTGCAACCAGAGATCTCTGCCAGCTCATGCTGGCGGACGCCGCCCGCATTCAGGAGCATGACTGCGCATTCATCAATAAGATGAACAAGCGCCGCGGTGTTCATCAGCCAGACGTTTATCCTACTTATTCCGAACAGGATGCGGAGCGGTGCATGCGCCAGTTCGTGAATATCGGATATGACCGGCCCATTCCCGTTGTTCCGGGGGTGACGCTCACGTTTTATGATGCGGGCCATATTCTGGGCGCTGCACAGGTGTGTCTGGATATTGAGGACAGGGAAGACGGGCGGAAAAAGCGTTTCCTGTTTTCCGGGGATGTGGGGAGGGGAGATAACGAATTACTGCGCGATCCCGTTCCGGTTCCGGATGTGGATATTTTGCTGATGGAGAGCACTTACGGCGGCCGTTTCCATGAGGCTCCCTCCCGTGATGACGAGACGTTCTGCCGGGATATCAAGGAGGCTCTGGAACTGGGCGGCCGCGTTTATATTCCGGCTTTTGCGGTGGAGCGCACCCAGCAGTTGCTTTATCTGCTGAACAGGGCCTACCATGAAGGCACTCTGCCCTTGCTGCCTGTATATGTGGACAGCCCCATGGCAGTAGGCGCGACGGAGATTTTCCGCATTCATCCGGAGTGTTTCAATAAGGAGGTGTACGATTTCCTGTTCCGGGAGAAGGATCCGTTTTGTTTCGAACAGTTGCGTTTGATCCGTTCCGTGGGCGAGTCCCAGGAGTTGAATAAAATGAACGGGCAGGCTATCATTATTTCCGCTTCAGGAATGTGTGAGGCTGGGCGCATTCTTCACCACTTGGCTAATAACATCGGCGATCCGAAAAATACGGTTCTTTTTGTAGGCTATTGTGCTGAACATACGCTGGGCCGCAAGATTATGGATGGGTGGAAAGAGGTTCCCATCCTGGGTAAACAATATCCTGTCCGGGCCAGAATACGGGAGATGGATTCCTTTTCCGGCCATGCGGACCATGGAGAACTGCTGGAGTATTTTGACAGGACCGGGGGGCCCAAGAAAAATATCATTCTGGTGCATGGGGAGAAGAAGGCTACCCAGGCTTTGGCGGAGGCGCTCAGGGGGCGTCAGAGCAATCCCGTTTCTATCGCACAGTTGGGAAGCGCCATGGTGCTTTAATGTGCCGGAATACAGAATTGTTGCAGTATCCGCACGGTGGTCCGGGCTCTCTTTCCCAGGTTTTGTGTTCAACGGCGGATACGGCCTAGTATTCCAATCAAGTCATGACGCCGGGATGGCTGCTCTGGCCGCTTGACCCGGTGTGTTTACGGGGCTAGCGTGCAGGTATGTCTTCATTATTTATTGAATATCCCAAATGCACGACCTGCCAGAAAGCAAAAAAGTGGCTTGATGACCAGGGAATTTCTTATGAGGATCGCCACATTGTGGAACAGAACCCCACGGCAGAAGAACTGCGGAGGTGGATTGAAGAGAGCGGGTTGCCAGCCAGGAAATTTTTTAATACCAGTGGACTGCTTTACAAGAGCATGAAGCTGAAAGACAAGCTTGCCGGCATGAGCCTGGATGAGCAGATAGCCCTGTTGGCTTCCAACGGCATGCTGGTTAAACGCCCCATTTTTATTGCCAACGGAAAGATATGCGTCGGTTTCAAGGCTGACGAGTGGAAGGCCGTTCATCATTCCTGATTCCCGCCATGCCGCTGATTACCCGCACCAAGCCGGGCTCTGCCAATTTCGGCCCCTGGGAGAACATCGTCAGGGTTCTGATTCTGGTATGGTTCATGCTGTACACGTTGAATGCCATCCCGGATATTCATCCTCTGGTTGGCCGTATTGCGGTCAAGGTGAATTACTGGATCAGTTATTTCTTCATGTTTGAGTATATCCTGAGGGTGCTGTGCGCCAAGCCCCGGAAGGCTTATATTTTCAGCGGCATGGGGATTCTGGATTTTATTGTCTGCGTGCCGTTTCTGGCCATGTTTTTCGGGACGGACTGGCAGATTCTTTATTCCCTGCGGATTGTCCGCATACTGGCTATTTTCAAGTTGGCCCGGTTTAATGAAACCGCCGCCAGTTTCAAAAAAGCTTTTTACCTGATCCGGGATGAATTTTTTCTGTTCTTCTCCGTGATCCTGTTCATGCTGTACGTCACTTCCCTGGGAATCTATATTGCGGAACACGATGCCCAGCCCGAGAAATTCCGTTCCTTTTTTGACGCTCTCTGGTTTGCCGTGGAAACTTTAAGCACGGTTGGATATGGAGACCTGGTGCCTATTACTCCCATGGGGCGTATTTTTACCGGGGTAATTATGTTTATTGCCGTGTCCATCATTGCTATTTCCACAGGGCTGATCACGTCTGCTTTTTCCCGCGTATGGCAGCAGGAGAATGTTTTTGCGCACCGCCATAAAAGGGACGCAGACAAGGTGGCGTCTGAGGCCGGAGGGGAGGAAGAAGTTCCCAAATAGGCTTGTTCCGCTTCCCGTGGATTGTTGACAACGGTTTCAAAAAGAGCGGCCGCCTTTCCTGAAGAAAGGCGGCCGTTGCATAAGGGAAAGCAAGGTTGTATCCTAGCTGTTGTACATTTCCGTGTAGTACTGATCCGCCATGCGGTCGGAGTCGAATTCGGGATAGATGTCTGTCATCGCATTGAAAACGATGTCCATCCACTTGTCGTTGTGATCGTAGTAGAGGGGAAGAATCTTGTCGTCCAGAATGTTGTAGAAGTTGTCGCGGTCGGAGCGGTCGCGGGCTTCCGGGGAGAGATGGGCGGGAGCTTCCGGAATGACGAAGCAGTTTTTCCCATCCTTGGCGAATTCACAGATCCAGCCGTCATTGGTGGAGACGGAGATGGAGCCGTTCATGGCGGCGGACATGCCGGAGGTTCCGGAGGCTTCCCGGGTTACCACGGGGTTGTTGAGCCATACGTCGGAACCGTTTTTCAGGTAGCGGCTCAAGCCCAGTTCATAGCCGGTGAGCACGGCGGAACGGGGGTATTTGGCCGTCATGTCGTTCAGGCGGTTAAAGATTTCAATAGCGCCATGATCCATCGGGTAGGGTTTGCCGGCCCAGATGAACTGCACCGGATAATTGGTGCGCTGGAGCATGCGTTCGAACATCGTGGGATTGCCGGTGACCAGGTCCGGACGCTTGTAGGCCGCAAAACGGCGCGCCCATACGATAGTGAGGCAGTTCGGGTCAAAAACGCGGCCCGTTTGTTCACCCACCATGCGGAAGAGGGCTTTTTTCAGGGCCCGCTTGCGGCGGATGAACGCTTCCTTGTTGCGGGCCTGGAAGGCTTCCGCCAGTTCCGGGTCCTGCCAGTATTTCTGGTTCTGGGCATTCGTGATATGGATGATGGGGCATATGCCCTCATAGTCCTTCCACATCTGACGGGACACTTCTCCATGGAGTTTGGAGACGCCGTTGGCGATGTGGGAGAGGCGTAAGGCGGCCAGCGTGTAGTTGAACGTATTGTCCGTCATGCCTACGGCGGCGCGCACCTGTTCCATGGAGAGCCCGTCGAAGAAGGAGAACGTATTCATGGTGTTTACGTCCATCTTTTCGTTGCCGGCTTCTTCCGGGGTATGAGTGGTGAAAACGAAACGCTTGCGCACTTCTTCCACGCTGCCGGTCTTGGCAAGCACGTGGAAGGCGGCAGCCAGGCCGTGGGCTTCGTTTAAATGGTAGATTTCCGGTTCAACGCCCAGTTCGTCAAAAAGGCGGGCGCCTCCCTTGCCCAGCAGCACGTACTGGGCGATGCGGGTGAACCCGTTGGCGTCGTACAGGCGGCGGGAGATGTTGCGGCTTTCCTCGTCATTTTCCTCCAGGTCCGTGGAAAGGAAGAACATGGGCGCGGTGCCGAATGTTTCCGGATTCAGGAAGTAGGCTTTTACCCAGACGGGCGCTCCGCAGACATGAATGAGGAATTTGATGTTGTGATCTTCCAGGAACGGGTAGTTTTTACGCATGTATTGCGTAGCCATGGACCCGTCTTCCGCACGGATCTGGTTATAGTAGCCGTAGCTCCACAGAATACCGACGCCTACGAGGTTCTGACGCAGGTCATGCGCGCTGCGCATATGGGAGCCGGACAGGTAGCCCAGACCGCCGGAATAGATTTTAAATGAATTATCAATGGCGTATTCCATGGAGAAGTACGCAACGCTTTTCCCATATTTGGGGTCTATTTCATACGGGTGCTCGAAAATGGTGGGTAAAAATGATTTCGCCATGGTTCTGTAAATAGAGTAAAGTGTTCAAAAGGAGAACTCGCACGCCTTGGTATCATGATTCTTTCCCGTTGGAAAGGGCAAATTGCGTGTGTTTTTGAATTGTCGATTGAACAGGAACGTCTTTCCGGCGTTTGCCGTCCGCAGTTGCTCCGAGGCGTTTTCCTGAGAAGGGAAGGAGAGGCGGGAGCCTCCGTTCCCTGGGCTTTTCGGCGTTCCGAAATGAATTTTGAGCTTGCCGCCGCAGGGGAAAAAGAGCATGAATGGGGGGCATGAAAGCTCTTGTAAAAACGCAGGCTGGCCCCGGTTTGGAATTGATGGATGTTCCTATGCCGGAAGTCGGCCCGAATGATGTTCTGATTAAAATTCATAAAACAGCCATTTGCGGCACGGACCTTCATATTTGGAATTGGGATAAATGGGCCCAGCAGACTATTCCGGTGGGGATGCATGTGGGCCATGAGTTTTGCGGCGTGATTGAGTCCGTAGGCTCTTCCGTGACGGAATACAAGCCCGGGGAGATTGTTTCCGGTGAGGGGCACATTGTCTGCGGCCATTGCCGCAGCTGCCGTTCAGGGCAGAAGCACTTGTGTCCCAACACAAAGGGAGTGGGGGTCAACAGGCCCGGCTGTTTTGCGGAGTACCTTTCCATTCCGCAGGATAACGTGGTGCGCATCCACAAGAGTATTCCGATGGAAATCGCCTCTATCTTCGACCCGCTGGGCAACGCCGTCCATACGGCTTTGTCCTGGGACCTGGTAGGCGAGGACGTCCTGATTACAGGGGCCGGGGTGATCGGCTGCATGGCCGCCGCCGTTTGCAAGAAGGCCGGAGCCAAGACGGTGGTCATTACGGATATCAATGATTTCCGCCTGGGCCTTGCCAAAACGCTGGGTGCGGATCGGACCGTGAACGTGACCCGTGAAAAGCTGGAAGACGTGATGAAGGAACTGGAAATGACGGAGGGTTTTGACGTGTGCCTGGAAATGAGCGGAGCTCCGTCCTGCCTGAAGGACATCATCGACAATTCCCGCAACGGAGCCAACATTTCCCTGCTGGGAATTCAACCCGACGGTTCCAGCATCGAATGGAATAAATTCATTTGGAAAGGGCTGAAGATGAAAGGAATTTATGGCCGTGAAATCTTTGAAACGTGGCATAAGATGGATTCCATGATCCGCAGCGGCCTGGATATAGCGCCCATCATCACGCACCGTCTGCCCTATACGGAATTCCGGGAAGGGTTTGAAGCCATGAATTCGGGAAAATCCGGCAAGGTTGTTCTGGACTGGATTGTTTGATTCCCTTTTTTCTTTCCATGTGATTGTGGATGCCCCGGTTTTCCTTCAGGAAACCGGGGCATTTTTTAGGGAACAGGGATAAAGGGGGATAGGGGTGTTGTTGAAACGTCAGGCTGTTTTTCCGGGAGGATGCGGCATCCGGGCTTCCCGGGCATGGGCGCGGCGTTCTTCTTTCATGCGGCGTGCATAGCTGTCGTCGTCTTCTTCAAAAGCGTCCGGATGAGTCAATCTGAGCCTTCGTATTACCTTGTCATGGTCGCCGGGGGAAACCAGGTCCGTAAACAGGCCTCCGTGAAGGTGGTCTACCTCGTGCTGCAGGCAGCGCGCCAGCAGTCCGTTGCATTTCACAGTCACAGTCCGTCCGTCCATCATGGTTAAAATTGCCCGTACGCAGGAACGGCGCATTACGTCCGCATATACTTTGGTGATGCTCAGGCACCCTTCCCGGTACGGCACTTTTTTGCCGAAGGGATGCAGGATGGGATTGATGAAATTCAAGGGCATGATTTGGGACAAAGCAGCGGGGCGTCCGTCCACTTCCAGCCAGGTAGTGGTTGCATCTGTGGAGGGGATGTTGATGGTGACCATCTGAATGGGCCGGCCTACCTGCGGCGCGGCCAGGCCTATGCCTCCCTGGGCCAGGGTTTCCTGCATATCGTCCAGGAAGGAAAGGATATCTCTGTTGATATGAACCACGGGCCCGCATTCCTCTCTCAAAAGAGGATGTCCGTATTGAAGAATATCAAGAATCACGGCTGACAGGATGATATGGATAAAAAAGTGTGACATCCCGAATCAGAAAAGTGTTCACCATATTAAATAAATATTTCTTCCTGTCGAAGGAACGGGAATGTTTTTCCCGGATGAAATGAAAAGACCTTGAACTTTGATGACGCTTTTTTACGGTAGCTTCGGCGCCGCGGTGCGGGCCGGAGTTTCATTCTTCTTCTTCAATGCTGCTTTCTTATGAAGTTTAGCTCCTGTTTTTCTCTGTTCCTGAATTTGCCGTTGATGGGAGGCGCGCTCCCGCTGGCGCTGTGTTTGTGTTCCTGCGGAGATAAGGGAAAAGATGCCAGGTCTGCGGAAGCAGGGGCTTCTGAAGAGCTTTCCCCGGTGGAATCTTATGAAGAGCTGCTTTCCCTGCGACTGAAGGAAGTGGAACAGATGACGGATCTGGTTATTTCCATCCAGGACCGTGCCGCAGGAGAGGCCCTGATGGATGAACTTGGACGCCTGACGGAGAAATTTAAATTTTACGATATGAATTGCGGGCGCCTGATGGCTCTGAATCCGCGCGTGCATGAAGAATCGCGTAAAATGCATCCCGCCTTTCATTCCATTCTCCGGGAACGCGTGGACAAGGCCCGCGACCGGATGATGTCGGGAATACTGAAGCTCCATGAATTCAGGTATTATGATTCCGATGTCATCAGGAATGATCTGGAAAAGTGCGGTCTCAGTCTGACGGACGAACGGGTGGCCCTGTATTTGAATAACAAGATAAAGCCGTTTCTGAAAGCTTATCTGGAACAGTATTCCTCCATGGTGGACATGCTGGAGGGGATTGACAATAAAGTTGCCGCGGAAGCCTATGCCGTATCTGTAGCCCTTCAGGGCCGAATGGTCAGGGAACAGATGAACAACATTGCCAGAATGGAGAAGAAGTATGGTGACTGGATTCCCGGTTTTGAACGGCATTTCCATGAGGGGCTGGAAAAGATGAGAAAGCAGGCGGAGGATGAGCGCAAACGCGCTTTCCGGGCGCTCCTGAAGCTGACGACGGCCAGGATGTATGGTTCCCCTTCCATGCAAAAGGCTGTGGCGGGGCTTAAAATAGAGCAGCCCAGGCTGATCGATTTTCAGGAGTTCTGGGCCGACCCTGTCGTGACCATGGAGGAGTTCTGCCTGTGCCTGGAGAGAGTTGACTTTCTTCTTCGCGGCATCAAGGATGCCGGAACGGCTGACCGGTGCGCCATGGAGTTGGTGGAAGTGGTGGCCAAGTTGAAAAGGCTGCGCTATGTTGTTGATGATTTTCAGAAATCCGGACGTATGAATCTGGTGAAAACCAGGGACATGGAGCGTATCAGCCGCCGTGCGGAGGAAGCGGAAATGGCCGTTTCCAGCACCATAGCCCGTCTTATTGCGGAGACGGACGTAGTAACCCGTTCTCCTCTTCTTTTCAGGGCCATGGGACTTTACCGCGATGTAATGTACGCGCATTGAGTGCCGTATGCGCGGAAAGCGATGATTGACTTTCTTGGGCGGGATATGACAATCAGCCTATGAAGGATGTTGATTTTTCCGGCAGTACCGTGGTGGTGACGGGAGGAGCCTGCGGCATTGGCCGCGCCATTGCGGAAGCCTGCGCTGCGGCGGGAGCCCGGGTGGCGGTTTTGGATGTGAAGCATGAGGAAACGGCCTCCCTGCTGGAGGAACTGCCGGGAGAGGGGCATCTTTGCGTGACGGGCAACGCGGGCGTGGAAGAGGACGTGCGGTCTTTTGCGGAAAAGGTGTTGGAATGCTTTGGGCATGTGGATGTGCTGGTAAATAATGCGTGCATCACGCGTCGCGGCATTCTGTCCGGCTGTTCCTTTGAGGAATTCAATGAAGTTTTGCGCGTGGGAGTTTCCGCTCCCTATCTGCTAAGCTCTTTATTTCGCGACCATTTTTCCCGCGGCGCTTCCATCGTGAATATTGCTTCCACCCGCGCATCCATGTCCCAGAAGGATACGGAAAGCTATAGCGCGGCCAAGGGCGCCCTCACTTCTTTAACTCATGCTCTCGCCATGAGCCTCGCCCCTTTCGGCGTTCGTGTGAACAGCATCAGTCCTGGCTGGATTGACACGGGGGCTTTCGGCGCCCTGTCTCCGGAAGACGGTTTTCAGCACCCTTCCGGACGCGTCGGTTCGCCGGAAGATATCGTGAAGGCCGTTTTCTTTCTCTGCAGCTCCGGCTTTGTCAATGCGGAGAATCTGGTCATTGACGGCGGCATGTCCCGTATGATGGTGTACCACGGGGATGAGGGGTGGTCATTTCATCCGGAACAGACGGACAGCGCCTCCTCCTGATGGGCTTGCGCTTCCGGCATGCTTTCCATTACAGCTGTTTCAAACAGGTTCCGCGCGTTCCTACGCTTATTTCTCCAGGAGCCCGGAGAACAGCGGCAGGTAGGCCGTTTGCCTCCATAAAAAAGGGCCGTCTCCGGGACGGAGCGGCCCTGTTATGCCTCGGAGGAGAATAACGTCAGCGAATCGTGACGCGGGGGTCGTTCGCCAGAACTTCGGCCAGTTCATCCCAGCCGTCTTCCGTCTGGAGCTGGAACATCTGGAGGTATACGGACGCTACGCCGGCAGGGTATTTTTCAAACAGTTCGTCCACAGCTTTGGCGAGTTTGTCCTTGTCCAGCGTTTCCGGCAGTTCATTGACAATGCCGTTGCCGTCATGGGGGATGCCCAGGGTATTCAGGAACGTAATCAGCATGTCCTGGTGTTTGCGCAACAGCCAGACCTGAAGCAGATGGTCACCGATTTCATTGCTGGGTTTCCACGACAGCATTTTCTTGATGAAGGAAAATTGTTCCTGAAGAGGTTTGCGCTGGATAAATTCGGGGCGCAGTTTTTTCAGGGCTCCAAGTTCACGCACGGCGGCGCGGTAAATGGCGCGTTCCTGGTTGCGCATCCAGTCCAGAATGTTGCTGATTGTTTCTTCGTCCGCCTGCTGGAAAATGTAATATGCCTTCATGATAAGTAGGGAAAGAAAAGCTCTTTGAGGACATGAACTCCACCATGTTTCCCGCGCCTATGCAAGCTCTTCTACTGTCACCTGCCGCTCTTGGCTTCTATTCCGCATTCAAGGAGTAAAAAAACGGTCTTATTGCAAAAAAGACTTGCTAAAAGGGGGCTCTTATGATTACTTGCTCGTGCGCTTCTCGCGATGCCACTGTAGCTCAGGGGTAGAGCAACGCATTCGTAATGCGTGGGTCGTCGGTTCAATTCCGACCAGTGGCTCCATCTTCATGGGTGGTGCTTGTCGCGGGGAATCACCGGATACATGCCTCGTTAGCTCAGTTGGTAGA
>NZ_DKYW01000009.1:0-343681 GCF_002493465.1 Akkermansia sp. UBA7090
GACGACGCGGATGGACGGCTATGAGGAAACGGGAGCGGGCAACGCAGGACTCAACGTCGGCCGGCAGGACTGGACGACGGGAACAGTGGCGCTGGGCGGCCGTTGGATGGGGCTGATAGGCAGCAACATCTTCGGACGTGAAGCGCTGGGGGAAATCCGGGTCAACGCGGCGCAGGACCTGGGAGACCGGAGGGGAGAAACAAACGTCACCCTGCTGGGCAACCCCGGCTTCACGCAAAGCGTGAGAGGGGCGAAAGCGGGAACGACGGCGTTGCAGCTCGGAGCGGGGCTGAGCGTGCCGGTGGGGACGAAAGGAACCATCTTCGTGAACGGCAACGCGGACATCCGTGACGGGTCCAGCTCGGTGAACGGAAGCGTCGGCTACCGTTACGACTTCTAACAGAAAGTAACATAATATGATGACCAGGCCGTTCCGGAATAGCTCCGGAACGGCCTGGTAACGTCCGGGTACGTCCGGCAGAGAAATGGGGGCGTCTATTCTTCCAGCAGCCGGCCTCCGTCGTGCCATTCTCCGTACATCCTGTTTTCACGGGTATTCTTCAGAAATTTTTCCAGACGTTTGCGAAACAGTTCCGGCTGGTTTTTTTTAATTTGAATGGTATCCAGGCGCACGTGACGGTATAGACGGGGAAATGCCAGGAAATTGGCGTAAATAAGCGGATCCTGTTGAAGGAGCTGTAAAATATACGGGTCAATACGGAATGCTTCCGGGTTCATTTCCGGCAGACATTGTTCGCCGTGGGGCGTCATTAACCCCAGCCTGGCCAGGCGGCGGCAACGTTCCTTGTTCAGTTCGGACCATTTACTCTTTCTGGATCGCGGAGTGAGACGCTGGGCCAGGAAACCGGAGGGCATCTTCTTGCGGGTGCTGTCAATCCAGCCGAAGCACAGGGCTTCCTCCACGGCGTCCAGGTAAAGGAGGGCATGTGGGGAAGGTTTCCTCGTTGTGAGAACCCAGCAGCAGGAGGAAGAGAGGTGGTTGTTTTCCAGCCATATTCTTAATTCCTTCCGTGTAGTGATGGGAAGAAGGTTGTTTATTTCCATGGCGTTTTCGTGAATGCCGCTTTTTCCTGCGGCGGTGCAAAGGGGATGAGTCCGTTGATGGCGGGTCTTCCGCTGACGTTCTAAGGGCTGATGATACTTCTCCGGAGCCTGCATTTCCAGCACAGACATGTTTTCTATCCGGGGGAACAGCTTCGGGCAGGGAACTTTTCTCTGGAACCGCCCTCCTTTCCGTCTTCCTTTTCCTTCTTCGGAGAGAATCGGCTGGTTTTCTGCTTGTCAAAACAAAAGCCGCCATTATAGATGATTTATGAAGAAGAGTGTAGCCCTGTCCTTGCTGGGGCTGGTTCTGCTGGTTTCCTCCGTAGCGGCTTTCAATATGGCATGTGCAGAAAAATCCTCCAACCGTGCGGATATCGCGCGGAAACGGGTAACGCCCGTGCTGAATTCCTTTCTGGAGCCGTGCGGCGCCAGAGTGGGGAATCCTGTGTTTTTACGGGCCGTCAAGGAAGACTCCGTCCTGGAACTGTGGGTGAAACCGGACAAGGCGGAATGTTACGTGCTTGCCAAGCGTTATCCGATCGCCGCATGGTCCGGGAAGCTGGGCCCCAAGGAGAGGGAGGGGGACAGGCAAACGCCGGAAGGTTTTTATGAAGTGGAACTGTCCGGACTCAATCCCCGGAGCAATTACCATCTGTCTTTCAACATCGGGTATCCGAATGCCTATGACCGCTCCCTGAACCGGACGGGGAGCTTCATCATGGTGCATGGCCGGGATGTTTCCATCGGCTGTCTGGCGATGACCGATTCCGGAATTGAGGAGATTTATACTATGGTGGAACAGGCCCTGGTTCATGGGCAAAAAAACGTTCCCGTGCAGATTTATCCCTTCGTGCCTACTCCGGCGCGTTTGTCAGAGGAAAAGGATTCTCCTTACGCCGCCTTTTGGGCGGACATGGCCCGCGCATGGGACTGGACGGAACGGACCCGTACTCCGGCCCGGGTGAATGCCGTCAATGGAAGGCTTGTTGTGGTGGAGCAATAAAAATCCTCCGGCTGTGGGCCGGAGGATAAAGGGAGACTTGCGGAACAGGGGCGGCAGAACCGCCCCGGATGCGTGTGTCCGGAATGCTCCGGATTAGACCAGCTGGGCAATCAGTTCTTCGCGGTCGCCCGGCAGAAAATCCATCGGGGCTATTTCCGGCAGCGTGTAGCAGCCTGCAGCCAGTTTCATGCTGGCGCGGGCGGAAGCCACCATGACCTGGGCGGTCAAAGCCGGATTATTGATGCGCATTTCAAACGTGAACATCTGGTTCTGCGTGGAGCCGGAAACGCCCTTGCGTTCCATCAGCACACCGTGGCCCATGTCTTTCAGCACGTCGATGTCGGGCACCTGCAGCACACGGGTGTCGTCATGGCTGAAGTAGGAATCGGATTTAATGGCGAATTCCACGTCGGAGAATTTGGCGCCTTCCTTCAGCACCACATAAACCATGCGGCGGTGTACGCCGGAACCCGTAGGAATGGTGAGGGAGAGCGCATCCGCCACTCCTTCCTTGGAACGTGCCACGACGCTGTGGCCCATGCTCATGCCGGGACCGAAGTTGGTGTACGTAATGCCCTTGGGAGCCATGGCCAGCATCAGGGTGCGGATGACGGAGTCCGTGCCGGGATCCCAGCCGGCGGAGATAATGGAAACGGCGTCGTGCTTGATTGCCTGGGCTCCCAGGGAACGGCGCAGGGCCACGATATCCCCGTGAATATCGAAGCTGTCTACCGTGTTGATGCCGCGGGCGAGCAGGGGCAGGGCCGTTTCTTCCACGCTGCGGGTGGGGGTGCAGAGCAGGGCCGCGTCCACATGGCCCAGTTCCTCCACATTGCTTGCGGTTCTGATGCCGTGCACAGGTTCGCTGCCGGGGCGGCGCACGATGCCTGCCAGTTCCATATCGGGAGCGGCGCGCAAGGCGTCCACAGCGTATTTCCCGATGTTGCCGTATCCTACGATGGCTACTTTAATCATTTTGGTAGTAAATAGTAATGGTTCCGGGTAATGGGAGCGGAATATCCGCCCGGCATTTTTTCCGTTGGCGCATGTTTTTTAAGTGTTTCAGGCACGCATGGCAAGAACGGAGAATGACAGGAGGCTTTGTGGCATGATTGCCGGTTCTTTGAACGGGGAATGAAGGAATGGAGTCTGATTATTCGGAACACTTCCAATAAAACGATGAAAAGCAAATTAATTATTCTGAGTATCGCCACCCTTCTTGGGTGCGTTTCCTGCAATACGATCGGCGGGGTTGGCAAGGATGTGGAAGCCGTCGGCAGCGACATTAATTCCGCAGCCCGTTCCACCAGCCGGGCCATGTAAGAAGGTTGTGTGGAGACCTTGAACGAAAGCCGCTTCATCCAAATGGATGAAGCGGCTTTCAGGTAAAAAATTTGCTGCCGCCCGCTTGTCCTGGTTTCCGGATTGCCGCAAAGGTTTGGATTGTTTCATGCAGGATGTAGCCGAACCTTGTCAATTCGTTGAGAATCCCATGGGGGCCGACTGCCATTCAAACAGAATGGGAGACGACAAAATACCGCCTCTTTTCCCTTAAAAGAGGACTCAAAAGGCGTCCGGCTACGTTCCGGGACTTATTGCATGGACTTGCTGGTAGCCTGGGAGGCGCTGTCAATCTTGCTTCCCATGGCTTCCACGTCTTTTCCTATTCCGCTGATCGTATTGCAGGAGGAGAGAGCGAGGGCTGTGGCGAGCGTCAAAAGGGCGGATTTGATATTCATTAGTCGAAGAGAGGTTGAAGGCCGTATCCTAACCTGCTTCCGGTTTCTTGTCAATGAACCTGGCGAGCAGTAATTTGTTATAGTTTTTTTCTATTATGCTATAGAATAATTGTATTATCGAATAATAACGCTATTTCCCATAAGAATCCTGCATTTTGTTACAGATTGAAAAATACCATGAAAACATCAGTTACAGGACAATAAATCAACATGGCGTTTACCGTTTTCCAGGAGAGGGCATGCCTGCCTTGCCGCTTTCGATATTACCGGGAATAAAGCAGAAAGCGCCGACGCTTTTCTGTTCATCCGGGCAGGTGGCGGGACACAGTGCTTGCTGACCTTTGCCTATTAGCCTTGAAGGCAGGCATTCTGCTTTTCCCTTTATGTTTCAAGACCCGTTTCCCTGTTGACGGGGAACGGATTTTGCCATTGCAGCGTGCGTCCTGCGTCAATATGGACAATGCTGTCCATACCTGCCCTGTCTGTTCGGGGGAGAGGCGGTTGCCGTCAGGAACGCTGGGATGGAGGGGTCAACTCGGGTTGACGGTAGTTGCGGTATCTGCCGCTGGGGCATCGGCTGCGGGAGCAGGGGAGGAAGCTGCAGTTTTCCCTTCCATGGGTTTGCCCAGAAAAGCGGGCAATTCCAGCCCTACGCTTTTGCCGAGTTCATGAAGGGGCAGCGTATCCTTTACCAGATTCTGGACGAATCCTCCTACAGAGGAGTTCCCTCCGTTGCCCATGACGACTACTTTGTCAAATTTCAAACCCTTAATGGCGCCGGACTGGAGCTCCACAATCTTGGTAAGCTGTTCCGTCACCAGCAGGTTGGAAGCGGCCTCGGAAGAACCTGCCGCCTGGACGATCTGCTGAAAACCGCGGGCCTTGCCTTCCAGCACGGCTTCAATCGCGGCCGCTTCACCGCGTCCCACCATTTCCATGCCTTCCCCTTCCGCTTTTTTCTTCAGGAGGGTAGCCTGGGCTTCGCCTTCCGCCAGTTGGCGGATGGCTTCCGCTTCCGCTCTGCGCTGGATGAGCAGAGCCTGCGCCTTGCCTTCCTGTTCCAGTTTGAGTACTTCCGCCGTGGCCTGGGCCTGCACTTCGCGCTGGCTCTTTTCAATGCGGGCTGTTACCAGGATGTTGGCTTCCTGCGTGGCGCGTTCGCGTTCCGCGCGCTTCAATTCCGCTTCTTTTTCCGCCTGGTAGGCTTCTTCCAGGGTTTTAGCCTCCTGCACCTTCTGGGCCACTTCCGCCAGCTTTTTGGCCTCCGCCTGCTTCACTTGCAGCTTGGCGGCGGATTCCGCAATTTTAATCTGGGCTTCGTTCTGGCCCTCAATGGCGATGGCGCGGGCGTTCGCCACTTGGATGGTCTGGTCCTTTTCCGCTTCCGCTTTACCAATTTCCCCGCGGCGCGTTTCTTCCGCCACCTTGATGGTGGCGTCATTGATGGCGCGCGCAGCGGCTTCTTTGCCCAGGGCGTTGATGTAGCCGGAAGCGTCCTGGATGTCCGTGATATTGGCGTTGATGAGATGGAGGCCCACTTTGTGCAGTTCCACGTCCACGCCTTCCGTGATGCCCTTGATGAGTTTTTCGCGGTCGGAGTTGATTTCCTCAATGGTCATGGAGGCAATCACCACGCGCATCTGCCCCATGATGATTTCCGCAGCCAGATTGCGGATTTCCTCCCGGGAGCGGCCCAGCAGGCGCGCAGCGGCGTTCTGCATGATTTCAGGCAGGGTGGAGATGCCCACGATGAAGGAGGAGGGCACATCCACACGTATGTTTTGGGAGGAAAGGGCGCCCTGGAGGGGCACGTCAATATTGATAGGGTTTAGATCCAGATAGCTATAGGACTGGAGAACCGGAAGCACGAAGGTGGAGCCGCCGTGGTAACATTTGGCTGGTTGGCCTGTGCCTACTTTCCCGAAGACGATGAGGATTTTGTCCGGAGGGCACATGCGGTAGCGGCTGAACAGCCAGGAAGCGGTCAGAATGATGAAGAGAACCAGAATGGCGATGGGGATGATTTTGTCCATAGTCGGCTAGGGGTATGATGATTGGGGTGTTTGTTAATGAAGAGGTTTGACGGTGACGACTCCCGCAGTGACGGCTACCACTTCCACCGGGGTTCCGGAGGGCAGGGGATGTTCCCCTTCCTGGACGGCAGGGAGGTACAGCAGCTGGCTGGGATGGGCGATTGTAACTTGTCCGCCGCGTTGGAGGTTTCCGGGAATGCTGATGTAAACGGAGCCAGTCATTCCCTTGAGGGTTTCATAATTCAGGGTGCCGTCTGATTTAAGGCTCATAATGAAACGCATGGAGATGCCGATAATCAGGAACATCAGCACGCCAGTGAAGAAAGCCGCCGCCAGGGAGGCGGCCATCCCCCAGTCCAGACCCTGGGCGAGCACGCCGCCCCAGCCGAAGCCCAGAAAAAAGCCGATGCCGGATTTAATGGACAGCAACCCTACGTCCGCTCCGCCGGAATCCGCATCAAAGTCCAGATCATGTTCCCCCAGCCCGAACAGGGACAGGAGAAACAGGAGCGCTCCCACGCCCGTTGCTACTACGGCGATGATAAAGAAAATGGAGTAATCAGTCATAGGGTGGATTGATTACCGACAGTATCCATGTTTGAAGGTTGCTTGTCTATGGAAAAAGAGCGGCGGCCGGATATCCGGCCGCCGACGGAAGGGGAAAATTTCCTGCGACTTGTTTTTCTCCCATGCTTATTTCATTTCCACGACGGCTTTTTCTCCCTTTTTGAGTTCCAGTTCCCGGAGCAGAAGGAAGTCGTTGGTCAGCAGGCCTACCTTTTCAATGGGTGTAGCGGTTCCGCCGATGGTGACGGTGGCTTTGCCGGCGCTGATTCGGTTGGGGAACCAGACCCCCAGGCGGCCTTTGGCGTCTTTGTTGGCTGTAACGGTGAAGCCTTTGGAGGCGTCTGCGGGGTCATTCCAGTCGATATGCCACGGAGACGGAGCGCGGGATTCGTCAAGACGCGCCGTCCAGGCAGGGTCTCCGTAAAAGGCCACGGTGTCCCGGTCGTGGATAAGGCCCAACTGATCCTTGCCCATGCCGTATCCGGCGGAACTCATGCCCCTGGCAAAGTCCGGATCGTTCCTGATTCCATTGATATCCGGGGAGTTAAAATGGACGTTCATGAGCTTGGGAAAACGGGTCATGGTCTCGTCCAGAATAAACTGGTTGTTCAAATACCAGGCTTCCGCCAGGCTGGAGGCGTCATGATTGCTGAACAGAAGGCCCAGTGTTCCCCAGCCTCCCTTGCCATACCAAGAAGGGACGGTGTAGCCTACCAGCTGGTTGAAGCCGTAGCGGCTCAGGGCGGTGATGGCCATGGAGTTTTTCGTTTTCTTGGCGTCTCCGATCAGGCAGTTTCCCGCTGCGACCCAGACAGCCGGAACCGGCCTGGTTTCAATCACCGGCGCTTTAATTCTCTTTAGGAAGGAGAGCAGGTCGTCTTCCTTCCCGTTGAAGAGCACGCCGCGCAAAAAAGTGGTGAATTCCCTGAACTGTTTTTTGTCCAGCGCATAGAACCGGTTGTTGCCGGAAACGATGAGCCCCTTGCCGAAAGGCATTTCCAGATTAAACTGGGTTGCGTGGGAGGCCGTTACGAAGAGCTGCGGGGAGTAACGTTTCCAGTATTCCATAAGCTTGGGCGTTACGCCCAGCGTGGTTTCATCCCCTTTGTCCTGTTCTTTCAGGCCTTTCGTGTAGAAAGCCGGCGTCACCTTGCCCTTGGAACCATGCTGTTCCAGGTATTGGAAGGGCTGCCAGTCCGTGATGCTCATGCTGTCTTTGAACCGGGAGGAATCCACATTGGTTGTTCCCATGGCGCGGCTGATGACGAGAGGCTTCGTTGCAGAGGCTATTCTCATGGCTGCCTGGGGGGTGTATCCTGTGACAATGCCCCAGATACAGTCTCCGTAAGGGTCGTCGTCCAGCCGGCGGCTCAGGCGGTGCAGGTCATTCACCAGCACCCGGTCTATTTCCTCCGGGCGCGCGACGACGGCCATGAAGCGGGGAGCCATTTTTTTAAGCGTGTCCAGCTTGGAGAATACGGAATCCTTTACGGTGACGATGGTGCCTCCGTGTTTTTCGGCCAGTTTGTCCGCTACGGCCTTCCAGTCCGGCATAGCGGCTGTTTTTTCGGAAATAACGATGGCATATCCGTTCTTGCCGGAGTCTTTGTTGACAGTCTTTACGACGGTGGCGCGAACGCAAAAAGCCGCCGGGGAGACGGCGGCCTGGGGAGAAGCGGCTTTGTCCGCCTGCTTTTCAGCAGGCGGAGTTTCCACAGCCGGATGATCCGGAAGAATGTTCAGGTTGAGGTGCTCTCCCTTGCCGAAGATGTCTCTGGCAAGTTTGTTGACCTCTTCCACGGTGATGGCTTTTACGTCCGGAATGCCTTCCCTCTGCTGGTTCAGCCGTTCCGGCTTGGCCTGGGAGTCTCTCAGCAGGGATGCCCAGTAGCCGTTGTCGCGCTGGGCGCGGTCCATGGAATTGAGAATGGGATTGCGTGCACGGTCCAGTTCCTCCTGGGTGATATTTCCCTTGCCGAGATCGTCCGCAATTTTGGCGATAGCGTTGCGCACAGCCTCCTTATTGCGCATGACGCCGGAACTCATCGTGATGATATAGCCGCCGTCCGGATAGGTTTCACTGATATTGAGGCCGGTGGAAGGAGAGTAGGTTTCTCCCATGTCTTCGCGCAGACCCTTGAATACGCGGTCATAAAAGACGGCCTTGAGCATATTCAGCCTGCGGGCCAGCTTTTTATCTTCTCCTCCGGGCGTTTTCCAGAAGAGGCAGACCAACGTTTTATCAATGGATGAGTCATAAGTCAGATCCTTGGAGAAATTAAAGTCCGCCATGGCCGGATGGCGAAGTTTTTCATCCAGCGCGGCCGGAGCTTCCGCACGTTTGGGAACCGCGCCTACGGTGCGTTCCAACAGGGGGATGATATCTTCCGTCCTGAAGTCTCCCGTAACGGTCACTTCCATGTAATTGTTTTTCAGCGGGGCGTCCACCCAGTCCCGCACGTCCTTGATCTGGTAGGAGTTCAGCTGTTCCTGAGTGGGGAAGGTGAACCGGGGATTGTTTTTGTAAAGGATGGCCGGCACCTGCTTTTTCATGGCTCCCTGAACTTCATGATCCATTTTGTTATAAATCATGGGAATGGTCCGACGGAGCAGGGTAACGCCGTCCTGGCGGTAGCCGGGGTGCATCAGGTAGGCCGTCTGGAGCTGGAGTTGCGTTTCCAGGTTTTCCCTGTTGGTGTTTCCGGAAAGCAGGAAGAAGCGGTCCGTCATGGAAAAGCCCACACCGACCTTCTTGCCCGCCATGATAGCGGCCAGTTCATCATTGGAATGGTCCTTCAAGCCTCCGCCGTTCATCACGGCGCCCGCAAAGAGTTCCAGCCCAGAGGCTTTTTCCGGTCTGCTCAGTCCTCCGCCGTCCACGGCAAAGGTGATGTTGATGGAATCCTTGTCAAATTCCGTGGGTTTCAGGTTGACGCGGACTCCGTTGGAAAGGGTGAGCTGGGTGACACCCAGGTCCGCAGCTTCCGCGCGGGCCGTCACCTTGCCGGGTTCCCCGAATTTATAGGAGAAATCCTTCCGGCTGTCCGTCTGGTAGGGCTGTACTTTGGCGGTTTGGGATTCCCGGTACGTCTTCATGATTTCGGCGCTTCCCTGGGCGTTTTCCTTATTGGAAGTGACGATGACGCGGGGAAAGGCTCCGGTCCAGGCTTCCTTCAGGGCGGCCTGGCATTGTTCGGGAGTCAGGTTTTCCACGACTTCCCTGGAAATGGCCCAGTCTTCCTGCGGCGTGGTGAAGACCTTGTCCTGCGCGGCGCTCTGGGCGATGGCGGAAGCCAGGTCTTCCGACTTGGCGGTGGACCAGGACTTGATGGCGTTTTCCGCGGCGGCGGTAATGTTGCTGCGGGCTTCCGCCAGTTCTTCCTTGTTGAAGCCGAATTCGATGGCCCGGCGCAATTCCTGTTCAATGGCGGCCAGAGCCGCTTTCCAATTCTTGTAGTCCGCCTGGGTCTGAATGGAATCCACTTCCGCCGCTTCCACTATGTCCGTGCGGCCTCCTGCCGCGGAGATAAAGGGGCAGTCCGCATTCTTCGCCATCTTTTCCAGACGGCGGTTCAGCATGGCGTAAGCCACGTTCAGGGGGATATCTTTGTTGCGGTTGGCGACGGTATCCGGCTTGTTCACGTAGGGCCGGGAGATGTTGATGCTGGCTTCCGTGCTGGTGGCCTCTTTATTGGTGATCCAGTGGGCAGTGGTTTCCGCAGCCGTTTTAAGCGTGCCCCGGTCCGTCTGGAAGGAGTAGTTGTCCTTCTTCATGGAGCCAAAATATTTTTCCACCCAGGCTTTTCCCTGTTCCGGGGTAATGTCCCCGGCGATGACGAGCTGCATTTGGCTGGGAACGTAGTGGGTCCGATAATAGTTGATAAATTTTTCCCGCGGCGCGGTGCGGATTACTTCCAGCGTGCCGATGGGATAGCGTTCCGGAATGCGGGTACCGTCCAGCATGATGGAGAAGACTTCCTTCATGACCCGGTAGCCGGCGGAGTCGCGCACCTTGTATTCGCTGGTGATGATGCCGCGTTCCGCGTCAATGGCGCTTTCTTCCAGCAGGGCCCCGTCCGCAAAATCCCTCATGATGGTGAAAGCCAGGTTCACGGTGGATTCCTTCATGCTGGGCACGTCCATCATATACACGGTTTCGTCAAAGGCGGTGTACGCATTTGCGTCCCCTCCCAGGCCCAGGCCTTCTTTCTGCATGGCGGGAATCATTTCCCCGCGCTTGAAATGGGTGCTCCCGTTGAAGACCATGTGTTCCAGGAAGTGGGAAACGCCCTGGATGTCATCCGTTTCATTCAGGGAACCCGTGTTGACGCGCAGGCGGATACTGAACCGGCCCTTGGGTTCCGCATTCGGGCGGATGAAGTAGGTCAGGCCGTTGGCGAGTTTCCCCTTGATAAGCTGGGGGTCCTGCTTGGGAATGCCTGCCGCCGTTTGCGTTGAGGCAGCCTGAATCTTGTTTTCTGTTGCGGCTCCGGCCGGCGAATAGGACGGAAACAGGCACGCAGCAGCCAGAATGGAGGTAATGGTAAATGCCTTCATGGGAAAATACTGCCTTTTTGTTTCACACGATTTTCCGGGCAAGTCAAGCGGCCTTCTCTGCATAAAAGCGGCGGATTTCCGCAGACTTTCGGGAAATGTCATTCTTTCCGCACGCAGGCGGCCATGGCAGGATGTGAACGGCGACAATGAAAAAGCGGGATTCTTCGCTTATGGGGTGGCATACCCGCCGGGAGATTCCAATAAATGTGTGGATTGGCTTCATGCCGTTCGCCGTCAAGGTTCTGCCGCGTTTCCGTCAGAAGGGCGTAAAGACCGCATTTTCGGGGAAACTGCCTTTTTCATTTCAGGCCGCGGGGGACTCTTTCCTGGACCTTTTCATAAGAATGACGCCCCATGTTGCCGCATAGAGCAGAATGTAGATTCCTGAGAAGGTCAGGATCATTATATTCTTTTGCCGAAGTTCTGCTGTATAGCTTTCTGCAGTTTCATCCGATTCTATGGTGATATAGGAATGGTTGTCGGCAGGGATGCTCAGCACGCGCCGCTCTACGGCGATTTTCTGATTCACGATTTTTTGTCCCGTTTCACGGGTAGCCGCCTGGAATTTCCACTGATAGCCTTTTCTGCCGGTATCACGGTAGTGGACCATGTAAACGGTTTTGGTGGGGTTCATGCGGCGGGCTCTTCCGGTTGCGCCGGTATTTTCCACCTGAACGGGAAGCACCCGGACAGGTACGAAGGAATAAACGCCTTTATCTTCATAACCGGACGCCGGAATAATGGAAGACAGCCTTTGAGCGGAAAAATAACCCATTGTAACTGCCGCGAGCAGAAGCATGACGCCGAACACGGTGATGAATGGTTTTAATTTTTTGATGCTCATTTCAGGAACATTTTAGATACTTCTTTTCAAGAAAAAGTGCAACGCATGTTCACGATTTTCTTGATGTATTGCCTCAAGCCGCTGCGCTCTTGCTCAGAAAGATGAGGAAGGTTGCCATTCATCCCGTGGGCGCGGTTTTGAAATTCCGCAAATGCGGTCCACACAACGTTCCCATGCTTCCTGGCCCTGGTAGATTTCCACTTCAATGCGCAGGAAATAGATGGGAACCTCCGGGTCTTCCTCCGGTTTTTCCAGCCGCACGGCATCCTTTTCCGTAGTTACGATCATGTCCATGGCCCGGTCCGCGCAGCGGTCATAAAATTCCTGCAATTCCGTTTGTTCAAACCAGTGGTGGTCCGGAAACCTGCGGCAGATTTCCACGTGGGCGCCCAGGGAGCGCAGGGAGTTTTCAAAACTTTCCGGGCGCGCGATGCCGCTGAGGCACGCCACCCATTTCCCCCGCAGGGCCTCCAGAGGAAGGCGTTCCCCCGTGAACACATTTTCCAGGTATCGGGGGCCGTGGTCGCTCACGATGATATCCGCCACGGGATTGTACTTCCTGATGGCGGAAATCAGCTCATCCTGCGGTTTCCCTCCGCATTTGGTCAGGATGATATAACTGGCGCGCGCCAAACTGCTTCTGGGTTCCCGCAGGGTGCCGCGCGGGAGCATGGCTCCAGTGCCAAAGGGCGCGCCGCAGTCCACCAGCACGATATCCAGTTCATGCGCCAGTTTCAAATATTGCATGCCGTCGTCCAGCAACAGGGTGTCGCAACCCAGGTGCTCAATGGCGAAGATGCCGGACTTGATGCGGTTTTTATCCACCAGCACCGCCACGCCGTCCAGATTTTTGGCGAGCATGAAAGGTTCATCACCGGAATACAGGGGGCCCAGGTAGCGCGTTTTTCCATCGCTGGCGATCTTGGGAAGATTCTCCGGCAGCTTACCGTCCTTGTCCCTCCATTCCTGCGGCTTGTCCAGCTCTGCGCTCTTGTAGCCACGTGTCAGGATGGCTACTTTGCGCCCGCGCCGGGTGAGGGTGCGGGCCAGCAGTTCCACCACCGGGGTTTTTCCGGTTCCTCCCACGGTGATATTGCCCACGCTGACCACCAGCATTCCCAGCCTGGCCTGCCTGGCGATGCTGGAATGAAACAGATACAGCCGCGCCAGAACCGCCAGCCTGAACAACCAGGAGGCGCCGCGCAGGACCATGCGCATCATGGCGGCGCGGAATCCCTTGGCACGGCCGAAGATGACTTCCGTCCCCCACTCTTCAAATTCTTCCGATCTGGATTTCATGGCAAGCCCGGCGGCGTTCCTGGAACCTCTTTCAGTAGAGGATGCGGTGGCAGCTGTCGCAGTAAACGGTTTCGTGGCCGCCCAGCACTTTCATACGGGCGTTGTCCGTGATAACCATGTGGCAGCCGCCGCAATGGCCTTTTTCATCCATGGGCACAATGACCGGAACCCCCTTGCTTTTGGTCATCCGTTCGTATTCCCCCAGGGAATCTTCCGGCACGGCAGCGGCCAGATCCGCGCGTTCCGCATTCAATTGGTTCAGAAGCTCCTTGTCCGTCTCTGCCGTCCGGTCAAAGCGCGCGAGCGTTTCCTCCAACTCCTGCTGGGCATCCTGTACACGGCGGATTTTCTGCTCCATGTCCGTTTTTGCTGCTTCCAGGCGCTCCATCAATTCCAGCTCCGAGGTTTCCAGAGCGTCAATAGCGGCTTCCGTTTTCTCCACCTCTTGGATGCACCTCTGGTATTCCTCGTTTTTCCGGGTGTTGGACTGGAGGGTTTTCATTTTGCCGATGTAGGAGCGTTTGGTTTCAACGGCGGCCTCCACATCCCGTATGCTTTTTTCAATGCCTGCCACTTCCTGTTTGGCGGCCAGGGCCTTCTGCTTGATGGCCTCCATCTGCTTCAGCAGGCGTGTTCTCTGTTCCGGCAGGGAAGCCAGATCCTTCCGGAGTTTGGAAATCCGCACATCCTTTTCCTGAAGGATCAGCAACTGGTCTAAATCGGCATGATTCATCGCCTGCCACCCTAGCATGCCCTGCCGGGAGGGAAAAGATTTTTTCTCGGCTCCGGGGCGGCGGTGCTGCCGTCTGTTGACGGTTCGGGGAAGTCTGAGAAATATTTTTCTGCTCTCCGCTGAGTATTTCGAGTAGGGCCTTTTGTTGCGCCGGGGTGCTTCCCAGTGAGGGCTGCGGCATGGAAAATTCCGCGTACTGCCGCGCCAGCCGGTTTTTTTTCTCCCGGTTCTGCCAGGAAAGGAAGGCGCACATGGCAAAAGCGCAGACGCAGACGATTGCCAGGACCATGTATGAATGGCTGTTGGAGGGCATGGAGAAAGGGGCTTGCCCTGCATTATAGAAAACGACTGTCTTCTGCTCAATGTAAATAGGCAGGTAAGGGAAAACGGCGTTTGCGGGGGAAGAATTTTCGTTCCTTGCCTGTTCTCCCTGAGCGGAGAAAGCCTTCAGAAAGCCGGGAATGGCCAGAGAGAAGGCTTGTATTGGCCCTCCGTGATGAAGGACAAATGATGCTGGGCGGCTGGGGGGGCGGGTATTTTGCCGTTGCAAAAAGAACCGCTTAAAAACCCAGGGCTTCCCTCTGCCAGTTCAACAGGGTGGAAACGCCTTTTTCCCTGTCTTCCGCAATGGCTTCCAGAGAGGCCCGGGTAATCAGGAAGGAGCCTTCCATGCCCAGTTCTTCAGCTTTTTCATCCCTGAGTTTGCACAGGCGGGCCAGATTGTCTTCAAACTGTTCGGAATGTTGCCGGCGCTGGATGCGGGGCCGGCATGGGTAGTCTTCTTCATCCAGCAGGTAGAATTTCTGGAGCGCATTCATGAACCGGCTGCGCCTGTGGGCATGAAAACGGGGCGGGGGAGCCACGGTGCGCTGCTCCTGAAGAGCCACGCTCCACTGGATGAGGTCAGCATTGGAGCAAACCATGAATGCGGGCTTGTCCCACGTTTTGGCTTCCGCATCACGCCAGGTCCACATTTCCCGGAGGGCGGCCAGCCCCTTCCTGTTCAGTTTTCCGCAGCCCTGGATGCGCCAGGGATCCTGATGTCCGGACAGATGGCGTTCCCGGGCGCGTTCCATGGAGTGTCTGCAAATTTCTTCAAACCAGCCCATGCGGCCTTTTTCCCGTAAGGCGGCCGTCAGTTTGTCCGCCATGTCCAGCATGTAATTTACGTCGTTCAGGGCGTAGGTGACCATGGTCGGGGAAAGGGGACGCCGCGCCCAGTCCGCCTTTTGGGAGGATTTGCTCAGGGTGATGCCGTAGAAGTGTTCCACCAGGGCGGCCAGTCCGAACTGGCGGAATCCCAGCAGGCGCGCCGCCGTCTGCGTATCCCAGATCATGGCGGGCAGCGTTTCCCAGGCGTTTTGAAAGAGGCTCATATCGTAGTCCGCTCCGTGCATCCAGACTTCCGTTTCTTTCAGCCAGTTGTAGAAAGGCCCCATGTCTTCGATGGAGAGAGGGTCGATCAGGCAGGAACCCGTTTCGTCCGCGTATTGGATCAGGCAGATTTTTTCCTGATAGCGGTGCAGGCTGTCTGCCTCCAGATCCAGGACTACCCGCCCCGCGGGCTGTGCGGCGGCGCGTTTGCGCCATTCCAGTAATTCCTCTTTCTCGCTAATCATCTTATTGCAACGGGGCGGGATTGAACCATGTATCCGGACGCCGGGCAACTGGAAATACAAAAAAAGTGCTGATGGGGCAATCATGTATTGCCTATTTCCCGGAAATAGGGCACGAAGAAAGGCGTATGGACGAGGAAGCCACAGCAACCGGACGCAACCACGGAGAACAGCCTTTGGATGAACTGATGAAGCGCTGGCATCTGACCAATCATGACCTGGTGGAGATTTCTCCGGAGCAGCTTACCCACAAACAGGTTCAAAAAGCCCGGCAGGGGCGCCAGCTTACCCTGAAAATGATGCAGAAGGTGTGCCGCGCCTTGAACGTAGCCATCTGGGAACGGCTCACTCCCATGCAGAAGGAGCAGTACTTCGAATACATGCACAAGCATGTGTTCAGCTATGCCAGGGGATATGATCCGGCCTGGAAAGACCCGAACATGGACATGATGGTCTGACCCCGGTTTTCGTTACCGGGCGGATTTCGCCTGCTGCCAGCGTTCCTCCATGGCGTCTGCAGAGGCTTCTTCCAGGGAAAGGCCGTCTTTGGCAAGCAGCCGTTCCATTTCGTTGAAACGCCGCTCAAACTTTCTGTTTGCTCCGGCCATGGCCGTTTCCGGGTCGATGCCCTTCTTCCTGCACAGGTTGACTACGGAAAACAGAAGATCTCCCAATTCCTCCGCGACGCGTGGGTCTTCCTCCGGCGCGGAAAGAATTTCCCCGCATTCCGCGGTTTCTTCCTTCACCTTGTCAAGGGCGCCTTGGGCGTCCGTCCAGTCAAATCCTACTTTGGCGGCTTTTTTCTGGAGCTTCCATGCCTGGAGCATGGGAGGCAGCCCCTTGCCTGTTCCATGCAGGTACGGGGTTGTTTCCGCCCCTTTTTCCCGGCGTTTGATCTTGTCCCACTGTGCCAATACGGCATCCGTCGTATCCGCCTTGGACTGGGCAAATACATGGGGATGGCGGCGGACGAGTTTTTCGCTTACTTCCGCAGCCACGTCATTGAAATTGAAGCGCCCTGCTTCCTGGGCAATCTCCGCATGAAAAACCACTTGAAGCAGAACATCGCCCAATTCTTCCCTCAGCTGCGTCCAGTCATTCCGCTGGATGGTGTCCACGACTTCATAGGCTTCCTCAATCATATTGGAAATCAGGGAATGGTGGGTTTGCTCCGCATCCCAGGGGCAGCCGTGGGGGGCGCGCAGACGTTTCATGATGGAGATGAGGCGCTGCATTTGAAGGGCAGGCTCGCGGCATTCGATCATTTCAGTGTCGTTCATGACGGAGCCATACTAATCGCGCAAGGGCGGATGACTAGAAAAAATTCCTCTTTACCCGGAACGCTTCTTCCTTACACTCGCCTCCATGGAAGTTCACACGTGGAAAGAACGCACGGAAGAGGGAACCCTGGTGTACAGGGCATGCCACCATGCCGGCAAATGGAAGCTGGAGTGCGCCCCCAAGGTGGGCCGTGCGGAACGCGACGATGTGGAATGGGAACGCGTGGAATTAACGCGGGCGCACTGGGTGACCCTGCGCGATGTGCTGTGGCGTAAATACCAACGCAAGCGATGCCCGTGGCGTTTCATTGAAACCATAGACAAGCTTCTGGAAGAGATGCCGGAAGAGGAGGACGCCGATTTCCCCGATGGGAAAGGCGGACGATAGGAACCCCTTTCACCTTTCTGCCGTGCGGGGAATGCTGGGGGCGGTTGTCAGGGAATGGCTTTCCTGGGTGTATCCCTTCGTTTGCGAGTTGTGCGGGCGCGGCGGCCTGGACGGTTGCCATGTTTGCCCGGACTGCCGCGGAAGTTTTGTGCCTGTTGAGCCTCCTTTCTGTGTCGTCTGCGGGGAACCGGCGGAGGGTTCCTTCATTCCGTCCGGATTATGCCGCCGCTGCGCGGCGGCTCCTCCCTCTTTTGAGGAAGCCCGCGCTGTGTATGTGAATACGGGATCATTGAGGGATCTGCTGCTGGCCTTCAAATATGGGGGAGCCGTTCATCTGGCCGGCTCCTTCGCGCAGATGATGGCGGAGGCTGTGCGCGGAAATCTTCACTGGTTCGGAGGGAAAGAGCGCCTGCTCGTTCCCGTGCCCATGCATCGCGGCAAGCAGGCTCAAAGGGGGTATAACCAGGCGCAGGAACTGGCGGAGCTGCTGGGGAAGGAACTGGACTGGCCCTATGCCGGCGTGTTGAAACGCCTGCCGGATACGCTTCCCCAGGCCAGCTTGTCGCGGGAGCAGCGGCTCAGACATGCCCGCAAAATTTATGCGGCGGATGAAAAAGGGATGAAACGCCGCCCCGTCAGGGGCAGGGATGTGCTGCTGGTGGATGATGTTTTTACGACCGGAGCCACGGCAGATTCCTGCGCCCGTCTGCTCCTCCGCGCCGGGGCTGCTTCCGTCTGCGTGCTGACGCTGGCGCGTACGCATCATTTATGGCGCGGCTGAACCGGAATTTCCTTTCAGCCCGCCTGTTTCCTTTTTACAATGGCAGGCATGAATCCGGAGCTGATGTTTCATACGGAAGATGAAGTCATGTTTTATGATACGGACTGCGGCGGTGTAGTCCATAACCTGGCCTATTTGCGCATGATTGAAGCCTGCCGCACCAAGCTTGGCGCTAAACTGGGAATGGATTACAAAACCATGAGCGATTTGCAGCAGTTTGCCGTGGTGGTGCGCCATGAGATCGACTATGTGCGTCCGGCTGTTCTTGGAGACACCATTTTAACGACGGGATGGCTTCAAGCCGTGGAGCGGGCCCGCTTCTGGTGCGATTTTGAAATGCGGCGCGCTTCCAATAATGATCTTTTAGTCAGGGCTCATCAGCAGCTGGCCCTGGTCCAGATGCCGCAGGGGCGCCCTGCGCGTATTCCTGCGGAATGGCGCGCGAGATGGCTGGAATGCATGGAATCCTGATCTTTTTTTGTTCATCTTCCATTTTACGCTTGCCATGAAAGGGGGTGTGGTGTTTACTGCTTGCGCCCTTCCAGCAAGGGTAAGTGCTTGGGTAGCTCAGTTGGTAGAGCAGTAGACTTTTAATCTATTGGTCCCGGGTTCGAGTCCCGGTCCAAGTACCATTCCTCTTTTAAAACCCCGTAAGTTCAGCGACTTACGGGGTTTCTCTTTCTTGTTTCAGGTGTTGGATATGATTCCGGCGCTATATGTTTCACCAGGAGGTTGATAGCATGATATGGCGGTAAATCACATGTCGGTTGCCGTTCTTTGAAGAGACAGCCCGGAACTCTTTTCCGGCAGGGAATTCCCATAGAAACGTTCAGGCCGCATATCCCCCCTGCCGTGCTGTGTTATTCGGCATGATTTTTCGTCGCCCATTTCCTGTACTGCGCGGACAATTGCTCCACAAGCTCTTGGCGCCTGGATGCCAGATTGTTCTGCTCCGTTCTGTCCCTGATGTCGTACACCTGCCAGGGGCCCCGGTTGGGGGCCACCAGCTTGAATTGACTTGTCAGGGCCGCCCGGTTTCTCTGATGTTCCCAGAAAATAGTGCGGGGAGGGCAGGTATTGGGAATGTAGTCCCAAACCTTGGACGGAGGAAGTTCCGGAGGGTTATTCCAGTAAGTGTTGAGCGGTTTGCCGTCCATATGGGCCGGAATTGGGAGGGCGGCCCACGCAAGGCAGGTGGGGGCGATGTCCTGGAGCAGGAAAGGCGAGTGGTAGCGCGAGCCCGGACGTATCTTGGAAGGGTAGCGAATGATGAAGGGGGCGGACAGCCCTCCGTCAAAGGTTTCTATTTTATACTGGCGGTAAGGGGTATTGGACACAGCCGCCCACATGGGGCCGTATCCGTCCCTGCAGCCGACTTCTCCCAGCGGACCTGTGGGAAGGGTGGTTTTCTTGTTTTTATTGTTCTGGGGCATTTCCGCTGTTGCGCCATTGTCTGATAAAAACATGACGATGGTATTGTCGCAAAGGCGGTGACGTTCCAGGGACGCGAGAATGCGGCCTATTCCGCGGTCCATGATAGCGATTTGGGCGGCGTAGGCGGCCATGCATTCGGCCATATAATCCTTGCGTTTTGCGGAGGCTTGTTCATAACCTTCGGGATTGAATTTGCCGGCCATGCCCAGGTTGGCGGCAGGCGGGACGATTCCCAGCAGCTTTTGTTTTTCCAGTCTTTGGGAAGCAATGGCGTGGGGAGATTTGCCGTTGTAGAACGGGAGCATTTTTTCTATTTCCTTCCGGGGGGCCTGGAGGGGAGTGTGCGGAGCCGTATAAGCCACGTAGAGGAAGAAGGGCTGATTGCTTTTGGCGGCATCGTCAATATAGGCCAGAGCCGTTTTGGTGATATCGTCCGTCATGTAGAAGTCCTCCGGCAGATCCTCCGGACGGAGCAGTTCTCCGTCTTCCCCGAAGGGCCGGTCCGGCATGGGTTTGTAATAATCTGCCGCACCGCCCAGCAAGCCGCGGGAGCGGTCGAAGCCTCGGTCCCATGGATAAGCTCCCCGGACTTTTCCAAGATGCCATTTCCCGGAAAGATAGGTACGGTATCCCGCTTTTTTCAGAAGTTCCGGCAGGGTAGGGATATTCGGGTTCAGGCGGCCGCGGTAACCGGGGCGCCCGCTGTCGTCATCCAGCAGCCCTACGTCCGCCTTGTGAGGTTCGCAGCCGGTCATGATGGAAGCCCGGGAGGGGGAACAGCGGGAAGCGGTGTAGAGCCGGGTTGCCTGCATCCCCTGCCTGGCCAGGGTATCCAGGGCGGGGGTGGGTATTTCCGAGCCGTAGCAGCCCGGGTCGGACCATCCCATGTCATCGGCCAGGATAAGCACAATATTGGGCCTGTCCGCCAGGGAAAGGGCAGGGGAAAGAAGCCAGAGGGCTATGCCGGCTAGGATGGAGGAACGCAGGATAGAGCGCATGAAAGGAAGATGAAATAATCATCTATAAATAAGCGGAATCGCTCTTGAATATTGCAACAGGAAGGAAAAAACAGGTTGTTACGGAAAGGGCCGACGTTGCGTATGCCTGTTTTTTTCCGGAGACTTTCTCCAGCGGCTGGATATCTCTTCTGCGTGGTGAAGCGTGCCGGAAGGGGGCCCTACCACCACAGGATGGCGCAAAGCAGAATGGCGGCTCCATAGGCCATGCCTCCCAGGCAAAGAGGCGTCCACCAGGTTGGCTTGAAGCATATTTTATTGACCATGTCGCGGTACAGGTAGGGCTTGCCTATCCAGAGAATCGAAAGGAAAATGACGATGTAACACCAGATGGGAATGAGGAGCCTGGTCACTGGCTCCTGAAGGAAGGCTGCACTGAGCAGGGGAGCCGCCACCATCAGGCCGAAGATGCCCAGCGCCCGTGGAAAGAGCAGGTTTTTCACCTGCGTGACCATCAGCACCAGAAAGACGGGGCATGCCAGCTGGAGCAGCCAGCGGATGCCTTCAAATTCCGCCAGTCCTACCCGGAAGCGGCTCAGCACGCCCAATCCTTCGGGAGCCACCAGCAGAAAGAACCAGAACAGGCCGCCGGCCAGCAGAATCTGAGCCAGCAGATGGTTGCGCGGAGACGCCAGCAGAAGAGCCTGCACCTGCCGCCTTTTTACCAGCGCATACAGGTGGGCCAGCAGCAGGACGGTTCCCAGGATATACCCCGCCACAGACAGTGGTATCATGCCGTCGTACGGATGCAGGAAGGGTGCATGCTGGTTCATCTGGACGCTAACCTTAATGATTATCCCGGCTTCGTAAAGACGAATCAGCGGGAGCAGGAAGAAAATTCCATTGGATTACCGGCAACGGTCCGTTGGCTTCCTTCCCGCGCCGGGAGGAAAAACAGGGGGGTCAGGAGCCTTGGGTGACTTTGTTAAGTGTGGGGTCCTCAATGGGGGATATTTTCCCGTCCGCATAAAGCACCATGATTCCTCCCTGGTGGCGTTCAAGGGCTGGAACTACGATTTCCTCAAAATCCTGTTCCGTGATGACGCTGCGCCCGTCAATCGGGACGCCGTCGCTGATCCAGGGTTTGCCCCGCAGGGCCTGGCCGCGCGCCACATTCATGGGACGCCCCTTCCGGTTGTCCAGCCAGCTGGTGTAGGAAATAGTGTTTGGCCCGGCAGGAAGATTGGCGTCCTCCGCTCCAAGGATTTCCGGACGCTTGTCGTTTTTGCAGCGGAACGTGTCCGGAAGCATGTTGGGTTCCTTGGCGTTCCGGGCGATCAGGTCGGGTTGTTCCGCATTGACGATGGGCGCCAGGGCGTCCCACCAGTTCCGGCATTCCCTGGCGCTCAGGAGGCTGTCTTTCATGCCGCTGGAGGGCAGTTTCCCGCCGTTCTGGCCTGCGAATTCCTTGCCCCAGTCGCTAATGCGGCGCAGGTTGTCCGTACAGCGCGTTCTGGCTGCCGTTTCCGTGGCATGGGAATAAATGCTGTAGGAGACGCCTGCCAGCAGGGCGATGATGGCGATGACTACGAGAACTTCAATGAGCGTGAAACCTTTGCTGCGTGGGGTAAGTGAGCGGGTTTTCATGATTTCTCGCCATTATGCACGATTGAGGCCGCTTGAAAAGGCAGAAACTGCGCTTTTGGGTGAAAAGAGCGTGGGCCGGTGTGCCGGGGATGAAAAAGGCCGGTCCCGTGAAGGACCGGCCTGTAAAAAGGGGGGTGACGCCGAATTTCGCTTACTTGGCGGAAGTTACCAGAGCGGCGAAGGATTCCGGCTTCAGGGACGCGCCGCCCACCAGGGCTCCGTCAATGTCCGGCTGGGCCATGAGTTCCTCCACGTTTTCCGGCTTTACGGAGCCGCCGTACTGGATGCGCACCTTGGCGGCGGCGTCTGCGCCGAAGACGTCGGAAATAACCTTGCGGATGAAGGAGTGGGCTTCCTGAGCTTCCTTGGAAGTTGCGGTCAGGCCGGTGCCGATGGCCCAGACGGGTTCATAGGCGATGACCAGGTTGGCTACTTCTTCCGGGGTGAGATCCTTGAGGCCGCCCTTGAGCTGGATTTCCAGCACGGGTTCCAAAATGCCTCCCAGGCGTTCGTCCTTCGTTTCGCCGATGCAGAAGATGGGGGTAATGCCTGCGGCGATGGCTTTCTTGATTTTGGAGTTGATGATGGCGTCCGTTTCTCCGAAATATTGGCGGCGTTCGCTGTGGCCGAGCACCACATACTTGAGCCCCAGTTCGTTCAGCATGCTGGTGGAGATTTCCCCGGTGTAGGCTCCGTTGTCATACTGGGAGACGTTCTGGGCGCCGGCGGCGATGCAGGAGCAACCGCCCAGGGCGTTCTGCACGGAGGGAATGGTGGTGAAAGGAGGGATGATGACTACGTCGCACGCGACGTCTTTCCCATTAATAAGGTTTTTGAAGCTTTCGATGAACTGGGCGCCTTCGGCGGGGCCGATGTTCATCTTCCAGTTGGCGGCGATGATGGGTTTGCGGGACATAATGGAATGATATAAATCAGGAACACGCATTGTTGACAAATTGGAGCCGAGGTCAAGCACAGATCAAAAGGGCCGCATATGCGCCGTCTGATTTTTCCTCGTGGGGGAGGATAAGTTTTTCTTCTTTCAGCGTCCATTCCGGGTGGTTCTGCAGAAAGTCCCTGACCAGCAGTCCGTCTTCCTCCGCGTCAATGGAACAGGTGGAATAAACCAGTCTGCCGCCCGGTTTGACGGCGCGGGAGGCGTTTTCCAGAATGGTCTTCTGGAGCGCGGCCAGGCGGCGGATTTCCGCCGGAGTCAGGCGCCAGCGCACATCTACGCGGCGTTGGATGACTCCGGTGTTGGAACAGGGAACGTCCAGAAGCACGGCGTCAAAGCGGCCCTCCCATTCCGGGCGGCAGGGAAGGGACCAGTCCGCCTGCGCCGTCCTGACGAAGGGGGATCCCTGCCTGTCCAGGTTTTCCTTCAGGGTGGGCAGCCGGTGTTCGTGGAGATCCGTGGCGGTCAGGCGGGCTTTGCCTCCGGTAACGGCGATGATGGCTGCGGATTTGCCGCCGGGGGCGGCGCAGGCGTCCAGAATCTCCTCCCCGGGCTGGGGGGCCAGCAAATCAATGGAGTAACGGGTGGAAGGGTCCGCCACATAAAGAGAGCCTGCTTTAATTTCCTCCAGCGGCAGAAGGCCTTCCACGGAGAACCAGCCGGGTGCGCGGTCCAGCGGGGCGAGGGAGGCCGGAATATTTTTCAGGGGCATCAGAGGATTGGCGCGCACATACAGGCGCGGCGTGGTGTTGTTCCAGCGGAGCAGGTCGCGGATCGTCTGCGGCCCCATTTGTTCCGTCCATCTCCGCACCAGCCACGCGGGGGTGGAATAATGAATGGAAAGCGGAAGATGTTCCCGTTCCTCCAGAATGTCTTTCTCCCGACGCAAAGCGTTGCGCAGGATAGCGTTTACCAGTCCTCTCAGGCGTACGGACGCAAGATTCACGGTTTCATACACAGCGGCGTGGTCCGCCATGCCCAGCAGGAAAAGCTGGCTCAACCCCAGTTGGAGAATAAGGCGCGCTTCCTCGTCCAGCCTGCCTTTCCGGAGGGTTCCGATGATGTGGTCCAGCCAGGTCCGGTTGCGCAATACGCTGAAGACCAAAGCCTGCACCAGGTGCCTGTCTGCCGGTGGAAGCGCGCCCCGTGAACATTCCCGGTCCACGAGGGTTTCCGCGAAGGAGCGGCCTGCATGCCAGCTCTTCAGGCAATTCAGTGCTGTCTGGCGGGGGGAGGGGGGATTGTTCTTCACCGGGGAACTCTACATGCGGAACGTTCAGGTTTCAACCTGCAAAAACGCCCGGCGGAAAAAGGGGTGCGCCGGGCCGGTTCCGGTTTTCACCGGTCTTTTCTGGGGCTGCCCACTTCCTTTCTGTAGATGGCCTGGAGTTTTTCCAGCTGGTCTTTCCTTGTTTCCGCAAGATTATGCCTTTCTTCAGGGTCCCTGCCTATGTGAAAGAGGAACGGTTTATTCCGTTTTTGCGTAAGTTTCCAGCCGTCTCCCGTGATGACGGTGTGGTCCACGACCACATAATCGCGCTGCCTGGCGGAGTTGCCGAACAGTATATCTTTATAGGAAACGGCATCTTTGCCTTCCGGCATGCGGACCCCTGCAAGATCGGCGAAAGTGGCCATATGGTCGTAGTTGGCCACCAGATTGTGGCAGACCTTTCCATAGGGCAACGTACCGGGCCAGGAAATGATAAGGGGAACACGGATGCCCCCTTCATGGCTGGTCCATTTCAGGCCGGCCAGATTGGCCATGGATTTGTTTGGGCCAATGCGGCCGCGGCTGCCGCGGAAAACATCCAGCAGTTCCCCGGTGCCGTCCAGGACGCCTCCGTGGCAGTCGAGCCCGCGGCCGCGGCTTTTATCCGTACGGTAGTAAAGTTCATGCCCGTTGTCGGAACTGAAAATGATAATGGTGCGCTTGTCCAGGCCCAGCCTGCGCACCTGGTCCACGATGGCTCCGACCTGCCTGTCCAGCTTGTCCACCATGGAAGCGTATTCTTCTGCCGCTCCGGCGCATTCCCTGTTGGTTCCGCTGGCATTGTCATAGGCCTGGCGGATGGCAGGGAAGCCCGCGTACGTGTTTTCTTCCGGAGGAATATCTACCGGGCCGTGGGGAAGGTTGGTGGAAAAAAAGATAAACATGGGCCTGTTCCGGTTTTCCTCCATGAAACGAAGGGTTTCCGCCAGCATCACGTCCGGAGCGTAGGTGACTTTGCCTTCCCTGTTGCCTCTTCGTTTTTCTGTGGCTCCCGGACTGTAGTCTTCCGTGGTTTTCCCTCCGTCGGCATGGGTATTGCCTTTCAGGGGGAGGCGTTCGCCGTCTTTCCAGAGGAAGGAGGGATAAAAGCCATGGGCCCGCTGATGGTCCATGTACCCTGCATAGCGGTCCCAGCCGTGTCTTTTCAATTCTCCGTGCCAGGTGGTGAATCCCCATTCCAGCTTGCCGAACTGTCCCGTGACGTATCCGGCTTTTTTCAGCAATTCCGGGAGGAACACTTCTCCCCCGGCGGCCTTGATGCGTGCTGCCCGTGCCGCTTTCTCTTCCAGTTGCTCATTGGACCAGCCTTCCCGTTCCGCCGTGATGACCAGGGCTCCCGCTGTCTGGGTGTAGGAATGGGAGTGGCTGTCGTGCACGCCCATAAGCAGGGAAGCGCGCGCCGGGCAGCAATATTGGCTGCTGTAGCACCGGGTGAACATGATGCCCTGGCTGGCCAGTCGGTCAATATTGGGTGTTTTCACGATTTCCTGGCCATAGCAGCCCAGCATGCCCATGCCCAGGTCATCCGCGTAAATAAGAATGATATTGGGTTTGAAGGCCGCGGCAGACGCCAAAAAGGGAGAGAGCGAAAATACAGCCGCCAGAAATGCGTGTGAAAGGAATCCCATACTGGTCACTACGCGGGAAAGGAAAAGGTTATTGCAAAGAAAAAACCGTCCGGAGTACCTTTTCCGGACGGTTTGATAAAGAGCGGCTCCGTTACGGGCGCTTAATTGCCGTAGGGTTTGTTGACGCGGCTGAACTGCTTCAGGCGCAATCCGTTGAGGTGGATGAAGCCTTCCGCGTCGTTCTGGTTGTACAGTTCCTCGTGGCCGCCTTCCATCGTGGCGATTTCTTCGGAATACAGGGACTGCGGGGAACGGCGTCCGGCGTACATGACGTTGCCTTTGTAGAGTTTCAGGCGTACTTCCCCGTTGACGGTTTCCTGGGATTTGGTCACGAGGGCCTGGATGGCCTCACGTTCCGGAGCAAACCAGAAGCCGTTGTAAACCAGCGTGGCGTATTCCGGGATGAGGGAGTCGCGCACTTTCTGCACTTCCCGGTCAATTGTAATTGTTTCAATATCGCGGTGGGCCGCCAGCAGGATAGTGCCGCCGGGAGTTTCATAAATGCCGCGGCTCTTCATGCCCACAAAGCGGTTTTCCACGATATCCACGCGGCCGATGCCATGCTTGCCGCCCAGGGCGTTCAGCACGTACATGACGCCCAGGGGGCTGAGGAGGGTGTACCCGTCGCGTTCTCCCTTCGGGGTGACGCCCAGTTCTTTCAGCAGGGCGTCAAGGCCATCGTACTGGATGCCGATGACATTGCCCTTTTCATACAGGAGCTGGATGTATTCGGCCTGATCCGGAGCGTCTTCCGGGGAAACGGAAAGCTTGTACATTTCACGGTCGGCGGGGGTGGTGCCGTCGTACCAGGTATCTTCCAACATCCCGGCTTCAAAGGAAATGTGAAGCAGGTTGCGGTCCATGGAATAAGGCTTTTTCAGAGACTGCCGGATCGGGATGCCGTGGGATTCCGCGTAGGCGATCATTTCCGTGCGGCCCGGGAACTGCTGGCGGAATTCGGGATCGCGCCACGGGGCGATGACCTTGATGTTCGGAGCCAGGGCATTGACGGCCAGTTCAAAGCGGACCTGGTCGTTCCCCTTGCCGGTGGCGCCGTGGGCGATGGCGTCCGCGCCTTCCCGGATGGCCAGATCCACCATATCCTTGGAAATGCAGGGGCGGGCGATGGAAGTTCCCAGCAGGTAGCGGCCTTCGTAAAGGGCATTGGCCTGCATCATCGGGAAGATGTAGTTGGTGGCGAAGTCTTCCTTGAGGTCGCCGATGAAGCACTTGGAAGCGCCCGTCGCCAGAGCTTTGGCTTCCAGGCCGTCCAGTTCCTCCGCCTGGCCTACGTCTGCGCAGTAGGCGATGATTTCGGCATTATATTTTTCCTTGAGCCACTTCAGAAGAACGGAGGTGTCAAGGCCGCCAGAGTATGCAACTACGATTTTCATGTACGTCAATGATTAGTGTGCGGCGGCATGATGCCCCATTCCCCCCCCGGAGAAAAGGACAAAATCATGTTTCGCCGCAGGCTTTTCCCAGGAGCCTCCGGAGACTGCTTTGATGAAACGGTTCCTGACGGAGATGAACCGGCCTTTCCTGGAAAAGCAACGCTCTTTTCTTCCACAGTTTTTTCCGAGATTTACTGGAAATTGCTGCCGGAACCCATTGAAAAATAGCGTTCCATGCAGAGCTCTGCAAGTTTTGGCCTCTTCCGGGTTCCATCTATCATATCCGGCAAATGGTTCGTCCATAAGCCTTCAAATGCCGGGATGATACGCTCGCCCATGCCTGCGCAAGCAGCGCCTCCGAGGTACGGATCTTTATCATGACCATCTTATTTGTTGGGATATTTCTAAAAAATCGGAAAACATTCTTCGTGCCCAGAGAGTCAGCTGTTTTGCGCGGACTCCTTCCAGATATGTCTTCATGGGGTGTTGGAGATAATGGTTAGGAAGAGTTAAATAAACCGGCTTCTTTCATCCTGTTGTGAACGTTGCGGATGCCTTCTCACGCGGTATATTTGTAAAAGAAACAGGTATTCAATCCCATGCGTGAAGGCTGGAGGAAAGGCCGGATGACATTGAAAACGGCCTGAATTTGATAAAATCGAAAAAAAGCGCTTGATTTTTCATCCCCGTCCCTCTACTTATTCCGCCGAACTTATGGCTAAGAAGAGCTGGATCGCAAGAGACAAGAAAAAGGCTGAAACCGTCAAGCGCTATGCAGAACTGCGTGCGCAATTGAAGGCTGAGAAGGATTATATCGGTTTAACCATGCTGCCCCGCAATGCAAGCCCGACCCGTACGGTCAACCGCTGCCTTGTTTCCGGCCGCCGCCGCGCATTTATCCGCCGTTTCAAGCTTTCCCGTATTTCCTTCCGTGAACTGGCCAACGCCGGCATGATTCCCGGTGTGACCAAGTCCAGCTGGTAAGGACAGGGAAAGGTTGCAGCCTTATAAAGATTTTGACGCTAGGCTGATTTTTATTTAGCCTAGCGTTTTGCTATGCCCATATACGAGTATATTTCCGAAAACCCTGACGACCCCGGCCTGTCCTGTCCGGTGTGCCGCCGCGGTTTTGAGTTGAGGCGTCCCGTGGACCGTGCTCCGCTTGAAAAATGCTTGGTGTGCAAGCATCCCGTGCGTAAGGTCATCAGCCGCATTAATGTGCCGGAGGTAACCAAGCCTCTTTCCGTTTCAGACGCCAAGGCTGCCGGATTCACCGTGCTGGAGCGCCGGGATAAGGGCGTTTATGAAAAACTGTGATGACAAGTGCCGGGCAATATCTCTGCCTTCTTCTCCGAATATGTTATTTGAATCAGAATGAATGATCCGGATCCTCTGAGTATTCTTGCGGCCTTCGGGGCCGCTGAAGCGCCCGGTTCAGGCCCGGCGCTGGATGGGATGATGCTGGCAGTTGCCGGCTTTGTCCTTTTTTTACTGTTGAATGCGTTTTTTGCGGCGAGCGAGTTCGCCTTGATGAAAGTTCGCGAAAGCCAGCTGCACGCCGGAGAAGGCGTTCCGGCCCGAACCCGGAAAAAACTGGCCCGGGCACGGAAGGCGGCCAAGCATCCCGATCGTTATTTGGCCGCCTGTCAGGCGGGCATTACTCTTTCTTCCCTGGCGCTGGGATTCCTGGGGACGTTTTTTGTATCGGAATTGACAGCTCCCTTTCTGGTTTCCGTGGGACTGGGAGGCATGGTTTCCGTTTACGGAACTGCTTTGGCCGTGACATTTATTTTCTTTGCCTGCTGCCAGATGGTATTTGGGGAATTTATCCCCAAGGCCATGGCGATGCGCCATCCGGACAAGGCCGCCCTGGCGACGGTTCCCCTGCTGTATTTCTTTTATACGGTGTTCAGGTATACGGGTATTCTAGGGCTGACGAACGGAATGACCCGGTTTGTGCTGAAATACCTGCTGGGCATTGATCCCCGTTCTACGGCGTGCCCGGTGCACAGCACGGATGAACTGATGTATCTGGTGGAAGAAAGCGAACGTTCCCGAGAGCTGACGAAGCAGGAGGCGGAAATTTCCAAGAATGCCCTTGAACTGAACGACATGTGCGTCAAGGACGTCATGACCCCGCGCTCTGAAGTGGATGTGATGGACTTGACGGCTCCCTTTGAGGAAAACTGGGAGCTTGCCCGGAAATCCCGCCACACCCGGTTCCCTCTGGTGGAAGGAGACCACCTGGATGAAGTGAAGGGCTGGGTGCACGTCAAGGACCTGCTCAAACTGGTGGGACGGGAAAATCCGGATCTGATGAGCGTGCGGCGTGAATTGCGCGTGGTGCCGGATACGATGCCCCTGGACAGCCTTCTCACGTTCTTTCTGAAAGAACATGCCCACTTTGCCCTGGTAGTGGATGAATTCGGCGATTCTATCGGCCTGGTATTCCTGGATGATGTGCTGGAACAGATTGTAGGGGATGACATTCAGGACGAATTTGACCAGGAGGAAATGCGGGAGTTTGTGAAAACCGGCAAGGACACATATGCCGTCAATGGGGCTATTACCCTGTTTGACCTGGCCGATTACCTGCCTGAAATGGATTTGGATTGTCCAGGCGTGACCACGCTGGGCGGTTACGTAATCAGCCGGATGGGTTATATTCCGGAAGAAGGGGAGGAATTGCGGATTGGCCGCTACCGGGCTGTGGTGACGGGATCTGACGGCAGAAGAATCACGCAGATTCTGCTGACCCGCCTTCCGGAGGAACAGGAGGAGGAATAGCGCCATGAAGGAAAAACCGCATCCGGATATGAGTTTTGAAATGGAGGCCCGGGCTTCCGGTTTTCTTTGCGTGGCCGGAGTGGATGAAGCCGGGCGCGGGCCGTTGGCCGGCCCCGTAGTAGCCGGAGCCGTTATTTTGCCTGTTCTGGCGGAGGAGCTGGCCGGTCTGAACGATTCCAAGCAATTGACTGCGGCAAAAAGGGAACGCCTGTTCCTGGCTCTTCTGGAGTGCGAACAGGCGGTTTGTTCCGTAGGAGTGGCTTCCGTGGAAGAAATAGACCGGTTCAACATTTTGAGAGCTACTCATCTGGCGATGGCGCGCGCGGTGGAAGGCCTGGCCCTGCGCGCGGATTTCTGCCTGGTGGATGGATTGCCTGTCAAGGGGCTTCCTGTTCCGCACCGCGCCATTGTGAAAGGGGACGGCAGGAGCCTTTCCATAGCCGCCGCCAGCGTTTTGGCCAAGGTAACGAGGGACCGTATGATGACGGAAGCGGACGCTTCCTACCCGCAGTACGGTTTTGCAAAACACAAAGGATATGGCACGAAAGCCCATATGGAAGCTCTGCGGAGGCATGGGCCCTGTCCGCTCCATCGCCGCTCGTTTGCGCCGGTTTCACAAATGGAACTGTCCTTCCCTGAGCAGGGGTGAGCGGGATACGGCATGGCTGGGAATGTACGGGGAACTGGCTGCGGCCTCCTTCCTGCGTGCGGAAGGGTGCGTTGTCCTGAGAAGAAATTGGCGTCCCGTCAGAGGCGGAGAGCTGGACATGGTGTGCCGGGAAGGGGAGTGCCTTGTTTTTGTGGAGGTGAAAACCCGTACGGGAAATGGTTATGGTGGCGCTCGCCGCGCCGTGAACGCCCGCAAAAGGGCGCTGATACGCCGGGGCGCGGCGGAATGGCTTCGCCTGCTTCCGGAACCGGTGACTTTCCGCTACGATGTTGTGGAAGTCCTGTACAGGGAAGGGACACCCCCGGAATTCAGGCATATCCGCGGGGCGTTCGGGGCGAAGGATTTATACTCTTCATGAAAATACCGGGACAGGCGGGATGGAAACGCGGCGGATATGGAACTCAGGTCACGAAGCTCTGCGCAGTGACGGGACAATTTCTTCAATCCCGCATTTCCCCATGCGTGCGGATGCAGAGGTTTTTTCTATTATAATATAGTAAGGGCGGAAAATCAGTCCGCCCGGAGAGCCAGAATGGCCTCCATGAAATCCTGGGGAATATCCATGCGGGCAAGTTCGTCTTGGAGAAGAACGCCGTTGGCTCCCGCATCCAACATGCGGCGCGCGTCTTCCACGGTACGGATGCCCCCTGCGGACAGGACAGTAACGGAGGCGGGTATTTCTTCAATGAGTTTTTCCGTGATTACAGGATTGGCCTGGAGCGTGTGAGGGTCTGCATTATTGATGCAGATGAATTCCGCTTCCAGATCCATGACAGTTTCCAGTTCTTTCAGGGTGTGAACCTCCATCATCACGTCCAGGCCCAGCCCGGAAGCCATGCGGTACATCTCCGACAAATCTTTTGCCGGCAGGGCGGCCGCGACCAGGTTGACGGCATCCGCTCCCGAGACGATAGCCTGGCAGATCATGGCGGGATGAATGAACACGTCGCGCGCCATGACGGGAATGGAGCTGATTCTGGAAACAGTGGACACCATGTCCCATGAGCCGCCGTATACTTCCGGTTCCACAGCGATGGAAATGCCCTGCGCTCCGCCCTGGAGGAACATGTCGTACATGTGCCGGATATCCTGTACTCCTTCCCGGAGGCTGAGGGCGGGATGCACCCTGGATATTTCCGGAACTACGGAGAGGCGGGTTTCCCCAAGATCCACCGCGGTGCGGAATCCCGCATAGTCGTTCCGCTGGATGGCGGAGGCCCGTAATTTCCCTTCCAGAGGAAGAAGTTTTTTCAAATCGGCGCGTTTGCGCTCCAGAATGCTGTTTAGATAATCCATATATTACTTTTTGGGCAGGAAGTAGGAACGTTGTTTTTCAGAGATGGGCAGACCGGCCTGTTCCATGACACACAGCATATCCTCCCAAACCTTTCGCTTTTCTGAAATATCTTCCGTACGGAGAAGATAACTGGGATTATAAGTAACGCGCACGGGCGTGTTGAAAGCTGTGTGGAAGGCGCCTCTCAGGGCGGAAAGAGGCGTTTCTCCTGACTGGAGGATGCCGCGGGCTGCGATGGCCCCCAGGGCTACCACTACTTTCGGGCGCACCAGCATGATTTCCTCCCGTAAAATGGGCAGGGAAATTTCTATCTCCCGGTCTGTAGGAGGACGGTTGTTGGTAAGCTGCCGGGGGAGGGCGGGGCGGTATTTGACCAGATGGGTCAGGTAAATATCGGAGCGGGAAATCCCCATGGCTTTCAACATGGCGTCCAGTTTCTGCCCGGAAGGGCCGGCCAGGGGAAAGCCCTGTTTTTCTTCATACAGTCCGGGAGCGTCCGTTACCATCATGATATCCGCCCTGGGGTTGCCGGAGGAAAAGACGGGCGTTTCCCTCAGGGAATCCATGTTCCGGAGCGGCGGCCAGTTAACGACCAGTTCCCGCAGGGAGGACAGTTTTTCTTCCTCCGTTTCACCTTCCAGATCAAAAGAGATATGGCGGGGTACCGGAACTTCCTCCTCCGTTCTGTGCGGCTGTACTCCGTTGAGGATATCCCGGAGTTCATTGCCGAAGGATGCTTCATCCACGGAGTCTGAAGGCGGCTGGTCCGGGGAGGGCTGTTGCGGCCGTGTTTCACTTGCGTCAGGATAGGCGGAAACGGAAGAGCGGAGGGGGCTTCCGGATATCCGGCGCGCATCCATGACCCATTTTCTCAGAACCATTCTGGCTTCCTCCGTGACGGTGGTTTTCTCCACGCCCCGGGAGAGCAGGGCGCGCAAATAATCCAGCGTGAGGTGTTGAGGAAGGCCGGCGGGCATGTTCGTACCGGAGTGTAATCTATTTCCGGACGGATGCAACAGCCCATTCGGTATGTGCCCGTCTGCCGGGTGAAACGCCGGAACCTTTTATGGAAGGATGCCCGGAAGGGAAAAGAAATGAAGGTCATAGGCGCTTCCTTCCCGTGGCAGCGCCGTGAAAACGGACAGGAAGCCCTTTCTCCGGCTGAACTTCCTTTTTCCGGTATGAGCGTTACCCGAAATTTGGAAGACAACGGCCAGGGAGGGGGCTTTTTTTCAACCGGGCTGGAGCGTCTTTTCCCGTGGCGCGTTTTTGCGGCGGGAACGTTACTGATAACATCCGGACTTTCCGGCTTTCCCTTACAGGGGAATCTTCCTTCCAGTCTCTTCTTGACCCCTTCCTTCTGCTGCATGGGAAGGCTGTGAAAATGCGGAGATGGCAAGGGAACGGGCAGGAATTCGCGTGGGACCTTGAACGGCAAAGGGAAATTCGTTCAACGGGAGACGCGTTTTTTCTTGCCCATGACGCCTTTGCGGGATATCTGCCCTTGAGCTTTTTCAGGAAATATTTTTGAGTGATTGTGTGCTCTTTGTGTGCGTAATATTTTTATTATAAATTGAATATGGTAAAAATAAAAAAGTGTGTCGTGGTGTGATAGAAAAAAGTGTTTCGGGAAGTATATTATTTGTCATGATATGACAAAAATGCGGCATGTTTTATATATTGTTTATTTTTAGCAATTTATAATAATAGATCTTCCTTGTTTGGTAAGGGCTGAGGGGAAAAAAGGATTGCCAAGGCAGGGATTATTTCGTACCCAAGAGCCGCCGTTGCCGATTTTCCGGCTTCCGCACATGGCCTGAAGGTTTTGCCGGAGTGATTGCCATGTGTATGGCGCCTAACCTCGTACCGCATGAATTTAAGAATAATTGCCACCCTGTCTTGTGCCGTCGCGGCCATGTTTGTCAGCAGCTGCTCGACAAACGGAGCCGTAACCGGCATGGGGAAATCCAGTAGTGACGCTCTTGTTTTAGCCCGTGTAGGTGAAACTGCCCAGGGATTCGTCCAGCCCCTGGCCCCCAGTCGCTCGGCAGCGCCTTCTTCCAAACTTCCCAAGTTGGGGCGCGACAAGCACAAGATGCCGTTTTATCATCCCGCTCAGCGCACCCGTGTAGTGCGCACCACGGCTTATACCCATTCCGAACGCGACCATTTGGCTTACGGCCCCCGGAATGCCGTTGGGACGACGCTGAAATACACGTCTTCCGTCCGCAGCGCCGCTGCAGACTGGTCCGTTTATCCCCTGGGGACGACGTTCCGCATCAAGGGCCAGCCCTACCTTTACGTTGTTGATGATTACGGAAGCGCCCTGGTCGGCACCGGCACCATTGATATTTATCAGCCCAACAAGAAGCTGATGAAGGAGTGGGGCCGCCGCTATGTGGAACTGACGATTGTCCGCTGGGGAGATCCCGCCAACAGCCTGGAGGTGCTCGGCAGCCGCCGCGGCTACAGGCACTGCCGCGCCATGTATGCGGCCCTGCGGCACCGCGTTTCCAAGGGGTTTTATGCCAAGGCTGACTGACCTGTGCTTTTCATCCCGGCGCCGCCATCACTGCATGGCGGCGCTTTTTTATTTTCCGCTGTGCGGGCGGAGTGGTAATCTGGCGGCATGAATACGAAAAAACGGGCTTCCATTGTCCGGGAAGAACTCATGTCCCTGTACGGAGCTCCTCCTATTCCCCTGGTGCATCGCGACGCTTATACGCTGCTGGTGGCGGTTCTCTTGTCCGCCCAGTGTACGGACAAGAGAGTAAATCTGGTGACTCCTGCTCTGTTCGCCCTGGCCTCCACCCCGGAGGAAATGGCACGGCAGGATGTGGCCGCGGTCCGGGAAATTGTGAGGCCCTGCGGTCTCTCGGAAAGGAAGGCGTCCGCCATCGTGAACCTCAGCCGCATCCTGGTGGAAAAATACAACGGGAAGGTTCCTTGCGACTTTGCTGCTCTGGAATCTCTTCCGGGGGTGGGGCATAAAACGGCTTCCGTCGTCATGGTTCAGGCTTTCGGCGTTCCCGCCTTTCCGGTGGATACCCACATTTTCCGTCTTTCGCGTCTGTGGGGGCTGAGCAAGGGAAAAACGGTGGAAGCCGTGGAACGTGATTTGAAAAGCCTTTTCCCTGAAAATTCATGGGGAGATCTTCATCTGCGTATTGTCCTGTACGGCCGTGAATATTGTCCTGCGCGGGGATGCGGGGGGCGCTGCCCCATCTGTAGCCGGCTGGCCCGGGAATGCGGTTCCGCAGGCGGCTGAATTTTTTACAAGGTCTAAAATGAATGCTTGCAAGTCTGAATGGGCATGCTTTAATACGTCAGTATCTTGTTGAACAACCATATAACTTAAATTATGAAGAACCTTTTTAGACTGGGCTTCCGTTTCGTTGCATTTGCTTCCGTTCTGATGGCTGCGTTTTCTACATCCGCTTTCGCTCAGGAAGCTGCTGAAACTGTTGCTCCGCAGGAACAGACCATGCTTGACAAATGGATCATTGCCGGTGGTTGGACCATGATTCCGATTATGCTGGTGGAAGCTTTCATCATCTTCCTGGTGATCTACAACATGGTAGCCCTGAAAAAGGAAAAATTCTGCCCGGAAGACCTCAAGGTCACCCTGTTGCAGCTGATGGCCGAATGCCGCATCCGGTCCGCCATTGAAGTGGCTGCCGGCAGCCCCACCTATCTGGGCCGTCTGGTTGCCTACGCTCTGCCGAACGTGGATGCCACCCGTCCGGAAGACCTTGGCAAGGATGCTATTGAAGACGCCGTAGCCGACTTTACGGCCAACGAAAGCCGTGCCGTGTTCAAGTGGATTAACATGCTGGCCCTTTGCGCGCAGATTTCCCCCATGCTCGGTCTGTTCGGGACGGTGCAGGGGATGGTGGGCGCATTCGGTACGCTGGCTACCGCAGGCCAGGCGGACCCCACCCAGTTGGCCGGTGATATTTCTGTGGCCCTTCTGACGACCTTCTGGGGCTTGATCAACGCCATTATCGCCACTCCGTTCTTCTTCTTCCAGAAGGGTATAGCCAATGCCCATATTGCTGAATGCGTGGGCACCGTGCAGGAAATGGTGAATACCTCCATCAATGTGGTGAACGCTGAAGCCCAGCTTGCCCGTATTCCTGAAGGTTTGGCCTGATTGCCGGAACAGACGGTCCGGTCCGGAAGCTTCCGCGTGTGCGGAGCCGGACCGGAGAATCTCAACCAAATGTAGCTTATGGGTAAGAAGAAAGCTAATGTAGCGCCTGAAGAAGTAAATGGGGAAATGGATATGTCCCCCATGATCGACATGGTTTTCCTCCTGTTGATTTTCTTCGTGGTGAACGCTACGGCCATTACCGTTAAAAAAGATAAGAACATTCAGATGCCCACGGCCAGCAGCTCCGGTGAAGTGAAATCCGCCAACGGCTGCATTGTGGTGAATGTTTATGGGGAAGGCGCGGGCAAGCGGCCGCCCGGCGTAGATCCCAGTGTTCTCTGGTCCTCCGACGTAGGCACCCCGCTCAACTCTACTGACGAACTCAAGGAATATATCAAGAACCTTGCGGAACGCTTCAAGGACAAGCAGGATTTTGAAACGCGCCTTTATCTGCGCGGTGACCAGCAGGCTCTCTTCAAAGGGTCCCGGGAGGTAATCCGTGTGGCTGCGGAATGCGGTGTAATCAAAGTGATTTTTGCCGTTCTGCCTGCCAAGAATTCCTCTACTGCAAACAAGGCTGAATAACTTTACGCGCTATGGCAAGACACAAAAAACTGGAAACGGTTGAGGATGAAGATCCCAAGCTGGATATTTCCTCCCTCATCGACGTGTGTTTCCTTCTGTTGATTTACTTCATTGTGGCGACTTCCCTGATTCAGGAACGCAAGCTGGATATGTCCATGCCGGGCCAATCCATGGGCGAAAACGCCTCCCAGATTGAGCCGGCGCTGATCCGCATCATCAAGGACGGCACTATTTACTGGGGCAAGGACAACAGCCTGATGATCGACAATGACATGAACAACCATAACCTGGCGACGCTCGTGCAGCAGCTGGAAGCCAAAAAACAGGAAGCCAGCGCCGTAGGCACCAAGCCGGTAGTGCAGTTGTGGGTGGAAGGGGATGTCCCCCACCAGCGTGTTATTGACGTCATGAACGCGTTGACGGAAGCCGGAATTACAACAGTGGCTCTGACCGACCTTAAGGACGACTGAAAGTAAATTACCTTTATTTTTTCATTGTCTCTTAGCTTCCGTTCCCTTTGGGGAGCGGAAGCTTTTTGTTATTGCCGGGAGAAACAGAGGCTTGCATACGGCAGCAAAGCTCCGTGGAGAAATTCGGAGCAGGGCATGCCCCTTTTATTGTACGATAAATGTTCTGGTTGGGAGATGTAGTTTTGGCTGGAGCCATACTCCTTCATGGCCCGTCGCGGAATCCGTTTTTCCCTTCCGAGGAACCGCAGGCGGCGGATAGCCGTGAATTTTGACCGGGGACGGAGCTTCAAGAAAATGTTGCTGTCTTTCTCCAGTATTGTATTCCGTGCACGTCCGGGAGGGGGACAGGCAGTCTGAAGATGCGCATTCGGGAGAACGTTGGAGGTGCCGGCTTCAGGAAACCTGTTCATTCACGGGAGGGATTGAAAGAGTGATATTGGAAGGCAGGTGAAGCAGATAAAGGAAAAAGCGGCTTGAACTCTTGATCTTATTTGTGCAGTGACCGGAAGGTCCTTATTGGTGATTCCCGGAAGTGATCATTTGTTATTGGGGAATACGGGGGGAGGAAGTATATTTTCCCGTATCTCCCCGTGGGGAGGAATGGCTGTTTTTTCATCAGAGAAGGCGAAGGCGTTTATTCCGCTCCGTTTTTCATGATATTTCCTTTCAGTTCGCGGCTGGGATTTCCTATTGAAAAAAGAAAATTGGGCGGGGGCTGTTGTTGGGGGAGAAGGCCGGCATGGCTGTGGATGTCGGAAAAATGGAATCCGGTCCGGCGGACGCTGTTTCCGCCATGTTGCATGTGCCTTTGATGTCTTGATGGACGGGATTCGGGGCTGATGAAGCCGTGAGCCGTGTCCTGCCGGGAAATGGTGAAGGAGGGAGCGTAGAGTTCCTTTGGCCGTAGAGTGGTGCGGCGGGATATTGAAAAAGCCTTTTTATGCCGGGAAAAGCAGTATTTTCCCGGATGTCCGGCGCCCACCTGCCCCAGCTTCAAACAGACGGAGGCTGAAAGAACTTTCTTGCAAGGATGACTAAAAAGGTAAAACTTTCTTCTTTAGAGTTTGACACATCCTGTTAAAATGACGCAATCCATTACAGATAGGTGCATTCCGTGTATTTGCACAGATACTGTGCCTGTTTTATTATCTCTTCTGTTTCAACGAATTTTAAACACATGATCAAATCAAACTATACTACTGCACTGGCTGCAGGCCTGGTTTCCGTGCTGAGTATCGGGGCGGCACTTCCATCCGGCGCCCAGCATGGCCCGCGCGATTACCAGCGCACGGCCCTGACGGCCATGAAGGAAGGGAAGTGGCAGGAAGCCCTGGAGGCCGTGGAGCGCTGCATCCGCGTTTATGAACCCCGTATCAAAATGCTGGGGCTGGATGACGGCTTCGGCTGGTTCTACTATCAGAAGGGCGTCTGCCTGGCCCAGTTGAAGAATTACAAGGAAGCGGTGGAAGCGTTCAAGACTTGTTACACCAAGTTTCCGAGCGCTAAAAACCAGCTCGTGAAAATGGCCCTGTTCCGGGAAGGGGAAAATTACTGCCGTCTGGGCGATTTTGCCAAGGGCGCGGAGCTACTGGAGAAATTCTTGAAAGAATACCGCAGCGACCCTGTCGCCAGAAACGTCAATGCCGGTGAAGTGCAGGGGCTTCTGGCCCAATGCTATTTCAAGATGTCCCCGCCTGCTTTTGAAAAAGGTCTGGAAAACCTTGGCTCCTGCGTCACGTCCCGCTACAAGGGCCGCCGTATTACGGATGCCGTTATCACCAACGGCTTCCTGGCGATGGTGGATGCCGCCATCAAGACCGGCAAATGCAGCGAAACGGTGAAATTTGTGGAAAACTACCCTTCCGTGATGAATATCAGCCCCACGCGTGTGGCGTTGTACGCTCCGCGGCTGGTGAGCTACGTTGCGGAGGTGCTGGAAAAATCCCGCGCCCTGCTTCAGGAAGGAAAGCAGAAAGAGGCTGAAGATTATGCTTCCCTGGCGATGGTGCTGATGGGCCTTCTTCCCGATCAGGCCGGAGTCATGGCGGATGCCAATTATTCCCTGGACCGTCTGGGCCGCGCCAACGGCGCCGTGCCGGGCGTGACGGATTTCTCCCATACGCTGGACAGAGCGAAGGTGACTGCCCTGATCGACCAGTTCAACAAGATGAAGGAGGATGGAAAGGTCATGGACGCTTTCACGTTCAGCTTCATGGGCAATCAGGCTCTGGTGCATGGTTCTCAAAGGGTCGCCCGCGCTGCCTACCAGCTTATCAATGAATCCTACCCGGACGCTCCGGGCAGGGAGGATAACCTGTATTACCTGGCGATGACCACCTGGCAGCTGGGAGAAGCGGACAAGGGTGGCGAGCTTGTGGCGCAGCACCTGAAGGAATTCCCCAATTCCAAATATGCTCCCATGCTTAATACGCTGTCTCTGGAGGGACTCCTGAAGGAAAAGAAATTCGACCTCTGCGTCCAGCAGGCGGACAAAGTCATGGAGCTGCACAAGAATGACCCCACCCATAAGTTCTATGAACTGGCCCTGTACTGCAAAGGAGCTTCCCTGTTCAACCTGGGGGCTTCCGACGCTTCCCGTTACAAGGAAGCGGTTCCGGTGCTGGAACGCTTCGTGAAGGAATACCGTGACAGCACCTATCTGAAAACGGCTATGTACCTTCTTGGCGAAACTTACACGAACCTGGGCAATACGGATGAAGCTATCCGGGCCTTTACCAATTACATTGCCCGTTTCCCGGACAAGGATGATGCCAATATGGCCGCCGTGCTGTATGACCGGGCCTTCAACTACCTGAACCGCAAGAACCCCGGAGATGAAGAGCTTGCTGCGAAGGATGCGAAGGAAATTGTGGACAATTTCAAGGACCACCGCCTGTTCCCGTATGCCAACAATCTGCTGGCTAATCTGTATGCCGGCAGCAAGGAACATGAGCAGGAAGCGGAAGGATATTTCCTGGCTGCTCTGGAGTCCGCCAAAAAACTGGGCGACAAGCGTCCCGCTGCGGAAGCCGTGTACAACCTGTTTATCAATGCCACCAAGAAGCCTCTTCCGGTAGAACCGAAGGAAGCCGTGGAAACGGCCAGGACGGCGCGCCGGGACGAGGTCAAAAAATGGTATGACGAGTACTGGAAAGACAGCGATCAGCCCGGCAGCCGCTACAGCCTCCAGCTGGGCGCCGCCGCCATGGACTTCTTCAAGGATGACAAGGAGATGTTTGACCCGGCATCCGTCAAAATGCAGGAAATTATCGTGAGGGAAGGCAAGAAGGACGATCCCAAGATGACTGTCCTCCTGGAGGAAGCCGTCAATTCCTATACCAAGACGTATATGGCCGGCAATCAGGCTCTGGGCCGTAATCTGGATGCCAATGCCATGCGCAACCACTTCTACCGGTTCCCCGGTGTGGACAATGATAAAGACAAGACGCTGAGCGCTATGCTTCGTATGGCCGTCATTGCCCAGACTCAGGAACGGTATGAAAAGGCTCCTGTGGAAACGGACGAACAGCGTGCCGAGAAGGCCGCTCTGGAAGGTCTGGTCAAGCAGCTCTTCGTGGAGCTGAAGCGCGACTTCAAGCCTTCCGACCTGCCTCCGTATACGCTTGTGAAGCTGGGCACGCACCTGGCCGGCGCTTCCCAGCCTGAAGAAAGCATCGCTTACTTTGATGAAATCCTGGATCCGTCGGAACCTGATCCGGTGCGTAAAAAGGCCCGCATCAACGGCATGTCCAAGTACCGCAAAAATGCGGTCTTCGGGAAAGCCGTAGCTCTGGGGCGCAGCAAGGATAAGGCCAAGGTGGACACCGCCATCAAGATGATGAAGGATGAACTGAGTAAGGAAGAATCCAGCTCTAATCCGGACCGCAAGGCCATGGAAGACGCTCAGTACAATCTGGTCAAATTCACCTCCGCTCGCCAGGATTGGCCGGCCGTCATCGCCGCTGCCGACAAATACCGCGAAAACAAGACCTACAAGAAGAATCTGCCGGAAGTCCTCTATCTGCAGGGTGAAGCCTACCTGAAGCAGAATGAGCTGGACAAGGCCCTGATCAACTTCATGAACATCACGGGTTCGTACAAGGGGCTCGTGAAGTGGTCCGCCCCCGCCGTGCTGGCGCAGATGGATACGCTGTGGAAGAGGAATACGATTTCCCAGGGCGCGGGCAAGCAGCCTTCCGACAGGTACGTTGCCTGGAAGGCCGGCAACCAGTACGTGCAGTTGCTGGATACTCCCACCAACCGCAAGAAGATGACGGCGGAGGACAGCGCCCTGGTCAATGAGGTGAAGGATAAGACGGCCAAGTTCGGTTCCGATCCTGCCGTCAGCCAGGAACGGGCGGACATCGCCGCCTATGAAGCAGCCATACGCGCCGCCAAGGGCCAGAAATAATAACAAGAGGTTTAGTAATCAATCATATGAAAGCACTTTCAGTAATAATGGTATTGGCCGGTTTGTCCGCCCTGGTCCCGTCCATGGCCCAGAACGCCCAGAATCCCCAGCGCCTGCGCGCCAGAGTTGCCGCGCCGACCATCAAGAATGGCCGTCCGACGGATATTTACATCCTTTCCTCCAATGGACCCGCAATCCAGTTTGTGGAGAGCAGGGAATCCCAGGAAGTCCTTCAACAGATGGCCAGCGCTTTCAAGACGCTGTATATCTTTGAAACGGACGATTTTGTGGATGCCAAGGTGGCTATGGAAAACCGGAAGAACCAGGAAGCCCGCAATAAGTTCCACGCTCTGGTGAACAAGTATGCCTCAACGCTTTCCATCAAAGACAGCCTGTCCGCCCGGGCGGCCGTCTATGAGCTGGAGTGCGCCATGCGCATGATGGACTGGGCTGGAGTCAAGGGATTGGCGGCCAAGTTCCCCGTCAGAGGATCCAATCTGTCTCCTGCCGCCCAGAATGACCTGGAGGTGGCGAAAATCATGGCCCTGATCCCGGATAAGGACTGGAACGGCGTGAAAAGCCGTGCCGGTTCTTTCCTGGCGACCAAGAAGAATGCCACCCGCCTCCAGCAGGCGCGGATGAAATATGCCCTGGGTGCGGCCTCCATGGTGGCCCAGGATTGGAACAAGGCGCTGGATTATTTTGCGGAAGCCCTGGTTTTGCTGCATGGCTCCGATGAGGAACTGGCGTCCGCCTGCGTGGTCCGCTCCCTGGATACCTATCTGCGCATGCCGGATGTCGCCAAGTTCTTTGAAAATCCCGCCGTCGCAGCTGTCGCGGAATCCAGAAAGAATAATGCCGACGCCGTCATTTCGGATTCACGGATGAAGGCCCGTCCCGCTCCTGTCAGGGAAGCGGCCGCCCTGTACCGTCTGCATGAACTGATGTTCCCGGACAGGAAACTGCCGGCCAAGTACGACGGTTTTGCGGTTTCCTACAAGCATCCTGCCGCTGTTGCTCCCGCCAAGGCTCCTGACCAGGCGCCCTCGGAGCCGCAGAAGAAGCAGTGATGAACTGATGCGGCAGGTTTATTCGCCAGCCGGTCTTTCTTTAACAAGGGCCGTCCTCCCCATAAGGAGGGACGGCCCTTATTTTGTATTCCTCCTGTTTCTGCGGACGAAACTTCATCCGGTGCATCCGGTAGGGAAATCGCCCCGTGATCAGGGAGATCATGAACAACTCGTCAAGTTGGAGCGCGCATCTTTGAAGGCCTGAAACGAACTCTTTCAGTCCTGTTTCCCAAGTGGCGGAGGACATGTCAAAGGCTCCGGAAGATTCGGAAAAACGGTATTAGGCCGCTATGCGCCGGGAACAGGGAACCGGGCGAGGCAGCAAGGACGGAGGGAGAAGAGCGGCGCCGGCATCAGCAGTTGTGGAATGAAAAATGCTGTGCCTTCATGACAGCCTCTGCGGGAGGCCGTTCGGACAGGGGAGAGCCGCCGGAGACGGGCGGGAAGAGGGGCGTTACTGCAGAACGGGGGCTTTTTTTACTTCTTCCATCCATTTTCTGTACAGCTCCGGAGAAATCTCGGAAGGCTTGATTTCCGAACGTTCGCCCCAGAAAACGGCTGTGTGGAGGATGGGAATGCCGGAGGCCTCCAGATGGCGGTCAATCGCCGCCTTGTGTTCCAGAACGGCGTTTTTTTCCAATCCGTGTACCACACCCATGATTTGCGCCCCTCCAAAAACATCTCCGCCTGTTCTCCAGTAACAATGGGTCATGCAGATGTGGCGCCCGCATTCCGCTCCAGCCCGGATTTCCATGCCGGTGGGAACCGTCCAATGGAACAGTCCGTTGTATTTGGTGACGGGGCCGTCGTTCGTTTTGGCTCTCACATGTTCCAGAAAAGTGGCGAAACGGCCAATGACCTGCTTCCGGTCCAGTTCTTCCGCCGTGCGGCAGTATTCTTCCGTTCCCAGCCCTTCCCGTGCGGCACGGAGGGACCAGGGATCTTCCACCATTTCCTCAGGCCTGAGCTGTTCCTTGACGGAGAGGAGCACCTTCCATTCCAGTTCGGAGAGAGAAACGGTTTTCGTTTCCTGCATGGGGGCCGGCTCCGGAGTTTTTTCTCCGGGCCTGAGTCCCCTGCGGCGCATGTGTCCCACTCCCAGCGCAAAGACGCCGCGCGCCGGCAGCAGAACATAGCCGTTCGCTCCGATATGGCGTTTCAGGATGCCGCAGTGTTCTTCCGGAGTGCCGCATCCCACGGGCACCTTGACCGTGGTCCAGAGCCTGTAGTTGGCGCCGGGATTGGCCGCATCCGTATTGCGGAGCACCACATGGCCCGTAAAAGGGTCCTGCTCCTTCATCCAGTCAAAAGCGGCATCCAGTTTTTTCTCCGGCAGAGACCAGGCCACCAGGGCTCCCTGGGCCAGCTTGGTCGCCAGCAGCGTCTGGCGCACGCGGCGCACTACTCCGGCTTCCATCATGGCTTTCAGCCTCTGGATAACCACGGGAACAGGGTGACCGCATTGTTCGGAAATGGCATGGAAGGGCCGGCGGCGGAACCCTTTGATGCGGTCTTCCGCCACCAGCAGGATGTCCGTGTTGACGGGGTCGTTCGGAGAAGTGGGGATGTTGTTCATGGCGGCGTAAAAAAGGCCGGGCGAGAGTATCGCCCGGCCCGGAAAGCCGGATTTGATTTTCAGGCTATTGCCCGGACTGGTAGAGGGGCTTGTTGTCGTACCGGGCGTCGTAAATGGCGAAGGATTCGCGGTGCTGGTTGTGGTCGCCCCGGAAGATCAGCCTTCCGCTGTGCTGGCGTTCCAGTTCCATGAGCAGGCTGGCGTCTTCATTCTTGAAGCGGGAGAGCACTTCCGAGTTGACGACGATGACCATGTCTCCGATGGTGTCCCGGTATTTCTGGATGCAGGCGTAAATTTGCCGCTGGATTTCCACGCTCATGGTCATCACGGATTTGACGCGTCCCCTGCCTCCGCAGTACGGGCACGGATCATGAACGGATTCCCGGAGACTCTCGTTGAGCCGCTGGCGCGTCATTTCCATCAGGCCGATGGGAGTGATCTGCAGTACCTGGGTTTTTGCCTTGTCCCGTTTCAGGCGGTCCTTCATGGCCTTGTAAACGGCCTGCTGGTCCTTCCTGTGGCGCATGTCAATAAAGTCCACCACCACCAGACCGCCGATGTTGCGCAGACGGAGCTGGCGCGCGATTTCATAGGCGGCTTCCAGATTGGTATCCAGAATGGTCTTGTCCAGATCCTTGGTGCCCTTGTTGCGTCCGGTGTTGACGTCAATGGCGATCAGAGCCTCCGTTTCGTCAATCACCAGGTAGCCTCCGCAGGGCAGAAGCACCTGGCGCTGGAACGCCTCATTGATTTGTTTTTCAATTCCCAGTTCTTCAAAGATGGGCGTGCGCACGGGGAAGTGCTGAATGTGGCGCTTGGCGCGACGGGAGATTTTTCCGGCAATGGCGCGCATGTGCTCCGTGGTTTCCGCGTTGTCGCAGATGATGTTGTCCACGGTGTCCGTGAGGAAATCCCGTGCCGTGCGTTCAATCAGGTCCGGTTCCTTGTACACGCAGACGGGAGCCGGGTTGGCCTCCTTCTTTTCTTCCACGCTGTACCATTGTTCCAGCAGCATGGCGAGGTCGCGGACAAAGTGGCGGTAGCGTTGGCCCTGGGCCACCGTGCGCATGATGATGCCCATTCCGTCCGGAACATTCAGTTTCTGCATGATCTGGCGCAGGCGCAGGCGTTCTTTGGGATCTTCAATTTTACGGGAGATGCCGAACTGGTCCGTGAACGGCATCAGGACCAGGTAGCGGCCCGCCAGGGAGACGTTCGTTGTGACACGGGGTCCCTTGGTGCCGATAGGCCCCTTGGTGACCTGCACCATGATTTCGGAGCCGATGGGGTAGATGTCCGGGATGTCTTTGGACGTGATTTTGCGCTGCTGTTTTTTCGGACGGCCTTCGCGTTCGATTTCTTCCAGGCTGGAGTCCAGCGCGGCGGGAAGCGCGTCCCAGAAGTGCAGAAAGGCGTTTTTTTCCTGGCCGATGTCCACGAACATGGCTTTGAGGCCCGGCTCAATGTTCTTGACGCGGCCTTTAAAGATGCCGCCTACGATGTTGTCTTCGCCTTCGCGCTCGATGGTGTATTCTTCCAATACGCCGTTTTCCAGAAGGGCCACGCGGCGTTCGAGCTTTTCGGCATTAATGATGATAGTGGAGCCTTCCATAGGATCACAGGATCCGAAGCCGAAGGCCCGTTTGATTTTTTTAAGCATTTTTGTAAACACGGGGTGAGAATAAGCTAGGGTGTGCTATTGCCCGTAATGTTTCCGGTGGGCCGTCTCCCGTCAGGAGCGGCTGGAGTTGAAGCTGTAGAGATGGCCGGAAAGGAATCATGCAGGCAGTTGCGTTGATGTGATGCGGCAGTACGGGAGACGCAAGGCCGGAGCGCTTGCTCCGGAGATTCCGTCTTCAGTCTTCCGCATCAGTAACATTGGTGAAGAAGTCCAGTTCCTGGAGGGCTTTCCCGGTACCTTCCGCAACGGCGCTCAGAGGGTCTTCCGCAATGTGGATGGGCAGTCCTGTCTGGTCATGCAGGAGCTGGTCCAGCCCGCGCAGCAGGGCTCCTCCTCCGGCCAGAACGATCCCCCGGTCCACAAGGTCGGCGGCCAGTTCAGGGGGGCAGCGTTCCAAAGTCGTCCGCACGGCGTCAACAATCGTGTTGAGCTGTTCCGTGAGCGCTTCACGCACTTCTTCTGATCGAATCGTCACTGTCTTGGGCAGGCCCGCGACCAGGTCGCGGCCCTTGACCTCGATAGAGAGTTCCTGAGGCAGGGGGTAGGCGGAGCCGATACGGATTTTGATGTCCTCGGCGGTACGTTCCCCGACCATGAGATTGTAAGTTCTCCTCATGTAGGAGATAATGGCGTCGTCCAGTTCATCCCCGGCGCAACGGACGGAACGGCTGTAAACGATGCCGGAAAGGGAGATAAGCGCTACTTCCGTGGTGCCGCCGCCAATGTCCACGATCATGTTGCCTGCGGCTTCCTGAACCGGGAGGCCCACGCCGATGGCGGCGGCCATGGGTTCTTCAATCAGATGCACGCGGCGTGCTCCGGCCGCTTCCGCGGATTCCTTGACGGCCCTGCGTTCCACTTCCGTAATGCCGGAGGGGATGGCGATGAGCACGCGCGGCTTGATCAGGTAATACCTGGCCGTGGCTTTTTTAATGAAGTAGCGGAGCATTTCCTCCGTGATGTAGAAGTCGGCGATGACGCCGTCCTTCAACGGCCGGATGGCCGTGACGGAGCCGGGGGTGCGGCCCAGCATGCGCTTGGCTTCGTCTCCCACGGCCAGAACCTTGTCCCCCTTGACGGCGACGACCGAAGGCTCGCGCAGAACGATGCCCTGGTCCTTGACGTTGACCAGGGTGTTGGCGGTGCCCAGGTCAATGCCAATGTCATAGGAGAAAAGTTTGACAATTTTCTGAAAGAAAGATGACATAAAAAACTAGTGGATAAAGGCGTAGCCCTGAAACAGCCGGTGGAGGAACACCTCGCTTCTTCCTTTTCACGGGACTGAAAGCCTGGCACTCGGACCGGGGCTGCGGGATAATCCCGTACAGGGCGAATCGACTATGAAAAAACATGCCTTCCAGGTCAAGCGGAAGATGCCGGATGACATATGTATTTGCATTATCTGCAAGGATGTATTATATGAATGAAAGGTGGCGCCGGGGAGTCTCCGTATATTAAAATCGCATTCCCCTATTCCATGATGAAAGTTACTGCTATCCGAATAACGGCGGCATGCCTGGCCGGCTCTTTTTCCCTTTATGCCGATACGGTTTCCGATCAGGAGGAGGCCGTCTCGTCTACGGGAACCTATTCCGTGGCCGGGACTCTCCGCCTGCCGGAAAACGTGACGAAGAGGGACGTTTACGGCATGAATGTGGGCTGGAAGCTGTTCAAGGGCCGGAAGGCACCGGAGGAAGCGGCCAGCCCGGATGGCGACGATTCTTCCTGGGAGTCCGTCAACCTACCCAACGGCATTGAGCTTCTTCCGGAAGAGGCCAGCGGCTGCTCCAACTACCAGGGGCCGGTATGGTACCGGAAAACTTTCATTCCTCCCTCCCGGCTGGAGGGGAGGAGGAACACCCTGTATTTTGAGGGCATCATGGGAAAGAGCGAGGTTTGGGTAAATGGAGAAAAGGCCGCGGAACATTTCGGCGGATATCTTCCCGTGATCGTCAATCTGGACAAGTGGCTGAAACCGGGACAAAAGAACGTCATCGCCGTGAAGGCGGACAATTCCAACGACGCTTCCTATCCCCCCGGCAAACCCCAGGAAGGCCTGGATTTTTCCTATTTCGGCGGTATTTACCGGGATGTGTACCTCATTTCCACCGGCCCCGTGTATATTACGGATCCGAACGAGGCCGGCACCGTGGCCGGCGGGGGAGTTTTTTTCCGGACGGAATCTCTTGATCCCCGCACCCGCAAGGGCAAGGTAGGGGTGAAGGTTCAGGTGGCCAACCAGACGGATAAGGAACAGAAGGTGCGCGTGCAGGCGGTGATGACGGACCCCAAGGGGGTGGATCCCGCCGGGGAGACGGTCCCTCTGGCCATCCCACCCCATTCCACGGGTGAAGTGGATATCCCTCTTGTGCTTTCCAACGTGAAACCGTGGTCTCCGGACAATCCCGATTTGTATACGCTGAGCGTGGAAGTATGGGATGCCGCCGGAGGGGACCATGCCAAAGATCCGGTCCATCTGCTGGACAACCGTTCCATGAGGGTGGGTGTCCGGACGGTGGAAATAACGGAAAAGGGGCTGGTGCTCAATGGAACCCTGTTTCCTGAAAAGCTGATTGGCGGCAACAGACACCAGGATTTTGCCATGCTTGGGAATGCGGTGCCCAACAACCTGCAATGGCAGGATGCCGTGAAATTGAGGAAGGCTGGCATGCGCGTGATCCGGAGCGCCCATTATCCGCAGGACCCGGCTTTCATGGACGCCTGCGACCGCCTGGGCCTTTTCGTCATCGTCGCCACGCCGGGCTGGCAGTTCTGGGGCAGCGGCCCTTTTGCGGACCGGGTGTATGACGATATCCGCCAGATGGTGCGCCGGGACAGGAACCATCCCTCCGTGATGATGTGGGAGCCTATTTTGAATGAAACTCATTACCCGGCGGATTTCGCCAAAAAGGCCCGCGACCTGGTGCATGAGGAATACCCGTACAAGGGATGCTACACCGCTTGCGACGCGGTGGCTCAGGGCAATCAGCATTATGAGGTTCTGTATGCCCACCCGGCTACAGGCGACAAACACTGGTCCATCAAGGAGAGGAAGAACAACAAACCTTACTTCACCCGCGAATTTGGCGATAACGTGGATACCTGGGCCGCCCACAATTCCACCTCCCGCGTGGCCCGGCACTGGGGTGAAGCGCCCATGATGGTGCAGGCCCTTCATTACCTCAAGACCTCGTTCCCATATACCACATACGATACGCTGAACGCCGCTCCCGCCTACCATTTCGGCGGCTGCCTGTGGCATCCTTTCGACCATCAGCGCGGCTACCATCCGGATCCTTTCTACGGAGGCATGATGGATGCTTTCCGTCAGCCCAAGACTTCCTATTTCGCGTTTATGTCCCAGCGTCCCCAGAAGACGCTCAACGGGGCCGGTTCCGGCCCTGTGGTGCACATTGCCAACGAATGCACTCCTTTTTCTCCAGAAGACGTGACGGTGTTTTCCAATTGTGATTCCGTCCGCCTGAGCGTCAACGGAGGGCCTCCGGAGGAAAAGAAGGTGGCATCCTGTCCCGGCGGCCTCAAGCGTGTGCCCGTCGTGTTCCCGAAAGCCTGGGATTTCATGGAAAACAAGAAGCTTGCCCGGTCCGGCAAGGAGGGCGCGGTGAAACTGGTGGCGGAAGGCCTGATAGGCGGCAAGGTGGTGGCCAGGCATGAAGTCCGCCCGGCCCGGAGAGCGGAAAAAATCCGGTTGACTCTGGACCGGGAAGATGGCGTGGATTTGTACGCCAACGGTTCCGACGTGTTTGCCGTGGTGGCGGAGGTTACGGATGGCCGCGGAACGGTGAAGCGCCTGAATGATGAGGAGATTGTCTTTTCCGTGGAAGGTCCTGCCGAGCTGCTGACGGATTCTCCGGACGGCACGCTGACCCAGCCCGTTAAATGGGGTTCCGCTCCGGCTTTGGTGCGTCTGGGCGCCAAGCCCGGCACGGTGACGGTGAGGGCCTCCGTGAAGCATCCCGGCTCCCAAAAGCCTGTTTCCGGCGTTATAAAGTTTGACACGAAGGCTCCCGGGTTGAAAATGCTCTTTACGGAAGACGCCGTAGGTTGCGGGAAGAAAGCTGCCGGGACGCCGTCTTCCGCCGCGGCTTCTGTCTCCGAACGGGAGAAATCCCTTCAGATGGAGCTGGAAAAGGTGCGCCATGAACTGAACAGTTTGCGCAATGAAAAGGTGAGCGCCCAGCAAACCCACTTCGAATAAGCGGAATACGCCAATGATGCTAAGGGAAAAAATCGTCCGTTTCTGTCTGCTCCTGCTCCGGCTGGGGATGGGGGGCTTTTTCCTGTTCGTCGCGGTGCGCAAGCTGTTTCATCTGGACCAGCTTCAGGAGACGATCGACCGTTTCGCCATTTTCCCGGAGGCCTGGGGTCATCCCCTGGCCTGCCTGGGGGTGTCGTGTGAAATTGTGGTGGGGCTGGGGCTCCTGTTCCGCAGAACCTGCGCCGGGGCCGCGCTGCTGGGCAGCGCGCTGACATTCACGTTCGTGGCGTTATTCGTCCAAGGCTGGGCCAGGGGGCTTTCCCTCTCCTGCAACTGCATCGGCGTGGAGAGGGCGGTAACCAGTTATCCCTTTGAAGTGGCCTGGAGGCTGGTCCTCTTTTTCCTCATGCTTATTCTCCTGTGGGATTCCTGCCGGAAGGGAAAAACGTACTTTAATGTGACCCGGCTGGATTTCAGTGAAATGTGACCGGAAGGAAAGACTCCTGCCGTTTTCCGGTTCGGGATAGTTTCCAGGAAAATGTTCCGGGAGAGGAGGCCGGGAACCATCGGGCGGGTAGTGACGGCGGCCATTGCAGTACCGAATGAAGCCGCAGGACGCCTGCAAGGCCAATGGTTACGCCCTGCTCCATATAAGGGGGCTTCCATGCAGCCGCATGGAAGCAGGCCGGGGAAATGGCCGTTTTGTGCGCCTTTCCCCGGCAGGACGGTTCATGTCCTCGTGTTGTCAACGATGCCGCCGTCCGCTCCGTATTACAGCCTGTGGCCGAAAGAGTCTTCCGGCGTCAGGGATTTGACCAGTTCCAGCAGCAGCTTGATGGTGTTTTCCACATCTGTCAGAGAGGCCGTTTCCACCGGGGAATGCATGTAACGCAGGGGGAGGGACACCAGCGCGGAGGCCACGCCGTCGCGGGAGATGTAGATACTGTCCGTGTCCGTTCCGGTGCGGCGTCCGGCGGCTTCATGCTGGAGCGGTATTTTGTTCTTGTCCGCCACGATTTCCAGACGGGCCACCAGATTGGGATGGTTGGCCGTGCCGTGGATGACCGCAGGGCCGCCTCCAAGCCTGATATCGCCAAATTTGCCCTTGTCCAGTCCGGGCGAGTCCGTGGCATGAGTCACGTCAATGCAGATGGCCGCGTCCGGGCGCAGGCGGTGGGTAATCATTCCCGCGCCAATGCAGCCCACTTCTTCCTGCACGGCGTTGACGAGCACCACGTTCCAGGCGACGGGCTTTTTCAGCTTGCACAGCTTGCGGGCTATTTCCGACAGGATGAAGCCGCTCAGCCGGTTGTCCAGAGCCCGGCATACCAGCTTGTTTTCATTCATCAGCATGGGGCCGTCGCAGTAAACGCCCACATGGCCCACGCGCAGCCCGAGTTCCGCTACTTCCTTGTCGGAGGAGGCGCCTACGTCAACGTAAATTTCCCAAATCTTGGGTTCCTTTTCTCCGGGTTCCCGCAAGTGGATGGCCGTGTTTCCGGTTACTCCCATCACTTCGCCCTGGGAACCCAGGAAGCGCACGCGGCGCCCCCGCGCGATGGCCGTATCCGTGCCGCCTACGCGTTCCACATACAGGAAGCCGTCCTTGGTGATATGACGGATCATGAAGCCGATTTCATCCGCATGGGCTTCAATCATCAATGTGGGGGCTTCTTCCGCGTCCGCGTGGAAGACGGCCCAAGTATTGCCGTAGGTGTCGCACTGGACGTCTTCCGTATATTTGCGCAGTTCGTCCGCCCAGATGCGCTGGGCGTCTATTTCAAAGCCGGACGGGCTGGGTGTTTCCAGAAGTTCCGTTAAGAATTCAAGGCTGTCGTCGCTGATCTTCATGGCTTTTGTATAGCACCGTTCCGGCATGCGCTCAACAGGAAAGCACGGCTCCTGCAGTGGAGCTCTTTTTGAAGGCGGGGAATAAAAGGCCCCGACTGCGCAGGAAGCAGACGGGGTCTGGAAAAAGTTTTTTTGACAGGGGGGCTAGGACTGTTTGTCCAGGGAAAGCCCCGCCAGAACGTCCTGCTTGTCCATGATATAACCGGTGTCCGGATCGTGGTACTGAGTGGAGTAAACGGATGTTCTGGCGCTTCCGTACGGGTCCGTTTCCTTCGCGACGGGGAGGCGGTTGACCAGGGAAGGGAAGCACTGCTCCACCAGTTCAAAGGCAGTGACGGGTTCCGGCACCAGATTCACGGAAAAGATGCCGCACTCCCAGGCTTTTTCCACGTCCCTGACCAGGCGGTGCATGGGATAAAGCTGGTGGCGCTCCAGCAGGGCCACGTCCAGCTCTTCCGTCCCTTCCGGAACTTCTGCCAGCAGATCCGCCACACTCATGCCTGCTCCCGTTCCGGTGACTTCCGGAAGGTACACGGTCAGCACGCGGCCGAACCGGAGGTTGATGAAGTCTTTCAACTCCACCAGAGCCGCCAGCCATTCGTCCTCCGGTTCACGGAGCAAGGGGGAAAGTTCATTGCCCGTTTCCGGCTGGGTGTCAATGCTGGTGATGTAGGTCACCCGTTCCGCCTTTACATCATGCAGGAGATCAATCAGGGTTTTAACCTGAGCCAGAAAGGGAGCCGTATTCCGCCGGATAGCCGTGCCCCCTTCCCGGAGGGAGGGGCAGATAATGACGGCCTGCCCGAATTCCTTGCCGCGCAGCAGGGACAGGTTGGTTTCATCAATCAGGTAGTCAAAATACCGTTTTGAGGACCAGAAAGCGCCGAGGGCGCAAGAGGAACCGATGAGGACCGTGTCTGTCATGGAATGAGTGCGGGGAAAGAGGTTGCGGGGGATGAACCTTTATTTCAGGGCGTCAAAGGCGGATTTGAAGAGGAAGTACCCCCAGCCCCAGTCTTCGTTGCCGGCCCAGTCCTTGTCATAGTGGTGGCGGGGCAGCAGAAAGCGTTCCGGGTGGGGCATCAGGCCCATGGCGCGCCCGGTGGAATCCTGGAGGCCGGCGATGCTGCATTCGCAGCCGTCGCGGTTGTCCACGTACTGGAGAGCCACATTTCCGGCGGCCAGGTATTTTTCTGCATCTCCGGGGCGGGTGACCAGGCGCCCTTCCGCATGGGCGGAGGGCAGCTCGAATTCGTCCGGCAGGCCCTGGAGGAAGGGGGAGTCTTTGGCTACTTTCACCAGTTTGGCCCAGACGCATTCAAAGCGTTCCTTTTTATTGTCAATCAGGCTGGAATCGGGAAGAATACCCAGCTTGGTGAGAATCTGGAACCCGTTGCAGATGCCCAGGAGCATGCCTCCACCGGCGTGGTGCCGCTGCAGGGCATCCCCCAGGAAACGTTCCGTTTCCAACTGGGCCAGGCGGCCGCTGGTGACGTAGTCCCCGTAGCTGAAGCCGCCTCCCAGGACGACAAGCTGGGATTTGGCGACATGTTCCGGCGTAGCCGTGGCGATGGGCTGGATCTGGGTGGAGAAACCTGCCGCGCGCAGGGCGCGTTCCGTTTCCACGTCGCAGTTGGTGCCGGGGTATTTCAGTAAAAGTGCGTGAGGCATATTGGTAGAAATGAATCGTTGGTTTGGTAAGATGCCGGTTTCGGGAGATCAATAATAGGGGGTAAGTCCGTCCTTCCAGAGCTTTTTGAGGTTGGCGATGTCGCAATCCAGCACCTTTTCTCCGCCGCAGCAGGTGGCAGTGAGGCGCTTTTCTTCCGTAACGCTGCCGATGCAGGCGCAGGGGAATCCGTCCATAGCCGTTTCAAAATCCGCGGCGAATTCCGGGTCCACCTCCACAAGGATGCGGCCCGTGCTTTCGCTGAACAGGGGGACTGCCGGGGATTTCCAGCCGTTGACGGTCGGAACCTTCGTGAGATCCAGCCGGACGCCTCCCTTGCCGGAAAAGGCCATTTCCGCCGCCGTGACGGCCAGGCCGCCTTCGGAAATGTCATGGGCGGAGAGCACCAGGCCGGAAGTCAGGGCGCTGTAGTAGGCTTTGTACAGTTCCATGTTCGCCGCGCAGTCCGTCTGGGGAACCTTGCCGTCTTCCACACCGTGGGTGCGGGCGAAGACGGAGCCGCCCATCTCGTCTTCCGTATGGCCGATGAGGTACAGCAGGCTGTTGTTCCGCCTCAGGGAAGAACCAATGACGTGATCCGGGTTTTCCACCACGCCGAAGCCGGAGCAGAGGAAAGTGACGGGCACGTTGATGGGGCCGTCTTCCGTTTCAAAGTAGTTGTAGAAGGAGTCCTTGCCGGAAATGAAGGGGGCATTGTACGCGTCCGCCGCCTTGGCGATGGCTTTCACGCATTCCACCAGGCGGCCGAGTTCCGCCGGATCTTCCGGATTGCCCATGCAGAAGTTGTCCAGCAGGCCGATTTTGTCCGGATTGGAGCCTACCAAGATGAGCTGGCGCACGCATTCATCCACGGTGCCGGTCCCCATGGCGTAGGGATCCGTTTTGCCCCATTCCGGGAGAATGGCGCAAGCCATGGCCATGCATTTGTCCGAGCCGTCGATGTCCACCACGGAGCCGTCCTGCGGGGCGTCCGCCTGCGCGCCCGCCAGGGGCTTCAGGATGGTGTTGCCCTGCACCTCGTGGTCGTACTCGCGGATGATGGGTTCCCGGGAGACGATGGCGAAGTCCCCCATCACGGTTTCCAGGGATTTGTTCAGGTCCTTGTCCGGGAGGGGCTGGCCTGTGAGCGCCTTGCCGGGGGTGAATACGGATTCCAGCTTCTTGATGGGGGCGTCATGCAGCTTGGAGTTGTCCAGGCAGCAGACGAGTTCCCCCTTGTGCCAGACCTTCAGAATTCCCGTGTCGTCGGAATGGCCCAGGACGGTCAGTTCTGTCTGGAAAGTGTCTGCCAGCTTCCGGAGTTCCGGAAGGTCTTTTTCCTCCACGGCCATCACCATGCGTTCCTGGGATTCCGACAGGAAGATTTCCCAGGAGATGAGGCCGGGTTCCTTGAGAGGGGCGTTGTCCAGGAAAATTTCGCCTCCTGTGACGGAGAGCATTTCTCCGGCGGCGGAAGAGAAGCCGCCGGCGCCGCAGTCCGTAATGAAGACGATGAGACCGCGTTCGCGCGCTTCCAGAATGAAGTCCAGCGTTTTCTTCTCTTCAATCGGGTTGCCGATTTGCACGGCGGTGAAGTCTTCCTCATGGGAGGCTTCATCCAGGGCGGCGGAAGAGAACGTGGCTCCCTTGAGGCCGTCCCGTCCCGTGCGCCCGCCGATGACGATCACCTTGAGACCGGGGCGCATTTCCTTCAGGATGTCGCCGCGCGGAATCACGCCGGCGGTGCCGCAGAAGACGAGGGGGTTGTAAATGTACGTGGGGTCAAACTGGATGGCGCCGTTGACAGTAGGAATGCCCATGCGGTTGCCGTAGTCGCGCACGCCGCGCACCACGCCGCGCATGATGCCCAGGGGGTGGATGACGTCCGGGGCGGTGATGTCCGCCGGATTCGTGTCCGGGGCGCCGAAGCAGAAGACGTCCAGGGAGGCGATGGGTTTGGCGCCCTTGCCTGCGCCCAGGATGTCGCGGATGACGCCGCCCAGCCCGGTATTGGCTCCGGCATACGGTTCAATGGCGGAGGGGTGGTTATGCGTTTCCGCTTTCAGGCAGACGGCCAGGTTGTCGTCCAGGGCGATGAAGCCGGCATTGTCGTCGAACGCGCTGAGCACGAAGCCCGGCTTACGTTCCATGATTTTTTCGGAAGGTTTCTTGATGTAGGTCTTGAACAGGCTGTTCACCGTTTCCGGCGCGCCTCCGTTGACACTGTGGCTGATGGAGGCGGAGAAGATGCGGTGCTTGCAGTGTTCCGACCACGTCTGGGCGATTACTTCCAGTTCCACGTCAGTGGGGTCGCGGTCGATTTCCCGGAAAATCTGCTGGACGACTTCCATGTCCTCACGGGACAGGGAAAGCTTCTGCTTCTTGCTGAGTTCAAGCAGTTCGTCGCTGCTCAGGTTCCTCACGGGAACGGTTCGGTAGGTTTTGGCGGACATGTGGATGGGAAAGAAAAAGGGTTAGGCGATGGTCCAGTTGTGAATGGCGGGGTTGCAGACGTCCTTGGCAAAGCGCGCCGCCAGGGTTTCCTTGTCTCCCTGGCCGAAGATGTACACGCGCTGGGTGATTTTCAGACCGTCCAGAGTAAAGCCCATATTCCGGCGTCCGCGGTAGTTTTGCAGGATGGCTTCTTTTTCCAGGTCCAGGGCGCCGGCTTTCATGCCGTAGTCAATCGTGAACAGGGCTCCTTCCAGGATGGGCGCGTTCTGTTCCGTGCATTCCTGGGAAATGGGGTCCACCAGCACACTCAGGAGATATTCGCGGGCTTTTTGTTCGTCCCCGTTGATTTCTACGGTGTAAACGCGGCTGCGGCGGAACGTGAGGCCGGCGTTCAGGGGGGTATAGAGCAGGGCGTCCGCGTTGGCGGCGGCCTGGAACCGGCTGATAACTTCAAAGTGGAGGGTCATATTGCTCAAGAGTGTGGTAAAATGAAAAATGGGGGCCGGCGGAAAGGCCGGCTCCCATGGAGGAGGGAAGAGGCTTAAGCCTTGTTCTGGAGCCGGGAAAGGACTTCTTCGTAGGCTTCCATCACGTTGCCGAGATCCTGGCGGAAGCGGTCCTTGTCCATCTTTTCGCCGGTCTTGATGTCCCACAGGCGGCAGGTATCCGGGGAAATTTCATCCGCCAGCACGATTTGGGAAGGATCTTCCGCCAGGCGGCCGAACTCGATTTTGAAGTCCACCAGAGTAAGGCCAACCTGTTTGAAAAAGTCAATCAGCACGTCATTCACGATGCGGGCCTGGTTTTTCAGGAAGGCGCATTCTTCTTCCGTAGCGGCGTTCATTTCCCGGGCGTAGTCGTCATTAATGAAGGGATCGCCCAGGCTGTCGTCCTTGTAGGAGAATTCCACAATCGGCTTCTTGAAGGGAGTGCCTTCCTTGACGCCCATGCGGCGGCTGAAGGAGCCGGCGGCGATGTTGCGCACGATCACTTCCAGAGGAAGGATGGAAACCTTTTTCACGTCAATGTTGATGTCGTCCACATCTGCAACCAGGTGGGTTTTCACGCCCTTGTTTTCCAGCATGCGGTAGATGACCAGGGTGATGGCCTTGTTCATCCTGCCCTTGTTTTCAAACTGGGCCTTCTTGGCTCCGTTTCCGGCAGTGGCGTCGTCCTTGTATTCCATGCGGAGGACGTTGGGATTGTCAGTCGTATAAAGGCGTTTGGCCTTCCCTTCGTAAATAGGTTCCATGATACGTGTTGCGCAGGGGTTAAATGCGTGCGAAAATGTTACGTCAGACGCTCCGCACGGTCAAGCCGCAACTGGATGGGGGAGGGAAGGGAAAAAGACGCGAAGCCCGAATGCGAAGGCGGAGCATGACGTGGGCGGCCGCTGTCTCCGTAGCGGCTCTGGAAAGCCGTGCAGGCCGCCTCCGGGCGAAAGAGGGAATATTAGTCTTGATACCGGTAGGGGGGGGCGTATCATGTGCCCCAGTATGCACGCCGACTTGGAGAAATTATTGTCTCTGGGGAAAATTACCCCCGCTCTCGCTGAAAAACTTGATCGCATCGCACCTGGCCGTTACTGCTTCCATGCTTCCTGGGGCGCCGGAAAAGTCATTTCCTGGAATCTTCCCGCCCAAAAGCTGGTCATTGATTTTGAGGAAAATCCGGAACACGAAGTTGCCTTGGGATTCGCTCCCAAAATTCTGGAATTCATCAGTGATGACCATTTCCTGGCCAAGCGGTATGAAGATACCGAATCCCTGATCAACCTGTCCGTGGATGATCCGGTGGAACTGGTGCGCGTTACCTTGCAGGGCTACGGTAATTCCCTTACTCCTGAGAAGCTGGAAGCCGCGCTGAAAGGCACCGTGATTGCGGAGGACAAGTGGAAAAACTGGTGGGACAAGGTGCGTGCCATGCTCCGTTCCAATGTCCAGTTCATGATGCCCACCCGCAAGGGAGAGCGCATCACGCTTCGCGCGAATACCCTTTCCCGCGCGCAGGCTGCCCTGGAAGATTACAATAAGGCCACCGATCTGAAAGCCAAGGTGCGCGTTTTGGACGGCATTAAAATGGAAACGGTCATGGCGGAGCCGGATGCCGTCAACGCCCTGATTCGCGCCGTGGATGCCGATGTGCGCAACGGCGGCAGCCTGGCTCTCCAGCAGGTGCTGGAACTGGCCGTGCTCAGGGATGACCTGATTGCCTCCCTGAAAAATACGGAGGCGGCCAAGGAAGCTTATCCTCTCCGTTCCATCGTGGAAGCCAATATCGGCGATGTGGGACGCTTCGCGGAAGTGCTCAATTCCATGCCTGCCGTGCGGCAGAAACGCGTGTACGCCACGCTGCCCGCCATTTTTGGTGAGGATTGGCCGCAGAAAGCGCTGGAGCTTTTTGACGCGGGCGGCGCGCGCGCCGTGGGGGAAATCGCCAAATTCCTGATAGAGGAAGGGCAGGACAAGGTGCTGGTCAAGCATCTGAAGCATGAATTGTTGCGCCAGACCCTTCCGGCGGAGTCCCTCATCTGGATATGCCGCCAGCGGCATGACGCTTCCAAGCCCCTCTTTGGCCTCCCTGTGGGCATTGCGATGCTTTCCCTGATTGAACAGGACCACATGGACGGCGGCCCCAACCGCATGCTGCGCCTGAAGAACCTGTTCATGGAGGACAAGAGCATCATTCAGGAAATGATCAAGGGGCAGGATGTGGCGGAAGTCCGCCAGTTCGCCAAGATGCTGTACAACACCTCCGCTTTTTCCGAACAGGATCGCGGCGCGCTGATGGCCCGCGTCATCAGCGTCTTCCCGGACCTGCACGCCATTGTGCTGGACGCCCTGGTGGACAACTCCGACAAACCGGAACCGATTTTCGTTTCCTGGGAAAGCCTGGAAGCCCGCAAGAAGGAGCTGGAAGAACTGGTAAACGTGAAAATTCCGGAAAACCTGCATAACAAGAAGATTTCCCGTGCGGAAGGGGATCTCCGTGAAAACGGCGGCTACCAGGACGCCAAGGAAGTGGAAAAGGTGCTCAACCGCCGCCGGGCGGAACTGGAACATGCGCTGGCCCTGGCCCGCGGCACGGATTTTGCCGTAACGGATACTTCCCGCGCCGCCATGGGCACGAAGGTGACTCTTCAGCCGTTGAATGGCGGGGAGCCCGTGGTGTACACCATTCTGGGCGCGTGGGACACAAATCCGGAAAAGCATATCGTCTCTTATCTTTCCCAGGTCGGCAAGGAGCTGACGGGCAAGAGCGTAGGGGATCAGGTGAAGATTGTCCCGATGGACGGCGACAAGAAAAAGGTGTACACCATCATGAAGATTGAAGCCGCTTTCTAAAGGCGTCGCTTCCCTTTTTACCAAGGTCTTTATAAAAACGCCCCTTTTTTCGGAAAGGGGCGTTTTTCATTGTTCATGGTCCGACCTCCCGTTATTTTGCGGGGTTGGGGTTTATTGCATTGTCAATAGAAGCATCGCTTTATCCTGACCATTCCGAATATTCATTGGCGCCAGGAAGGAACCCGGAAATTGTCCGTTCCGGCAGCCATGATGAAAACGGGCTGTTGGCAACCGGGGCTTTCGCGGCCTTAGCTTGTCCGGGACCGGTTCAGGTCATGGGCGCCGCTGTTGCAGAGGTCATTGTATTTGGAGAAATCCGGACGGGAAATGAACGGAATTTTTGCAGGAAAGGATAGTTCCTGCGTTATGGATAATGGTGGTTCGTGGGGACGGCCTTACTTTTTTTCTGGCAACCGGGGAGACATGAAAAAGGGGCTGTTCCGGCGAATGCGGAACAGCCCCTGGAAAGAGATGACGGGGAAAATTCCCTGTTTATCTGGCAAGCGCCTTGTGAACGGCGGCGACGACGTTGTCCACATTCATGCCGAGTTCCTCCAGCACCTGCGTTCCGGGAGCGGAGAAGCCGAAGCGGTTGATGCCCACGGCCTCTCCCTGGCAGCCCAGATATTTCCACCAGAGGTCCGTGACCCCGGCTTCTACGGAAACTCTTCTCATGCAGGAAGAGGGAAGCACGCTTTCCCGGTATTCGGAAGGCTGCGCGTCAAAGCGGAAGAAGCTGGGCATGGAGACGACCCGGATTCCTTCCCCGATGTTTTCCGCCGCTTTCAGGGCCAGTTCCAGTTCGGAACCGCTGGCAAGAATAATGGCTTTCAGGGGGCCCTGTTCCTTCCGGGCGATGTAGGCGCCTTTCAGCACGCCTTCCCGGCGCGTCTCAACGGGGATGCCGTTCAGCGTAGCCACTTTCTGGCGCGTCAGAATGAGGGCGGTAGGGCCATCGGCACGCTGCATGGCGGCCATCCAGGCTCCTGCGGTTTCTTCCGGGTCCGCCGGACGGATGACATCCAGGTTCGGAATGACGCGGAGGCCGGAAATTGTTTCCACCGGCTGGTGGGTGGGGCCGTCTTCTCCCACGGCCACGGAGTCATGCGTCAGAATATAGGTGACGGGGAGCCCGCTGAGGGCCGCCACGCGGATGGAGGCGCGCATGTAGTCTACGAAGACGCAGAACGTGGCGGCGCTTACGCGGAACAGGCCGTCATAGGCAATGCCGTTGCAGATGGCGGCCATGGCGTGTTCGCGGATGCCGAACCAGAAGTTGCGTCCTTCCGGGGTTTCCGCAGAGAAGTCTCCTGCGCCGGAAAGGTAGTTTTTATTGGAGCTGTAAAGGTCCGCGCTGGTGGTCAGGAAGCAGGGATTCGCTTTAGCGATGGCGTTGATGGCAACGGCCCCGGCTGAACGGGTGGCATCGCTATAGTCCTGCGGGAAAGGGGGAATAGCCTTGTCCGAGTCTGCCGGATTGACGCCGCAGGAGCAGGCGTTGATGCCCGCGTCCAGTTCTTCTGCCAGTTCCGGATAGGTCCGGCGCCATTGTTCGTACGTGGCGTTCCAGGCCTTGAAATCTTTTTCCCTTCGGGCTTTCAGGTCTGCGAAAGCGGCACGGACGTCTTCGGAGACGTAGTAGCGTTCTCCGGCAGGAATGCCCCAGTTGGCGTGCGCTTCCTCCTGAAGCTTGGCTCCGCCTTCCCCGTGGCCTTTTGTGGTGCCTTCAATACCGGGAATGCCCTTGCCGATGACCGTTTTGGCAATGATGAGCTGGGGTTTCCCGTTTTTGGCGTTTTTGGCGGCTTCAACCGCTGACTTAATGGCCTTGATGTCGTGCCCGTCAATCTGGCGCACATCCCAGCCCAGGGCTTCGTATACGGCGCGCGGATCCGTAAGCTGGGTCCGTTCCGCGGGAGCGTCCAGCGTGATGTCGTTGGAATCGTAAATGAGAATAAGGTTATCCAGCTTGAGCACGGCGGCCAGGGCGAGGGATTCCCGGGCGACGCCTTCCTGCAGGCAGCCGTCTCCTGTGAGGCAGAAGACGTGCTGGGTGAAGATATCCGTGCCGGGCCTGTTGAACCGGGCAGCCGCGCGCCTGGCGGAGAGGGCGAAGCCTACGGCGTTCGCAATACCCTGGCCCAGCGGTCCCGTGGTGCATTCTACGCCTTCCGTATCCCGGAATTCGGGGTGGCCGGGCGTGATGGAACCTTTGTGACGGAAGTTTTTGATATCTTCAATGCCGATGTTGAATCCTGACAGGTGGAGCCAGCCGTAAAGAAACATGGAGCCGTGGCCGGCGGAGAGAATGAAGCGGTCACGGTTGAGCCAGCGGGGCTGTGAAGGGCAGATGTTGAGCAAATCGCCGAACAGGACGGCCCCGATTTCGGCGCACCCCAGCGGCAGGCCCAGGTGGCCGGATGCGCAGTCGTGAACGGCATCCATGGCGAGTCCCCGCGCCTGGTTGGCGGCTTTTTGGAGAAGGTCAAGATTCATGCCCGGGCAATATGAGCGGATCAGCTTCATATTGGAAGCCTAAAATGCGTCTCCCGCGCCAGTTCCGGACCGGGGAAAAGCCTTGAAGATGGAAGCGCCGCGCATGCCGCTCCCGGTTTTGCGGCACGCTCACCGGAATGTATGGCGCTTTAGGGAATAAAGCCGGGGGAAACATGTCGGACGGCATGCTCCAGTCCTTTTCCCCGGTGTTGTCCGCCCCTGGTTTTCATGGCTGTCCAGATATTGGCCGGGATGGCGGATTTCATCCGCGCCGGAGCCGGTCGGTCGGAGGGAATGATCCTTTTTATCTTTATGGAAGAAGAAGGGGGAATTCCTTCCGTTTTTGCGTCCGGCGCTTTCACGGGTTAGCGCGGAAAAGACGCGTTTTCCGCTTTTTGCGGAAAAAGGGATTGTTGTATCATAAGCGGCGGAAATACATGAAAATCGTAATTAAAGTAGGTACGGGCGTGTTGACCCGTGAGAATGGGACATTGGACGGTTCTTCCATCGTGCATTTGGTAAGCGCCCTGGCGGGGCTGATGCAGCAGGGGCATCAGGTGGTTCTGGTCAGCTCCGGCGCTGTAGGGGCCGGCGTGTCCGTCCTGGGTCTTCCGTCCTATCCTCAGGAGCTGTCCTTGAAACAGGCGTGCGCCGCCGTAGGGCAGACGCGGCTGATGCAGGCATATGAGAATCTTTTCAACCACTTTAACGTAGATGTGGCCCAGCTTCTGCTGACGGCGGAGGATTTGAAACGCCGCCGCCGCAACGTGCAGGCTACGGTGCTGCGCCTGTTTGAGCACGGCGGCATCATCCCGATTGTGAATGAGAACGACACCGTATCCGTGGAAGAGTTGAAATTTGGGGATAACGATATTCTTTCCGTGCACATCGCGCGTCTGGTGGAGGCTGACGCACTGTTCATTCTGACGAGCGTGGACGGCCTGTATCCCCCCGGAGGAAAGCGGAAGGCCATCATTCCCCGGGTGGAGGACGTGGATGCCGTGCTGGCGTTCGCGGAAGAGGACCGGGGGCGCTTTTCCATGGGCGGCATGAGCGCCAAGCTCCAGGCTGTCCGGGAGGCCGTGAATGCGGGGACGGGCGTTTACATGCTGCATGGCCGCCATCCGGAACGCATTGCGCTGCTGCTGGAGGGGAAGGAGGAAGGAGCCGGAACATATTTTGTGCCGAAGGGATAAAACTATGAAGATGGAGAATTCTCTTGAACCGGCGGGACGGGCCGCGCTGGCGGCCTCACGGGAGTTGCTTGCCCTGGAGCCGGAAGAGAAGGCGCTGGCCCTGCGCCTGATGGCTGCAGGCGTTCGGAACGCCGCGGAAAAGATTGTACGGGAGAACGGCCTTGATATGGAAGAGGCCCGGAAAGGCGGCCGCAATGCCGCGTTTCTGGACAGGCTGCTCCTGACTCCGGAGCGTGTGGAACACATGGCCCGCGGCATGGAACAGGTGGCGGCTCTCCCTGATCCCGTGGGCGAATGCATCCGGGAATGGACGTGCCCCAACGGGTTGCATATCCGCCAGGTGCGCGTTCCCCTGGGGGTCATCGGTTTTATTTACGAGAGCCGCGGCACCGTCACCTGCGATGCCGCCGCCCTGTGCCTGAAGTCCGGGAATGCCGTTATTCTGCGCGGAGGAAGCGAGTCTCTGCGGACCAACCGGGCGCTGGCGGAGGTTCTGCGCGCCTCGCTGAAGGAGTCCGCCGTTCCCGCGGACGCCGTGCAGCTTCTGGATTCCGGCAGCCGTGATGAGGTGCGGCAGTTGTGCGGGCTGGATTCTTTCCTGAACGTGATTATTCCCAGGGGTGGAAAGGGGCTGATCCGCGCCGTGACGGAGTACGCCAGGGTTCCCGTGCTGAAGCATCTGGACGGCGTTTGCCATGTGTATGTGGATGCGGCGGCGGATTTAGAGATGGCCGTGAATGTGTTGGATGACGCTAAAACGCAGAGGCCCGGCGTATGCAATGCGGCGGAAACCCTGCTGGTGGACGCTGCCGCGGCAGATCGGTTCCTGCCGATGGCGGCGGAACGCATGCGCCTGCGCGGCGTGGAATGCCGCGTGTGTGAGCGAAGCCGCCCGTTTTTTGGTCCGGAAGCCATTCCGGCGGAGGAAGAGGATTGGTCCACGGAATATGAAGACCTGATTCTTTCCGTGAAAGTGGTGGACGGCGTCCGTGATGCCGTGGAGCACATTAACCATTACGGCTCCCACCACAGTGATTCCATCATTACGGAGGATGAACGGGCGCGCGATTATTTTATGAACCGGGTGGACAGCGCGTGCGTTTACCATAATTGTTCCACGCGGTTCAGCGACGGGGAGGAATTCGGCTTCGGGGCGGAAATAGGCATCGGTACGGACAAATTTCATGCCCGGGGGCCAATGGCTTTGCGGGAACTTACTTCCTACAAGTATGTTATTGAAGGAGACGGGCAGATGAAGGACCCGTCCCGAGTTCCGCGGAAAGGCCGTGCCTGAGCAGGAGGCCCGCCGTAAACAAGAAAGCACCGCGGCATGGCCGCGATGCTTCCGTTGATATATACTCCTGAAGAAGTCGGTCAGAAGGTCAGCCTGTAGCCGATGCTTCCGTTGAAGCTGTTGGCGCGGCTGCGAAAGTCCGCATTGACGTCTGCAAAGACGGAACCGGTATAACCCACCGGAATGGTGATTCCGGCTCCGACCTGCACGCCGGTGGCTCCTTCCCTGGCTCCGTTTACGCGGAACCCTGCGCCGGGTATGCCGGCGGGCGCCAGAACGGCTGCGGTGTCCCGGTCGCCCAGAAGCTGGACAACCTGCACCCGCAGTTCACCCAGGGAGGCGCGGCCCGTCAGGTTGGCGGACAGTTCTCCGCGGAGCCTTGCGCCCAGTCCCACGGTTCCGAAGGTGGAGTCCATGTCATCCACGTTCATGCCCAGGCCGCCGGATTCCGTAAAGCCGTCCATCCGGCTCCTGTACACGGAGGCATTCACCAGAGGCTGGAGCGCGGAAGTGTTGTTCTCATTCAGGTACAGGTCATACGTGCCTTCATAGAAGGCGCCGTAGCTGCTGCCGCTGGTGCTGCCGTGCATGGTGTACATGCCGGCTCCGGGGATTCCCGCGGTGCGGTCCAGGGAAGCGTCGTTCCATCCGCAGGTGAGGATGATGTTATGCGCCCAGCGGCCCGACTGGATGCGGAAGAACAGATTGCCGTAGTAGGAATCCAGGTCTCCGTTCGCCATGTAGGCGTCCAGGTCGCCATAGCTGGCGGAGAAGGCCGCCCCCCATACGAAGCTGTCGCTGCACGTTACGTCAAAGCCGAAGGTGCCGCCCCAGGTGCTGAGCTTGTAGCCTGATTCGTCCGTCCGGTCATCCAGCCTGCGGTAGCCGCCTTCCCCTTCAATCCAGGCGTTGAAGCCGGGCAGATCATCGTGAATGTACTGCGGGGAGACTCCCATCTGGGAGAGGCGGTTGCGCAGGTGAAGCACCTGGTCCCGGAGGGCTCCCTTCTGGGCGGAATGCAGGGCGGTAATGCCGCTGCCCGCATAGGAGGAAAGGGCTGACCGGATAGCTTCCGCATTCCCCATGGCCTGGGCGTTGCCCATGGCGTTGAGGAATTCCATCATGTCCGGAGTGATGTTTTCCGGTGAGGAGGTGACGGCCCACAGACTGTCCGCCGCGCCCTGCTGGTTGCCCGTGGAGGCGAAGTCTTTCAGCGGGCTGTCTCCCTGCTTGGTGAAGTGGACCTGGAACAGCTTGCCGTCGTCGGAGAGTTTCTTGCTGATGTCATAGACAAGGTTGGCGAAGCCGGCATAGGTCAGGTTCACCATGTCCTCCGTCCAGGTTTCCCCGTCCGCCGTGACCAGTCCGTTTTCCGCATAGAAGGCGTTAACGGTGAATTCCGGCAGGATGGCCCAGTCTCCCGCGACGCCCAGGCCGTAAATGTTGACGTTAATGGACGGATCCGTTCCGTTGATGCGGATGGAGCCGTTTTCCGCCTTCAAGGCGGCCCAGGCGTTGTCCGCGCTATTGGTCAGCGTTTCCGTATTGACGGTGAGGTCCAGGGAAGCGCCGGAGGCCAGAGCGGCCGCCACGCCGCCGTTGTTGCCGGTCAACACGAGCTGAACGGCCCTCTGGTTGGGATTGCCGCCCAGGTACAGTTTGCCGTTGGAGGCGATGGAAAGCGAGTTGGCCGTGGTATTATTCATCAGGGAGAGGTCTGCCGTGGCGTCCAGGTCGGAGGCGTCCCGGGTGTTGCTGCCGATGAAAATATCCTTGTAGGTCATGAGGCCGTTTGCTGCCAGATCCTTGTCTCCCAGAACGAGATGACCGCCGGTCCGGGTATGGCTGACGTCCACGCCTGCGTTGCCGGAGGAAAGGATGATCTGCGTGCCTTCGCCCCGGTGGGTAATGGCTCCCGTGCCGGTGATATCCCCTTTGAAGGAGTAGGTTTTTCCGTCGTTGGAGGCCAGTTCCAGATGTCCGTCGGTCCCCAGGTGGAGCGCGCCGTTTTCTTGCTCCTGGTGAAGCCCTTCCAGCGCGATCGCGGAGCCGTCCTGCAGACGCAGGCTGCCGCCCCCCAGATGGAGCAGCACGTCTTCGCCCAGATTGTTGTCCGTGCCCAGAATCAGGTTGCAGTTGTCCAGTTTCAGGGTGCCGGAACCGGTGACGCTTGCGTGGAGCGTCAGGTCTGAAAGAGTGTCCCTGGCGATGGAGAGCAGGGCGCCCCCGTTCAGGGTGATGGAGCCGGAGCCCGCCAGATCCCCGGCGGCCAGGGAGGCAGCGTTCAGCGTCAGCGCGGCATCCTGTTCCACGTTCAGGGCGCCGGAGATGATGGAACTTTCCTTCGTGTTCTGGAGCACGAGTTCTCCCTGTTGCACGTCCAGAGCGAAGGCGGTCACCCTGCCGTCAACGGTCAGCCTCTGTTCCCCGTCCTTGACGAGCTGCGCCGCTCCTTCAATGGAACCCGCATAAGCGGTGTTGCCCGGTTTGTCCGGATCTGCGGAGGTTTCATTCAGAAGCGTGATGATCACGTCGCTGTCCGTCCCCGTGTTCACGACGGCATCGGCTTCCGTGCCGGCCAGGTAGCGGATGATGGTTGTTTTGTTTTCCGGCGCGGTGGCCGAGGACAGGTCAATGTTCAGCGTTCCGTTGTTGGTGACGCTGGGAGTTGCCGCCAGAGTGTTGGCGGAGGTGACGTTTTTGGAAGCTCCCTTGTCAATGACCATGGCGTCCAGCAACTGGCCGAAGGAGATGATTACCTGGCCGCCTTCCGTCCGGGTAATGTCCCACGCCATGCCGTTGTATTCGCTCAGCGTAATGTGGTTGGTATCCGCGTGCAGGGCGGCGTTGGTGACGTGGAAAGAGTAGTCCCCCGGAGCGGCGAGGAGCGCCACGGCATCCGCCGTCAGCGTCAGGGTCAGGTTGCCCAGCGTCAAGCTGGCATTGTCCGCGTCATTGAACTGGATGATTCCCGTGCCGTCCGCGCCCATGTTGGCGGCGGAAAGCCTCAATTGCGTGTCGGAACCGGACAGGTCCGCATGGCCCGTCAGACCGGAAATGGTTCCTGTACCGCTGCCCATGTTAATGGAGTTCAGCTTGCTACCGTCCAGTCCGCCCAGGTTGACGTTCCCGGTGATGCCGGAGACGGAAACGCTCCCGGCTCCCAGTCCCGCCGTATTGGAGAGCGCCCCCGCGGAGAGGGATATTTTCCCGGAGACGGCCTGCCCGGCCAGGTCCAGCGTTCCTCCTTCCACCTGATAGGTCCCGGTTCCGGTGTCTGCGGATTTGAGGGTCAGGTTGTGCGAGGTGCGGATTGTGCCGTTATTAGTGATGTCCAGCGTGGCGTCCTGGTCCCGGTTGAACCGGAGGGAGGAACCTGCGTCCACGGACAGGGAGGTGACGGTATTCCCCAGGGATTTGTCCAGCGAGAGATCCGAATTCCCGGTAATTTGTACTTTGTCAAAATTCTGGAGCGTTCCCAGGAAGTTGGCGGCGTAGTTGTCAAAGATGAGCTTCTTCTCCCCGTTCACCGTCCCGGCTCCCTTACCGTCGATGATGCCGGCGTATTTGTCGAACTGATGTTCGGTTCCGGCTCCGGTAGTGGCGGCGATATCTTTCAGGGTGATCGTGGTGCCTCCGTTGATGGTGCCGCTGGTTTTATTGCCTCCGCACAGAAGTGTCCACGTCCAGTTATCCCCGTCAGCCTTGCCCAGAATGGCGTCCGTGCCCGTGACGGTCAGGCTGGTTCCCCGGGAAATGGTGCCGTCCGTCTTGTTCCCGGCGTAAATTTCATTCATGAACGTTCCGCCATTGATGAAAAGGGAGGCGGAGCCGGAGATGGTTTTATTTCCCGTGTAAAAGCCTCCGAAAATGCGGTGGGAGAATACGCCGTCATTGAACACCATGGTGATGTCCCCGTTCACGGCGGAGGCATAGGATCCCGCCACGGAGGTGCGGTCCGCTTCTCCGGTGGTGAAGGAAGTATCGTAAACCCCGGTGGATGATGAGAATTCCAGGTAGATGTCCCCGTGAACGGTTCCGGCGTTCACAACGCCGAATACCGTGGATTTGCCGATGGCCCCTTCCGCCAGGCGCAGGTGGATGTCACCGTACAGGTTTTCCTCTGTATGGCCGCCTATCCAGCCGTTGGCGCTGCTGGTTCCCGCTCCCAGCGTCACCCACAGGTCCTGACGGTTACCCGCGCTGCCGTAAGCGCCGTTATTGGCGTAAATGAATTTGGTGCTTCCCGTGCCCGTAATACTGGCAATGTTGGAATTGGTTGTGTTACGGACATTATACGTGGCATTGGTTCCGGCAGTGGCTACGGCGGTGGCGGCGGTTCCCGCAGTCCATTCAATCATGCCCGGTTTGAGAGTGGAGGGAAACGCGCCATTTGCCAGATAAAGAGATTCAGGGCCAGTAATGCCGGTGGTAGAGGGGGCGTAGGAAAGGGAACCGTCCAAAGCCAGATTGGACAGGATGGCGTCCAGCGTGCCGGAATAGCTGAACGTGAGGCCGGAAGAACTTCCCCCCGCTGCCGTCTGCGCTTCCCCGATGAGAACATCCCCCAGCCAGATGTAATAGCCCGCGTCCAGGCCGTTGGCGCGGTCTCCCGCCACGTAGGCTACGCGGATGGAGTCCGCATTGGCGGACATGTCTTTGGAATAAAGAATGGTGCTGCCCCATTGGATATACGCTTCATTAATGTTCAGCGTTCCGTTTCCCAGGTTCAGGGAGAAATTGTTTGTGGTGTCCCAGCCGCCCGTGGCCCCGTTGCCCAGGCGCAGAGTGAAATCTACCGTGTAGCCTTTGTCCTGTCCCTGGGCGGCTCCCCAGTTATAGGTCAGGGAGCTGCTGCCGGATTTGTTGAAGTTGACCGTATTGTTGGAGACGGTAACGTTATTGGCGGTGAAGCCGTTGGCCTCCAGCCTCTGCTGGGTGATGGAAGGGCTTTGTCCGAAGTTGACCTCCAGCTCATGGGCGGCTTTCCTTTCCTGCCCGGCTGACCGCCCGGCATAGCCCATGCCTTTGGCCAGGTTGCCTGCCATCAGGAGGTCGCCTTGGGCATTCGGGTGCAGCCCGTCCGCCGTGGGATTGTTGAACATGGAGCGAACCCCGTAGAACGGCGTAGAGGAAGCTACATCGATGATGCCTGCGTTGATGTCGATGACCTTGACGCCATTGGCGGCGTTATTCGCCCCCCATTTCTTCAGGGATTCGTTGTAGGAGGCTACGGCCTGGTGCGTTTCAGCCAGGTTCCCGTTGGAATGTTGCGTCCAGCAGGGAATGGTCATCACTAAAATGCTTGCTTGGCTGTTGGCGGTACGGATGGAAGAGACGATGGAATCCATGTCGCCCAGCAAAAGGGAGGAAACTCCATCCAGACGATAGAGCAGCAAATTATTATCGCCGTCGGAAAGGAGATCGTTGGTCCCGGAGAGCAGGAAAAACGTGTCCGGTTTATCGGCCCCGGTAAAAGTCTGGCCTGCATAGGTTCCTCCCTTGGTCTTTTCCGTGCTCAGGCCCAGCCAGTTTTTGATGTTGGACCCGTCAAATCGTCCGTAATTGCTGCCGTTCGCTCTTCCGGCGATTTCATAAGTTCTTGCGGAAGCCGCAGAGGAATGGATATTCTGGAAAATCTTACCGCCGTAAGAGGCGCCAGCGGCTACGCCCCCGCTGAAATTGCCGGTCATGATGCCTTTTTCAGTATAGCTGATGCCGTTGTCCGTGAAAATTTTGTGCATGGCCCAGCGCCAGGAGCCGCTGTTGACGCCATGGGTGATGGAGTCCCCTATGTACATGACATTGCCGAGGTTTCCGTCTGAAACGGAGGCGGAAGCCACGGTTGTAAACAGGACGCTGCATGCAAGCAAAGCAGACCTTAGAGAGAGGGGTAATCTTAAACGCATATCCCGTGCAGTATGCGAATTAGAAATCCGGTCTCAACTCAAAATATTCAAAATAAGCGCATTGAGAATTTCAATGCATTGAGGTTGAAACTATTATATTATGTCTGGTCTTTTCAGAATTTACCTTTCCCGCTGATGTTCGCGGAGTTGCGGATTTAATTCGTTTTCTGCTGTAAGTGACGGATTTCTAATCCGTTATCTATTCAGTTGCAAAGGCACTGGTTCATGTCCAGCGCGGGATTGTCCGGAATGGAGTCGTTGACGATAACGGCGGGTACGCCCGCTACCGTGGTATGGGGAGGGACATTTTCCAGAACAACGGAGCTGGCTGCGATTTTGGCGCAGGCGCCGATGGTGACGCGCCCCAGTATTTTAGCCCCCGCGCCGATAAGAACTCCGGATTCCACAATGGGATGGCGGTCTCCTTCCTCCTTGCCTGTGCCGCCCAGCGTGACTTCATGCAGGATGGAGACGTTATCCCGGATGATGGCGGTTTCCCCCACTACGAAACTGGTGGCGTGGTCCAGCAGGATGCCGCAGCCGATGGTAGCCGCCGGATGAATGTCCACCGCAAATACTTCACTGGACAGGCTCTGGAACTGAAGGGCCATGATCGTCCGGTCATGTTGCCACAGCCAATGGGAAATGCGGTACGTGGTAATGGCGTGGAACCCCTTGTAAAAAAGCAGGGGTTCCAGCGGCGTACGGCAGGCGGGATCCCGGTCCACGATGGCGATCAGGTCCTGGGCGATTTGGCTGAGGATGTTCTGGTCTTCCGCCAGCGCTTCCCGGATAAGGGGCTCAATCAGCTCCCGCGGCATGTCCCGGCGGGAGAGCTTGCGGGCCAGCCGCGCCGAGATGGACGTGGCCAGGGAATTGCGGGAAAGGCAGACGTCGTCCAGAATGCCGCGCATGGCGGGTTCTTCCTCAGCCGCCGCGCGGGCGCATTCCTCTACCCATTTCCATACTCCGTTAATGACGCATTCGCAGTTGGTGCACTGCCGGAGTTTCAAGCGTTTATGGCTGGTCATGGCGGGAAGGGTTAACAGGGCAAAAGAAAGCCTCCCCATAAATACCGGAATACAGAGGATTTGAGAACCGGAAATTATGTCCTATGCCCAGCCGGGGATGAGCTGCCCCCGTCAGCCGAAGATAACGTGCACGATGTCCATGCACCAGGCATCCACGGACCACGGGCCGGGACCGGTCAGCAGCAGCGCCAGGGCGGAGCCGGCATAGAGCAGGTGGAATTCCACCCCTTCCCCGGTTTTTTTACCGGACCAGTTGGCAAAGTAACCGTTTTTAACGTGCTTGGTCATGGCGACGGCCATCATGATGATGACCGCAAGCGCCGCTATTCTGGTGAAGACTCCCAGCACCAGGCAGATAGGGGCGAAGAATTCCGTCAGCATGGCCACCTTGGCCAGGAAGGGGGGTATGCCCATCTTTTCCGTGAAAGCCTGGTACGTGCCGTCCCAGCCCGCTCCCCCGAACCAGCCCAGCACTTTCTGGGCTCCGTGCGGCCACAGGATCAGGGCCAGCGTCAGCCGAAGGACCAGCAACCCCCACGCCGCCGCAATCATGGTAATGGAATCAATGGTGTCCATGGATTTGAAATGGTTGAGGAAAAGACCCTTTTATTCCATGGGACGTTCATTTCCGGGCATGGGAAAGGCCGGAAAAGGAGGTCATTTCCTCCCTCTCCGGCCCTTGAAGTCGGGATGAAGCGGTCCGTTACCGGGGAATGGAATGGTAAAGCTGTTCCAGAGCCAGCACGCAGTAGGAGGTCACCAGAATGGGATCCGCCTCCCACCAGCGGTTGTTGGTGTTTACCCAGGAGCCGTCGCTTTTCTGGATGGAGATGAGCTTGTTGGCCAGTTCATCCCGCCAGTCCACCTTGCGGCCGTCTTTCAGCGTCAGGGTGTCTATTCCCATGGCGCTGAGCGTTTTGGACATGGCCTGGTAGTAGTAGTACAGGCCCTGGACGCCCATGCCGGGGTTTTCATCCAGATTGTAGCTGTTTTCCAGCCATTTGAGGGCCAGTTTGACGCGGGGGTCGTTTCTGTCCACATTGGCGTAAATGAGGGACTGCATGCCCGCGTACGTCATGCTGCCGTAGGCCTTGGGCGGTTCCGTCTTGTCAAACGCGGCGCTTTTGCTGTCCCTGGCGCTGGAGACGCCCGGGCGGTACACGAAGCCTCCGAGCTGGGATTTGTCGCTGGAGACCCAGGGTTCCTTGTTGACGGCCGGGTTTTGCTGGCAGCGGTTGATGAATTCCGTGGCGGCGTTCCAGTCCAGATCCGGCTGTTCCCCGTATTTGCCGTCTTTGGCGAGCTTCTGGGAGTAGTAAATGGCTTCCAGGGCCAGGGAGGTGTTGGAAAGGTCTGCAATGGGAGGAGCTTTTTTATCCCCGTAGCCGATGCCGCCGTTGTAGGGGTTGTCCGGAGCAAAATGGTTTTGCTGCTTGATGAGGTAGGCGCGGCCCTTGAGGATGGCGGGGGCGTATTCCTCCTTGTTGGCGGCCAGCAGCGCCATCATGCATACCGCAGTGTTGTAGGAGGACATGCCGCGGTTGAAGATGGAGCCGTCCTCTTTCTGGGATTTCAGGATGAAGTCATATCCCTTCCGGATGTATTCCGGAAGGGGCTTGCCCTGGTTGGCGGGGTCGCGCATGTAGGCGGTGACCGCCAGGGCCGTCAGAGCAGGGTAGGACGGCTGGGCCCAGTAGCCTTCCGGGTTCTGCCTGGTTTTCAGGTATTCGTTCCCTTTTTCAATGGCGCGCAGGATTTCCTGGCTGATGGAGGCGTATTTGGCGGAGGCCGCTTCTCCGGGCACGGCCGTCAGGGTGGTCTGTCCGAAGGAGGCTGTGCCCAGCGCGGCGGCCAGCGTTAGTGAAAGTACGGATTTGAACATAAGGTGTTATTGCCTGGGTTGAACCGGTTTCTGGGAAATGGTGATGGTAACGTTCGTGCCCAGAGACAGGTTTTTCTTCGGGTTGACGATCCAGCCCGTGTCGTTGACGCCGTCATGGAAGTCTCCGATGTAGTTGATGGGGGAGGTACGGCTCGCGAAAATGGAGATTACTTCCCCGCTCAGGCTGGCCTGGTAGGCGCCTTCGTAAAAGAAGGAGTTGGTGTAAAGCCAGTCGCTGGGATTCAGGCCCTTCCGCGTTTGTGAGTTTACGACGATGTCGGAAAAATCGCTCTTCTGTTCCCTGCCGTTTTCCGTATAGGTCATGACAATCTGCACGTAGGCGTCTGCGTAGTCCTCCGGCTTGGGTTCCGTGAAGGGCAGCCATTCAAAATTTTCATCCCTCACCGGGAAAAATTTTTCAAAGCGGCGGAATTTGAGCAGCGTCATTCCCAGGCTGATATGCAGGGGATCCGCTTCCGTCACCAGCAGGGATTCATGCAGCTTGCCGTTGGGCATGCAGCAGACGTATTCCAGAATTCCTTCCTTCATGTTGACCTGGGCCTGAAAACTGACGGTGCGCTCCTTGTGGTTGACAATCACATGGCCGATTTTGATGCGGTGCTCATCCAGGGGTTCGAATTTGGGAACCGTTTTCCCGTCCGGAAGAGGGACTTCCCGCGGGGCTTCCTCCGCAGCGGGAGCATTGGGATTTTCCTCCGGGCCGGAGATGTCCTGTGCGCGGGAAAAGCCCCAGGTGCAGGCAAGCAGGGCGATGGTAAATTTCAGGAACATGTTTATGGAATTAAGATTGTGGAAACGGAAGCTTCCGTTCAATGAAAAAGGCATCCGTGACTGATTTGTTACTTTTGAATCACGGATGCCTGAAAGGAATGGGAAAGGGAGGGCTTAAACCAGTTTCAGCCTGGCGAGGTCCTGGAGGTCAATGATGCCCACGGGAGTCATTTCCGCATTGAGCACCACCAGGTCGTCAATGCGGCGGTTGCTCACGGCCTTCGCCGCTTCAGCGGCCAGGTCTTCTTCCATGACGTAAATGGGATTGCGGGTCATGAATCCACTGACGGGCTGTTCTCCGATGAGGGGATTGGCCCCGTATGCCCGGACAAAGTCTCCGTGGGTGAAGATGCCGGCCAGTTTGCGGTCCGCCGTCAGCAGGACGCAGGCGCCGGCGTGGGCCGTGGTCATCGCTTTCAGGCAGTCGTTCACGGAGGCGGTTTCCGGAAGCATGGCCATTTCTTCCCCGCGGCGCATGATGTCGCTCACCCGGGTGAGCAGGGCGCGTCCCAGCGAGCCGCCGGGGTGGCGTTTGGCGAAGTCCCGCGCGGTGAAGTGGCGCGCTTCCACCAGAGCCATGGCGAGGGCGTCTCCCATGACGAGCATGGCCGTGGTGCTGGAAGTGGGGGCCAGGTTCAGCGGGCAGGCTTCCCGGGAAACGCCCGTGTCCAGCACGATGTCCGAGTATTTGGCCAGGGAGGAGGCCGTGTTGCCCGTCATGGAAATGATGGGCAGTTCAAAACGTTTGATAAAGGGGAGCAGGGCCAGCAGCTCCGAGGTTTCTCCAGAGAAAGACATGGCAATGCAGACATCCCCGTCCTGGACGATGCCCAGATCCCCGTGCAGGGCGTTCAGGGAATCCAGCAAAACGGTGGGCGTTCCCGTGGAGTTCAGGGTAGCGACGATTTTGGCCCCGATGTTGCCGGATTTGCCTACGCCTACAATGACGATCTTGTTGCCGCGGTCCAGAGCCTGGGACATGAGGTCCACAGCCTTGTTGAAATTGTCGTCCAGCCGGGACAGGACGCCGCGCAGCTCTTCAATCTCCATTTCAAAAACGGATTTGGCGCGTGTTAAATGATTCATACCTGTTGGAAATGATGCCAGATGCCGCCGTCGCCGTCAATTTTTCATTGCGGCTCCGCACCCCCGCTTGTCCGGCATCTGCACGCGGGATTAGGAGCCAGGGGAATGGTGGAGAAGCGCATGCGCCGCGTGTCCGCGGAGAGCATGGCTCCTACCAGCGGAGAGGGAATGCCCGCAAGATATTTCAGGGCTTCCATGGCCTGGATGCTGCCGATGATGCCCGCATGTGCGCCCAGAATGCCTGCGGCGGAGGCGGTATCTTTTTCCTGCATGGGCGTGTCTGCCGGGAAGAGGCAGCGGTAACAGGCGGTTCCCTGATGGGGGGCGAAGACGGCCACCTGCCCGATGAAGCCTTTCACGGCGCCGTACACCAGCGGAATGCGCAGGGTGCAGGCGGCGTCCGCCATGGCGAAGCGCGCCGCGTAATTGTCTGAAGCGTCCAGAACCAGGTCGCACCCTTCCAGCAGGGAAACGGCATTATCCGGCGTAAGGCGCCTGTGGACCGTGTTGATGCGTACGGAGGGATTCAGGGCGTACAGGCGTCTGGCGGCGCTGGCTGTTTTAGCTGTGCCCGCCGCATCCGTGGCATGCAGGATTTGCCGCTGGAGATTAGAAAGGCACACCTCGTCCGGGTCAATCAGGGTCAGGCGCCCCACGCCTGCGGCGGCAAGATAAAGGGCCGCCGGGGAGCCAAGCCCCCCGAGGCCCGTCAGGGCGACGTGCGCCCGTTTGAGTTTGTATTGGCCCTGTTCTCCCAGTTCCGGAAGGGAAAGATGCCTGGCGTACCGTTCGGTTTCTTCCTGGGTGAGGGTCATTGTCGTCGTCTGGATTAACGGCGGGCGGAATTGCCGCTGAAAGCGTACAGGAGCAGCGTCCACCCGGAGAAAATCAGTTCCACCGCAATCAGGGTGCCGATGAACCAGGCCGTGGATTCAGGCCAGCCGAAGATGACCATGAGGCCCAGGATCAGCGTGATGATCACGTTGAACAGCCGCCACCCGCTGGCGGGCAGGGAACGGGTTTGAAGCCAGATGGCTCCCTGAAAGACCGCGGCAATAACCAGGCCCCATCCGATGATGAGGGTGGTGATAGCCAGGGAAATATTGGGGTCCCGGAACAGGAACCAGCCGGCGATGCCGTACAGGATGGCCGTCACCAGGTTCCACCCCCGTGAGGAGGGAACGGTGAAGACCTGGATCAGCCGGACGACGGCCAGAACCATCAGCATGATGCCGATTACCCAAATAAAGCTGGCTCCGACGATCCAGGGAGAGGCCAGGGCGATGAAGCCAAGAAATAGCTCGATGACGCCAAGGATACCCATCCACCATGAGTTGCCGGATACCGCGGAGCTGCTGCCTTGAACTTGAGGTTGAGTTGTCATATGGCGGTATGACCGGGCCCGCAACGGAAACGTTGAAGAATGACGGTTTTATTTGCCGGCGGCTGCCTGCGGGGAAGAAGTTTTCGGCTCCATGGTCTTCAGCAATTCCGGCGTGACGTTAATCAGCACGGGGCCGCTTTTGGGTTGCGCCTGGGGGGAGACGAAGTAGGAAAAAGCCCTGGCGGGCAGGTAGCCCGGGGTTTCCGGCATGATGTACACTTCCACGAGTACGGCGCCTTTTTTCCCGTTCGGGCTGTCGGAAAAGTTCAGCGTGAGAGAGTTGGTCCCGTCCCTCAGCCCGCCGGAGATGACTTCCGCCAGGCGGGTGTTGTCGAATTCATGCAGGGAAATATTGTTCACGTTCGCCTGGACGGTGCGGCCGGGGCAGTCCACCAGAATTTTTGCGATGTATTTGGGCGGCGGGCAGACAGGCGGCACGGCGGGAATTTTCCCAAGGGGCTGGAATCCGTCCTGCTCCATCAGCACGGAGGCGTCTCCGCGTTTGAGGCGTTCTTTGACGGCGGGCAGGCGGGTGAGGTTGAAAAAGCGCGCCTGGTCATATTTCCATTTGCCGTTTTCATGGGTGAACAGCAACACCAGGGCGTTCGAATCCGTTGGTTCCTGGCCCAGCCCCAGATCCACCTTGCCGTAATAAGTGGCTGCGGCCGTAGGGCCGTTGACGACGGAGCCTACGTACATCAGAGGAGCGAGCGCGGGGGGAGCCATGGGCTGCCGGAACAGGGAGGCGGGAAAGGGGCGTTTTTCCGAGACGGCCAGATTGCGCACTTTCACCTGGCGGTAGGCGGAGGTTGTGGCCCTCCAGCCGTCATAATTGCCGCGCAGAAGGTGCAGGCGCCATGTATTGTAGGCCACGTCCAGGTCGTCTCTCAGTTTGGCGTCTCCGGGCCGGGGGGCTGCGGAAGCGGGGGAAAGAAGGGCTGCGGCGCAGCAGGCCAGGGAGAAAATGGAACGGAAAGTCATTACACGATTATTTAGACATCAAACTTGCGCGGAGTGCAACACAATTGCATCATGAAGCCGTTCTTATGGAATTGTTCACGGAAGCCGATCATTTGGCGGAAGCCCGGTACAGGAAACTGTTGCGGGAACAGCCCGGCTTTGTGTGGAGGCGGTTTTCAGACGGGGATGAGCTGATGGCGTATGTCTTTTTCCCTCCCGGCCATCGTGCGGACGCGTCCGCTCCCTCCGTGCTTTTTTTTCACGGCGGCATGTGGGTGGGCAAGAGCCTGGGGGATTTTGTGCCGTGGGCGCTTCATCTTGCACAGCAGGGCATTGTGGGCATTATACCCATGTTCCGCACGCGCGGCGATTATGAAGTGGAGCCCATGGACATTCTGGAAGAAGGCAGGGAAGCATGGGCCTGGACGTATGAGAACGCCGCACTGCTGGGGCTGGACCCGGCCCGCATTACTGTGGCGGGGAGCGATGCCGGGGGGCTGATGGCCCTGCATGTGGCCCTTCCGGACCACCCCGCGCGCTGGTCCCTGTTCCGCAAAAAGGCGCCCCTCCCTCCCGGCCCCGCCGCCGTGGCCCTGTTCCGCGGCGTGTGCGACCTGACGGCGCAATCCGCTTTTAAACTGAGCGGCATGATGCCTCCGGACCAGAGGGATGCCGTCACCCCCCTGCGGCGCGTGCAGAGAGGATTGCCTCCCCTGTTTGCGAGTCATGGAGGAAGAGACAGGCTTCTGCCGTGGCGCAACAGCGAGAGGCTGGCGGAGTTGTGGAGAAAAAAGAAGAACTGTTCCCGATTTGAACTTCTGGATGTGGCGGACCACACGTTTTACCATTTCAATGTGAACGCCGCCTATTTTGAACAGCTGCTCAACAGCTGGAGCGCGTTTATGGCGGAGCAGGGAATCTGGGAATATAACGAAGGAATGGATGCCGGGCTGCTGGGGTGATTTTGGCCTGATGTCCGGGAAGGCTCCCGAAAGGCGCTGCATGCGGAAAGGCTGTTTTCTATCTCCCTCCCAGCATGTTTTCCCGGATTTCCTGCATGTCCCGGCGGAAAGCGTCCTGAGTCTGCGGAGTAGGCGGCTGGATATCCCATTCTTTCATTTTCCGTCTTACCTTGAGTAAGAGTTCCTGCTCGTTGGCTCCGTATTTTTTGCAGACGGCGGAGAGAGTCAGTTCCGGCCCCGTGAAGCAGCCTTTGAGAAAGAAAGGCAGATCGTGCTGCCAGGCGCGCCGGAAGTCTTCCGGGCATCCCTCTGTTCTGATGGGGGCGAACAGTTCCCTGACCTGGCTTTCCCGGATGCCCGCAGTGCCCATGCAGATGGCGGTTTCCATGTAGGCCAGCGTGAATTCCAGCATAACCCGTTCAATGGACTGTCTGGCCTGGGACAGCTGGGCCGGGGTGAGGCCCATAATCTGGGCGCGCAGGGCGGCCAGGGCTTCCAGGATAGCCCCGGGGTCTCCGCATGTGCGCGGGTCCATGCGTGGGATTTGTTCCCCTTCGTCGTAAAGGGGGATGGGAGGATGCACCCGTGGGTTGATTTTGAATAGTTTGCCCTGGAGCCTTTCCCTGAGATCTTTCAGGCTGACGCCGTACTTGCGCAGGACGGGAGCTGCGTAATTGCGGCCCGGTTTGGCCGTTTGCCGGAGCCATGCCTCCCGGAAGTCCGCGGGGCATTGCTGAAGGCCCGCTGCCAGCATGGCATTCCGGAAATCCTCCGCTTTGGGCGTTTTATTGGCATAAGCGTGGGTCCATTCCATTTCCAGCATCCAGATGGCGGTAAGCCCCAGGAATTGTTCTATCGCCTGCCTGGGAGTCTCAGGCTTCGGCGCGGAAATGGCGGCCGGAACCGCGTCGGAGGCCATGGAATGCCGGCAGAGCGGGAGCAACAGGGAGAAAGCAAGGAGGGGATGCAGCGGGTTCATGGAAAATGAAGCAGGAAAAAATGAGAGGAAATGTGCGGAATTATTCCGTTGTTACAGTGACGTCCAGGGGGCGGTTGGAGACGGGGAATTGCAATTCATAAAACCCGTTCCCCAGGTTTTTCACGGGCGTGTTCCCCGCTTTGACAGGACCTTTCCCCCGCCAGATGACGACCGGCCCGGATTCCTTCACGCGGAAGCGGAGGCTGTTTTCCCTGTACCCGGGAGAGGAATCCAGAGAGCAGGGAGAGAGAAATTTGTCCCTCCTGCCGATGACGGCCCAGCCTTGGACGATAGGGACCATGATGAACAGGCGGTCCTTGAATCCCGTCAGCTCCACGTCCAGGTCCGGCTGTGCCGGAGTCAGCGCGCGGCCTCCCTCTGCGGAATAGGCGGCGATGCCCTCCGGCGGGAGAGAGGCATACGCTTCCGCCGCGTTGCCGTTCAGCAGGGCCGCCGCGCTTTTATAGTCCTCCAGGGAAATTTTCCCCCGCACCGGTTCCGCCGGGGAAGGGTGTTTGAGGTTGTACACCGCCACGGCGGCGCTTTGACCGGGGAGAGGGGCGATTACCCGGTACAGGCGGTTCTCGTTCAGGGCATCCAGAAAAACGGAGTCCGGCAGGGGAACGGCGGGCGCCAGCGGGCGCAGCAGAAGGCCGTCCGACCAGACGAGAGGCATGATGTTTTCCGGGTTAAGTTTGTCTGCCGGGTCTGAAAGATAGACAGGACCGCCTGAAATGGCTTTGGATGCGGCCATGAGGCGGGCGCAGGCGGGGTCTGTGGAATGGAACATGTCATGGTCCGGCCACACGGTCTGTCCCAGCCAGAGCGTATTGGCGTAGGACTGGAGAAGGTGGGATTTGGCCATGGCTTCGTCTCCCAGCTTGTAGTCGATGCTGCACCGGGTGACCGCGCTGTAACGCGTGTTCTGAATGTTGACGGTGCCCTGCGCCATGCAGTTGACCAGGCTGAGGCCGGTTTCCCGGCAGGCCTGTTCCAGGGCTTCCGAACACCTGGTATTGTGGCGGACCGGGTTGTCCAGGCCGTCCGCATGTTTCAGGTATTCCGCCTGCACATCAATTTTCACGAAGTCGAACCCGGCATTTTTGACGGATTGGAGAAAAGGGGTATAAAACGCGCCGGCTCCTCCGGGTCCGTCACCGGGGAGGATTCTTCCTTTGGCGGTACGGACCAGCCCGCGGGCGGTATCGCCGTCCAGATGGTGCCTGGGGTGAATGCCGTTCCAGAGGCCGTAATAGCAGTGCCACAGGCCCATCCATTTCAATTTGGGGCTTTTGTGTTTCATCAGGGGCTGCCAGCCCCGGGGGAATCGGTCCTGCCGGGGTTGGAAACTGACCAGTTGAAGGTCTTCCTGGGTCTGGAATCCGTCGTCCACCAGCATCCACCGGACGGGAACGGGGGAGGCTTCCAGTTGTCTGGCCGTTTCTTCAAGCAGCTTGGAGGAAATATTCTTTTTGTACTGCTCCCAGCTGCACCAGCCGAGGTACTTGAACGGTTCCGGGTAAATTTTCTTTTCCCGTGGAAAGGTTCTGCCCTTGATGAAGGGAAGGGAAAGGGCCTTGTTCCATGCGGCGGAGCAGGCGCGGTAAATATCCCTGTCCGTGGCGGTGACGGCCAGAACGGTCTGCGGTTTGGCGGAGGAAGTTCCCAGCGAGCCGTCTTCCACAAGGAATGTGCCGTCCCTTTCAAGTTTCAGCCAGGAGAGGGAATCAGGGGCGGCGACGGGGAGCAAGGCCATGAAATTGCCGTCTTTGAGGTGGAACAGGGCGAACATGGCATGGTCCCCCGGTTTGGCGGTGCTGGGATTCGGTCTGCTGTCCAGCAGGTTGCCGGGGGATGTCCGTCCGAACCAGGGAAGAACCCGGTTTCCGTCTCCGGGCCAGCGGCCGCGATCCGCTGAAAACCAGCAGAAGGCCTGGTAGGGTGGGAGCGAAAGCCGATACGCCTTTTTGCCCGGTATGGGAGGAATGGCGGATGTCCGGGGTTGGGCGGCGCCGGTCCAGGCGCTCAGGGCCGCCAAAGCAAGAACCGGGAACATGATTGCTTTCATGGAATGATCACAGGGTTGGAAAATGGGGCGGGGGAACCCGGGGGAATTGTGGAAGGAACGTGCTTTGCCTCTTTCCGGAAAGGATGGCAGAGCTTTTCCCTGAAACGAGCAAAAAATAATGTTTCCGCTTTATTTCTTTTTTCAGGGCGTTGAAGGAAAGAAATAACGTCGGCTGGCCGTCTTACAGGGGAATTTCGTTTTTTCAGAGAACACCGGCAGCCATGGCCGGGAGTTCCGCCGCCCGGTTACTTGGCCGCTTTTGGGGCGAGGGAAGCGCGGCGCCTGTCAAGGAAGTACAAGACGAGCCATTGCAGCGCCAGCAGGGATACAGCCAGGAAGACGGGTTGGAAAGGTGTGAAAAAATCTGCTATGCCGCTGAAGACGCGCCGGTTGAGTGCATGAATGTTGAGCAGGGAGTTGATGAGGTAGGCGGTCAGGGCGTTGATGCCGATAACGCGGAGGGGAAACGCCCACAGGGCCCATTTCCCTTTGTTCCACACATCGACGGCCAGATGAAACAGGGAAAGGAGCGTCAGGGAGATGCCGGCGGCGGCCAGGACGAAAGTGCCTGTCCACATGCTTTTAATGATGGGGTAGAGGCCGTCCAGCATCCTGGCGGCGCAGAAAAGGAGAAGGCCCGCTCCTGCCATTGCCGAGCAGAGGCGCGCGGGAGAGAGCCGACTTTCCTTCAACAATTTCCCGGCCAGCCATCCTCCCAGACACAGGACGGAGGCGGAGACGACGCAAAGCGGTCCCTCCGGGTCGAAAACTCCCCCATGCAGACGCCCGGGGAGCCAGTGCCTGTCTACCCATGAGTTGACGGAGCCGTCCGGCGTGAAGTTGCCGCAGGTGAACTGGAGCAGGGTAATGAGGGCCAGGATGGCCCCCGCCGCTGAGGCAATGGCCCCCGTCCGGCGGCACAGCAGGATGCAGGTTCCCGCAATGGCGCAGGAAAAACCGATCAGCCCCAGAACGGAGGCGTAACGCATGCTGTCCGTCCAGGTAAGCGTTCCGTTGACCAGGAGCCCCAGAAAAGCCAGGACGAGAGCCCGTTTCCAGAGATGGAGAAGCCCGGGGGCGGAGGAAGCGTTTCCGCTGGTGTATTTCCCCAGGGAAAAGGACATGGAAACGCCGGAAATGAAGACGAAGACGGGGAATACCAGATCATACAGGTGCAATCCTTCCCAGCGGGCATGCGTCATCTGGCGTGCGGCTTCCTGAAGAAAAGAGCTTTCCGGATTTCTGGAAGCCAGAAGCAGAACCAGGGCGTCCAGGCCCAGGATAATGAGCATGTCCAGTCCGCGCAGGGCGTCCAGGGAGTGCAGGCGGGGAGAACGGGCGGAGACGGAAGAGGAATCGGGCATACAAAAGCATCATACGGATAAAAAAGGAGTTTCTATCATGTTTCCGCCTAACATGGCGGGACGAAGGGGAATCGTGCTTGATTTCCACGGGGGAAGGAGGTAAAGCAGGCCGCATGCCGCACACCCTTCCCGCTTTTCTTTTTTTTCTGTGTGTCTCCCTGTTTTTATCCGCTTGTTCCTCTACCCCCAGGACGCCTCATGGAAAGCCGTTGATGAAAGACGGCAGGTATGCGTCTTCCTATGAAGCTTTTGTCGCGGACTCCCAGTACCGCTTCACGCGCGATATCTGGTATCATGACGAACGTATCCAGCAGGCGCGGACGCGGAACAGCAAAATCGTCATTCATCTGAAGGATCAGCGGGGCGTGTTGTGGGTTGATGGCAAGCCGGCCATGGACTTTCCCGTTTGCACGGGCAAATCCGCCCATGAAACGCCGCGCGGCAAGTTTTCCATCATTCAAAAAGATGCGGACTACCGTTCCCGGTCTTACGGCAGCGTGTTTGACGCAAGCGGCCTGTGCGTAAATTCGGACGCTACCTCTTCTTCCCGCGTGCCGTCCGGCGGTAAATTCATCGGCGCCAAAATGCCGCTGTGGATGCGCATTCATGGCGGCATAGGGCTGCATGTGGGCACCGTGTACCGGGACGCCAACTCCCATGGGTGCATCCGGGTTCCGGTAGAGGCATGCCGCATCCTGTTTGACAAATGCGGCCTGGGAACAACCGTCATCGTTCAGGAATAAGCGTGAGCGCGAATAATCGTTGATTCCTTGCGGTATATTTGCCACACTCCTGCAAACTGATGAAAATAAAGGTTCTGATACGTTCCCTGGTATTGTTGGCCGGGTTGGCCGCGTGGACGGCGGATACGGCCTGGGGCCAGTCCTCCCCGCGCCGTTCATCTTCCGGAGGGGGCGTGCGCCAGGCCGCGGTGGAGCAGCGCGGAGAGGATGACGCTGTGGAAACGGTTGACCTGGGAGACAGGAAAAAGGATTCCGATACGGCCTCCGGAGAACGGGAAGGCGTGGCCGCCGCTCCGGAGATGCCCGGGGAAACGGAAAAGGAACAGAATGGCTTGGATTCCCTGTCCCTGATTCCTTCCCTTGGAGGGGGACGGTTGGACGCCGCGCGGGAAGCGCACACCAGCACGCGCCCTTCCGCCAGGACCATGGCTTTGCTGATTCCCGCGCCGCGCGGCCCCATTCTGGACCGCAACGGGGAACCGCTGGCCGTGACTTCCGTAGCCTACCAGTTGGCTTTGCGGTTTGAAATTTTTGAAAACCCCGACCGTTCCCGCGTGGTGGAATTCGGGCGCAATTGTTTGGAACAGGCCAAAAAAATTGCCGGAAAGGCGTGGTCTTTTTCCGACGAACAGCTCTGGAAACATTATGAGCACCGCCGCTGGCTGCCTCTTCCGCTCACGAACGTCATTCGTGCGGAAGAAGCGGAAAAGCTGAAGGACAAGGTGAAAAGCGTGCGCGGGCTTCAACTGTTGCCCATTTACATCCGTTCCTATCCGGAGAAGGAAATCGCCGGCCATATCATCGGCTATGTGGGATCCAAGGGAAAACTGCCAACCGGCCCCATCAACCACATGGACCCGCTGTGGGAACAGGTGGAAGGCCGTGCGGGGCTGGAAAAGGAATTCAACAAGAATCTGACCGGAACGCCCGGCGTATGGCGTTTGATGTTTGATGAAGACGGCAACAAAATTCTGGATGAACTGCAAATACGCCCCAAGCCCGGCGGAGCAGTCGTCACCACCCTCAACCTGAAATGGCAGAAGGATGCGGAACGCATCCTTTCCCGCGGCAAGAGGCGCGGCGCCATGGTGGTGCTGGACTGCGTGACGGGTGAAGTTCTGGTGATGGCGTCCACGCCGTCCTATGACCCGAACATGTTCATTCCAAACATATCCCAGAAGGATTACGACGCCCTGCGCAACGATCCTGCCGGTCCTCTGGGCGCCCGTGCTTTCCAGGGCCGTTATCCTCCCGCTTCCACATTTAAAGTCCTGACGGTAGCCAGTGCCTTGAGGAACAACAAAATCACGGAAAATACGCTCGTTTACTGCCCGGCTTCCGTGACGATCGGCAACCACGTTTTCAAAAACTGGAGCAAGACTCCCCTGGGGGATGTCAACTGCGTCCGCGCTTTGGCGATGTCCAACAACCCGTTCATGTATCAGATGGGCCTGAAGCTGGGTGCGGAAACCCTGATGGATACGGCCCGCGCCTTCGGCCTGGGAGAACGGACCGGCCTGCCCATTCCGGACGATCCCGGCCTGGTTCCAACCAGTGATTATATGATCCGCAATTACAAGCGCGATTTTATGTCCGGAGACGCCGCCAATTTGTCCATCGGCCAGGGAACGCTGCTGGTTACGCCCCTCCAGGTGGCGCACATGATGTCCGGCGTGGCAAACGGGTATCTGCCCAGGCTTCAGCTCATCAAGCAGATTCAGGACGGCAACGCCAATGTCGTTTACGCGCCCAAGCCCCAGGAAGTTCAGCGTCCGCTGCCTGCTTATGAGCGTGCTCTGTCCAGCGTGCGCAAGGGGATGAGGGAAGTGGTTGAAGCCGGTACGGGGGGGCGCGCGCGCCTGTCCTATTCCAGTATCGCCGGCAAATCGGGAACGGCCCAATGGGGGCCGGAACGGGAAGACAAGCGTCTGGCGTGGTTTGCCGGTTTCATGCCCTGCGACAATCCGCGCTTTGCCTATGTGGTGCTGTATGAAGGCCGCGCCCACGAACGGCTGGGCGGGGGAGCCGCCGCCGCTCCCATCGTCAAGGAGTTTTTCGAAACGGAGAAAAAAGACATCAAGGCTATTATTGACCCGCCCAAGGACGATATTCCGGTGGCGGAACCGGTGGAGGAAACCCCGGAAACGGCCGCGGCCGCTCTTCGGGAACGGAGCGGGGCCCCTGCCGTCGTGCCGGACAACCTGCCCCCCGGGTTGTATGATCCGGAAGGGATGGAGCCGATCAAGGCTGATGAAATCCCTGCCGATCTGGATGACTCTTCCGATGCGGAAATCAAGGCAACCCCGGTGGGCGGTTCCTCAGGGCATGCCGGGCCGTCGGCGCCCCCGTTGTCGGAGGAGCCTTCTGCGGCCCCCCTCACGCCGCGCCGGGGAGACTCCGATTACATTCCCGGGCTGCCCCAGCAGATTCCCCGCCATCTCAACCGTTCCACTCCCGTAAACGCTCCCGCGCCGCAGTCTCCCCTGCCGGAGGATGATATTCCCATGGCGGAACCCCTTTAATCCGTTTTTCAGGGAAATCCGGAGCGTTTTTGTGGTTTCCGGAAAATCCCGGGAAGATGCGGAAAGGGGCGGCGCGGAAAGGTTCTCCATGCGTCAACGCCTTGCGCGCCCTGAGTGGCGTTAATGCTTTGCATTGTGCTTGCGTCTCGCGGGAAAACGCCTGTATAATAAAGACGGTGCGCTGATGAGACTGTTGCCGCAAGGAGCGGCGTTCCTGTCGGATGACATCATGACCCCACGTTTAAAGATAATGAAAAAGCATTATTTCTACTCCATACCCTGTTTGGCGCTGACCTGCGCTCTTGCCGCCTGCTCTGACGATGATAAATCATCTTCCGCCAAGGCCGGCCAGGATACGGCCGGCCTGACTTCCGCCGCTTCGCCTGATCCTTTGACTTCCGTTGCTTCCGATCTGGTGGCAAAGCGTGCCGAACGCCTCGGAATAGCCGCCCTCTTTCCCAAGGATATGGGGGTGGTAGCGGGGGTTTACGATATCCCCGGCATCATGAAGAGCGTTCAGAATTTGAACATGGTTAAAACCTGGAGTTCCTGTTCATCCGGGGAGGTGGCCGATGAATCCATAGCCATTCCGGGAGAAGACGCTCCCGAACCCGTGCAGCGGAAATGTTCTTTCAGCAGTCCTGTCATTGACGTGATGATCGGCTTGGGCCCCGAATGGGCTCCGTGGCTGGATAGCGCGCAGTCCTCTTTTACCAGGATGGGACTGAACCAGATGAAGGAAATTTTATCCGTTTACAGGCTTTTCCAGGGAGTAAAGGATGGAAGCGGGGATGACGATGGCGCGGAAGCGGAGGCCATGGGCGGCCAGGGGGTCGAGATGATTGCGCAGTGGGCTGAGCTGATGGATTTACGCCCTTCCCAGGCTGCGACGGCGCCCGTGATGATTGCCGCCAAATTGACGCCGGAAGCCTTGGCCCAGGCCAAAGCTTTCCTGAAGGACGCCAATCTTCAGGAGGATATGGAGCTGCATGGAATGGTTTCCCTGTACGAAAAGACCTACAATGGCCTGGCCTGCAAGGTGGCGGAAGTGGACTGCAAAAAGGTGCGCGCGAAGCTGGAAGAGCTTCTGGAGGAGGCAAAGGGGCAGATGGACATTTCCCAGGAAAATATGGACCGCCTCAAGGCGGCGCTCGTTCGTCTGGATGAATCCAGGCTGTATGTAGCCGTCTCTTTTGTGGAGGATACCCTGGTAGGCTTTATAACCACCAATCCTGAAAAACAGGTCCGCATAGCCTCTTCTCCCCAGGACTCCGTGCTGTCTCGTCCTGATTTTTCCATGGCCGATGCCCGGTCCCAGTATCCGGCCTACGGTCTGATTTTCGCAGACAAAGCCTCCGTCAAAGGGGTTATTAACATGGATCTGGCCTATTACAAGGGCATGTTCACCGGGTTGAAGGACGTGATGCAGGCAATAGGCGCCGATTGGAAGATTGCCGATCCGGCTCCTTCCATGACGGCTCTGGATTCCATCAGGGGCAGCATGCTTGGCATGTATGAAGAGCTGGCCCGGAAGGCCACGTCCGTTTCCTACTATTCATGGCAGGATCAGGGGGTGCATGTGGAAGCATGCACATATCCGCTTGAATTTTACAAGCTGGACGCTCCCTCCGCTATGAGCGGCGTGCGTCCGGGCGCGTCCACAGTGCTGTATTCCTCCTGCACGGTCAATCCGCAGATGATGGATATGGGTTGTTCCCTGTGCGGTAATCTTGCCCAGATTGTATGGGACTACGGCAATGCCTATATTTCCAACCCGAAGCATGATGTGAGCGATCAGGTGCGCATGGCCGCCCCTATGATCCAGATGGCCAGGCCTACCATTGAAGAGCTCTGGAAGGCTTATAAAACTGCTCTTTCCGGCCTTACGGGTTCAGGCGTATTCATGATGGACATGCAGGGCGCTCCCAATCCCATGCTCAAGAATGTGCCGGCGCCACGCTTCTCCGCTGCGTATGAAATGAACAACCGCGCCGCTCTGGGCGAGGCCTGGCAGAAAGTGACTCATGCCGCCAAAACTGTCGTCACCCTGCTCAGCCAGGGTAAAATGGCGGAGCTTCCCGCTCCCCAGTCTTCTGTGGACGGGGATATCACTACCTACGATTACCAATGCCCTCTGGGCGCCGATCTGAACCCGGTAGTGAGCATTTCCGACACCCGCTGGGCAATCAGCATGCCGAAGGCTTTCGGCCTGGAAGTCCTCAGGGAATCCGTGAAATCTCCGGCGCAGGGAGCCCCTCTCGAATTTCAGCTTAACCTGGTTCCGGTCCGTGACGCCCTGAAGAGCGCGGCGGAGGGCAGCAAGAAGCTCCGGAAGACTGTGGAAACCCTGGATGTAATCACTTCCGATGTTACGGGAGTACATGCCACGGGGCGCAAGGCCGCGGACGGCAGGGATGTGTACCACATCCATATTATTCCCGCCGCCAAGTAACGGCCTTCCTCCGCCCAGTTTTTCCTGCAGGCTTCCGGGAGTTCATCCCGGAAGCCTTTTTTTTGTTGATGGAGAAAAGGTTGTGTTCATGACACAACGGTCATCCAGGCGGGCTTTAAAATTATGTACAAATGTATACAATTTGCGTGCGCGCCAAGTTTTGGGCTTGCCAAAAGAAAGAGGGAAGTACATAATCAAAACCGTCAAATAAAGGGAATGGATTCCCTCTTCCAGTATTTACAGGAGTTGGCACAAGTAATGGTGAGAGAAAGACAATGAGCAGATTTTTCCAGTTCCTGTGGTTGGCGGCGTTGACCGTGTCCGGCGTTATGGGCGGCAGCGCCTGTGCGGCGGAGGAAGGAGCGGAGCACGGATTGGAACAGGCTGCTCCCCATTTGTTTTCCATTCCGCTGCCCGGAGGCATTGAGCTCCCGGTGTCCAACTCAATGCTGATGCTGTTTCTGGCGGTTCTTCTGATAGGGGTGGTCGTATGGTCCGCCACCCGTTCCATGCGCATCCTGCCTTCCCGTTTGCAGAATGCGGTGGAATACTTTTTTGAGACTTTGTACAACTTTGTGAAGTCCCTTCTGGGGCCGCGCCTGACACGCAAGTACTTCTGGTACTTCGGGACTATTTTCACCATTATTCTGGTCAGCAATTACATGGGGCTTCTTCCCGGGGTGGGAACCGTCACTTACCATGGGGTGCCGCTGTTCCGCGGTGCGAATGCGGACATGAACGTGACGATGTTCCTGGGTATTTTTTATGCGCTGATGTGGCTTTACTGGTCTATCCGGGAGCAGGGACTGAAAGGCTTCTTTATGCATCTGTTCGGCCCCAAGGGAAGGCTGCCGGGGTTCATGGGATTTGTACTGGTATTCATCTTCATCTTTGTGGGGCTGGTGGACGTCCTGAGCATCACGATCCGCCCCATTGCGCTGGCAGCCCGTCTTTACGGCAATATTTACGCCGGGGAGACGATTATTGACACTATGGCTCACATGTTCGGGCCCGTGCTCAGCGCCCTGTGCGTACTGCCGTTTCTGGCGATTGAACTGCTTGTGGGGTTCATTCAGGCCCTGGTTTTCCTGCTCCTGACGGCGATTTTCCTGAAACTTCAGGTAGGGGACGATGACGCCCACGGCCATACCTCCAAAAATGAGGAAAAGGAACTTCCCGTTCCGGACAGCCCGCCTCCCGGAAAAGCCTCATAAACCGTACCGCCAACTTTCCGTTCCGGACCATGGGCGACCTGTGGGGGAACGTTCAACAAAAAACATAAACCATACCAATAACATGATCGATCCTATCGCAATGACCTCTCTGGCCGAATTGTCCGGCAACGTAGGTTTCGGCCTCGTCACCATCGGCGCCGGCCTCGGCATTGGCCTCATCGGCTCGAAAGCCGCGGAAGCCACCGGGCGCAACCCCGGAGCCTCCTCCCCCATTATGGTGATTGCCATCACGCTGGCGGCCCTGATTGAAGGCGTGGCCCTGATCTCCATCTTTGTGAAATAAAACGGAAGTTCCGTCCCCGGAGGGAGCTTTTCCGCTCCGGGGCGGCGCGCCCGTCCCCTGCCGGTCCGGAAAATTTCCGGCATGTCCAAACCGCTCATCTTATGCTGAATCTCATAGCTGACCAAGCCTGGAATCCTTTTGCTCCCTTCGGGGTAACAAGTTGGGAGCCTTTTGTTGCCAACCTGATCGCTTTCATTCTGATGGTGGTGATCCTGCGGTATCTGGCGTTCAAGCCCATCCAGAACGTTCTGGAAAAAAGACGCCGGCGGATTGAAGAAGGAGAGGAAATGCGTGAGGAAAGCGAGCGGCAGCTGGCTTCCGTCAAGGAACAGACTCATGAAATGCTGGTGGAAGCAGGGGAAAAGGGGCAGGAGAAAATAGACGCCGCCAAGGCTGCCGCCGTCCGCCTGTTGGAAGAACAGGAAGCGGAAGCTTCCCGGAAGGCTGAGGAAATCATAAAAAAAGCCCGGCAGCTTGCGGAACTGGAACAGCAGAAAGAGCGTGAAGCGTTAAAAGAACAATTTGGCCAGCTGGTGGCCCTGGCTGCGGCCCAGGTTACCGGAAAAATGCTGACGGAAGAAGACCAGCGGAGAATCAACCGGGAAGCGATCGACAGCTTGGATTCCTGAAACGTTTATGAAGATCGGAAAGGACACGCAAAATGCCGCCCGCAGACTGTTCCGGCTCTGTATGGACGGGAATGCTGTGGCGGAGGACCGCGTGCGTCTGATCGCCCGGAAGATTGCGGAACGCAAGCCCCGTAATTATGCCGCTCTGCTGAAGGCTTTTTCCGGCATGGTGGAATATGCGGTGAAGAGCCGTACAGCCACTATTCAAAGCGCCGTGCCCCTTACGGAAGAGGAACGTTCCCTGATTCAGGCCAAACTGGAGGCCAGATATGGCGGCGCCCTCTACTACCGCTGGGAGGTGGAGCCGTCTCTGCTGGCGGGTGTCCGCATCCAGGTAGGGGATGACGTGAGGGACGGCTCCGTGCGTTCCAGAATCGACCGTCTGGCTGCGGTGGCCCGCACCCTTTCCAATTAACTAACGAATTTTTTCCCATGAGCAACATACTTCAAGAACTCGAAGCAGAAATAAAAAAAGCCACGGCTTCCGTCAGTCAGGAAAACGTGGGCGTCATTCGTTCCGTGGGGGACGGCGTCGCCAAGATTGAAGGATTGAGCGGCGTCATGCTCAATGAAATGATAGAGTTCCCCGGCGGGGTGATGGGGCTGGCGATGAACCTGGAAGAACATGAGGTGGGCGCCGTGATTCTGGGGGATGATTCCAGGTTGAAGGAAGGGGACACGGTCAAGTGTTCCGGACGCCTTCTTTCCGTGCCCGTGGGCCGCTCCCTGCTGGGCCGGGTGGTGAACACGCTGGGAGAACCTATTGACGGCAAAGGGCCGATTGAGGCGGAAGCGTATTACCCGGTGGAAAAAATCGCCTCCGGCATCATCTCCCGCCAGTCCGTTTCCGTGCCCGTCCAGACGGGCATCCTTCCCATTGACGCCATGATTCCCATCGGCCGCGGCCAGCGCGAACTCATCATTGGGGACCGTGCCACCGGGAAGACCGCCATTGCCATGGATACCATGATTGCCCAGGCGGAACAGAACCGTCTGGCGGAGGAAGGCAAGCTTCCGGATCACCAGCCCCTCTACAATATTTACGTGGCTATCGGCCAGAAGCGCGCCAACATCAGCCGCCTGGTGGCGAAGCTGGAGGAAACGGGAGCCATGAAATATTCCATCGTGGTGGCGGCTTCCGCCTCCGATCCCGCCGCCATGCTGTACCTGGCGCCCTACGCCGGCTGCGCGATGGGAGAATACTTTATGGATAAGGGGGAAGACGCCCTTATCGTTTATGACGACCTTTCTAAGCATGCCGTGGCCTACCGCCAGATTTCCCTGATTCTGCGCCGCCCCTCCGGCCGTGAGGCGTATCCGGGGGACGTATTCTACCTGCACAGCCGCCTGTTGGAACGCGCCGCGCGCATCAACAAGGAACATGGCGGCGGCTCCCTGACGGCTCTTCCCATTATTGAAACGCAGGCCGGCGACGTCTCCGCCTACATTCCTACGAATGTCATTTCCATCACGGACGGCCAGATATTCCTGGAAACGGACCTGTTCTACCAGGGGGTGCGCCCGGCCATCAACGTGGGTATTTCCGTCTCCCGCGTGGGTTCCTCCGCCCAGACGAAAATCATCAAGAAACTGGCCGGCTCCATTAAGCTGGATCTTGCCCAATTTACGGAATTGCAGGCGTTCGCGCAGTTCGGGTCAGATCTGGACTCCAGCACGAAGGCCAAGCTGGCCCGCGGCCAGCGCATCGTGGAGCTCTTTAAGCAGAACCAGTATGAACCCAAATCCCTGGGGCTGGAGGCCGCTGACTTGTATGCCATGCAGAAAGGGTACTTTGACGATGTACCGGTGGACAGGGTCAAGGAATGCCAGAACGCGTGGGAAGCGGTGATGCAGGATCAGCATCCGGACCTGCTGGAAAGCATCCTGAAGGAAAAAGACCTGACGCCGGAAATAGACGCAGGGCTTAAAGCCGCCATCGAATCCTTTAAGCTCAGCTGGAACTAACGATTACGGGAGTACTGACACATGGGCAATCTGAGAGATATCAGACGCCGGATCAAGTCCGTCAAAAACACGTCCCAGATCACCAGGGCGATGCAGATGGTGGCTTCCGCCAAAATGCGCCGCGCCCAGGACCAGGCCGTCAAGGGCCGCCCCTACATCCGCGCCCTGGCGGAAGTGCTCTACCATCTTCAGGATGAAATTGACACCAGCAACAGCCCCCTGATGCAAACCCACGGCGGGGCGGATCTGGTGCTGCTGGTGAATACGGACCGCGGCCTCTGCGGCGGCCTGAACGCCAACCTGATCAAAATGGTCCGGGAACAGGCCCCGGAAAACGCCCATTATATCACCATCGGCCGCAAGCTGAATGCGGCGCTCGCCAAATTGAATGAACGGTTGGAGGCCACCTGGAGCCTGACGGATCCCCTTTCTCTGCTGGAACTAAAGCCGGTATTTGATTTTATCGTACAAAAGTTCAAGGCGGGGGAATATGGGCGCGTCTTCGTGGCTTTCTCCGGTTTTGTGAACACGATGGTTCAGAAGCCTGTCTTTCGCCAGCTTCTTCCCATTGAGCCGGAACCCCTGATGAACATGGCGAAGGCCGGCGGCTCCTCCCTGGACGGAGCGGAAGCCCATAAGCAATTTCTGCTGGAACCCAGCCCCGCCGCTCTGCTGGATACCATCCTGCCTCTTTACGTTTTCCACGGGCTGGTCCAGATTGTGCTGGAGGCCCGGGCGTCCGAACACTCCGCCCGCATGGTCGCTATGAAGGGGGCCACGGAAAACGCCAAAAACATCATCGGCGGCCTCACCCTGGATTACAACAAGGCGCGCCAGACGCAAATCACCAACGAACTGCTGGAAATCACCACAGCCATGCGCGCTATGGAATAACATGGCCCCCTTTTCTTTACCCGCCTTTCAAACAGAACATTCTCTCCACTCCATTTCAACACCAAGTTTTTTTCCATGATGAATAACACAGGCATTCTCGTTCAGATCATCGGCGCTGTGGTCGATGCGGATTTCTCCCAGGCTGAAACGCTTCCCGCCCTGCTCAATGCGCTGGAGGTGGATTACGAAGTTGACGGCAGGCACAAGACCCTGGTTCTGGAAGTCCAGCAGCACATCGGAGACGGCTGGGTCCGCGCCGTGGCCATGAGCTCTACGGACGGTCTGCGGCGGGGGATGCCCGTGCGCGATACGGGGCGCCCTATTGAAGTGCCTGTGGGGCAGTGCGTTCTGGGACGTATTTTCAATGTGCTGGGGGAAGCTGTGGACGAGCGCGGCGAACTCTCCTGCGCCGGCATGAAGAGCATCCACCGCGGCGCTCCGCCGCTGGACGAACAATCCACCAGCACGGAAGTGCTGGAAACGGGCATCAAGGTCATTGACCTTATCTGCCCCTTCCTGAAAGGCGGCAAAATCGGAGCCTTTGGGGGTGCGGGGGTAGGCAAAACCGTGCTCATCATGGAGTTGATCAACAACATTGCCAAGGCGCGCAGCGGCCTCTCCGTCTTTGCCGGGGTGGGGGAACGCACCCGTGAGGGGAACGACCTGTACAATGAAATGATAGAGTCCGGGGTCATCAACCTGGAAAAACCGGAAGAATCCAAGGTGGCGCTGGTGTACGGACAGATGAATGAACCTCCCGGCGCCCGTCTGCGCGTGGCCCTGTCCGCCCTGACGATGGCGGAATACTTCCGTGACGAGGAGCATAAGGACGTGCTGCTGTTCATTGACAATATTTTCCGTTTCTCCCAGGCGGGGTCGGAAGTGTCCGCCCTGCTGGGCCGCACGCCGTCCGCCGTGGGCTACCAGCCGAACCTGGCGGAGGAAATGGCGGATCTTCAGGAACGCATCACCTCCACCAAGCACGGTTCCATCACCTCCATGCAGGCCGTGTATGTTCCTGCGGACGACTTGACGGACCCGGCCCCGGCCACTACCTTCGCCCACCTGGACTCCACGGTGGTGCTGGAACGCTCTCTGGCGGCCCAGGGGCTCTTCCCGGCGGTGGAACCGCTGTCTTCCACATCCAAGGCCTTGGCCCCGGAAATTGTGGGGAATGAGCATTATGAAGTGGCTCGTGGCGTGCAGATGGTGCTGCAGCGCTACAAGGACCTTCAGGATATGATCGCCATTCTGGGTATGGACGAACTTTCGGAAGAAGACAAGCTCATCGTGAGCCGCGCCCGCAAGATTCAGCGCTTCCTGACCCAGCCGTTCCATGTGGCGGAAGTCTTTTCCAGCATTCCCGGAGCCTATGTGCCCGTGGCGGAAACCGTCCGGGGGTTCAAGGAAATCCTGGAAGGCAAGCTGGACATGGTTCCGGAGGACGCCTTCTTCATGCGCGGCGGCATTGATGACGTTCTCAAGGAAGCCAAATAACCCTTTTCCCGCCGTTCCGAACCATGAGCATGGAGTTCAAAGTCATTACCCCGGATGAAGTGGCGGTTGCCGCTACTGTAGAGTACGTTTATCTGCCCGGCAGCCTCGGGGAGATGGGCGTGCTGGAACATCATACGGCCCTGATTACCTCCCTGGAACCGGGGGAACTCCGTTACAAGCCCATGGACGGCCCGGAGGAAAGCATGGTGGTGGGCACCGGCTTTGTGCAGGTCAATGACGACCAGGTTCTCATGGTAACCGACCTCGCGCTCAATTCCTCCCAGATTGATGAAGGCAGCGTGGAGCGGGCTATTCAGGAAGCGCAGGAGGTGCTCAAGACGCGTTCGGAAATGTCCCGCGAGGAACAGGCCCGCTTTGAAGCCAATCTGACCAAGCAGATCATGATGCTTAACTTTAAGCGCAAACACAAATCGCCGGGCCGATGATGGAGGAAGATTGGAACGATACGTTTTACGACCTTTTCCGCGAAGCGGTGGGGCGCTACCATGAAGGCCACAGGAATGTGGACGGCTTTTTTACGGATCAGGAAATTATCTTTCTGTCTTCCATTGGCTGCCGCACGCGGGAATTGTTTGATTTTATAGAAACCTATGCCCGCACGGGAGAACCTTCCCCCACCACGGTTCTGCTGATGGCGGCGGCGCGCCGGGACTTCTTCCTGACCGTCCAGCACGGGCAGTTTTACCAGGGGAAACCTGTAATCGGATACGATTTGCCGGGGTTCGGCGACGAACTCAGCGGCCTTCCCTACCTTCCGCGCCTGATCGCCAAGGCGCGAGCCAAGCTCGTCGGTTCCATGGGGAATGACGTCATTTACTGCTGCGAGAATGACCGCCGCTTTTTCCGTGACCACGGAAACATTCATCCAGCCGACTTCTTGCGGGTGGTATGGGCCGCAGGAGACAGCGACGCGAAGGTGTATGACTACGTGCGCCAGTGCACCTTGAATGTTTCCTCTTCCGTTCCGGAAAATGAGCGGGCGTAAGAAAACGGAAAGGCCCGGAATGGGAGGGCCGTTGATTCTGGAGAATAGCCGGGAAACGGCGCGTTTCTTTCAGCTTTTGTGAAGATTATTCTTCATAAGGCGCCAGTTCCAGCTGTCCCAGCGTATCGGGGCGGTCTTTCAGGGCCATGCGCTTGAGGTATTTGGCAAAAGAGGGGCGGCGGTGGTATTTGCCGACGACTTCGCCCGTCGTTTTCAGACGCAGGATATATTTGTACGTGGTGACGCGGACGGCGTCCTGTTTGGCGGCGGCGCGCGGAACGGCCCCTATTTCCCTGCAAATCTGTTTCCATCGCGGTCCGTGGGTGCGTTCCCCATGGCGGGTCCACGCCAGGGCGTGGGCGATCTCATGCAAAATCGTGTCACGGATTTCGTGAGGGGTTTCCAGATTGGCGCGGACGAAGTGGATGGAAATCGTAATGCTTTTTTCCAGCAGGCGGCACACGCCCAGCCTCCTTTTGGCCCGGTCCCAGCCGAATTGCCAGTCTGCCAGACCAAGTTCATCCATTTTCAGGCGGGCGTAAGTTTCAATATTCCGGACGCTGTCGCGTTCGCCGGATTGGTCGTTCCCCATGGTCATGTTGCGGGGAAAGCATAGCATGGAAGACGGGGAAGGGAATATGGAGAAAGGCATCATGACGGAGTTGCCGTGGAGGACAGGTTTTTCAGGAAACAGCCGTTTTTTTTACGGAGCCTGAGAAAAAGAAAGTCTTTGGAAAGGTTGGCGGACATAATGCCGTAGTTGGAATATCACCATGAGTTCTCTTTCCGATACCAAGCCGCAGAGGATTGCGGCCATTGACGCCCTGCGGGGATTTGACATGTTTTTCCTGACCGGGGGGCTGGCTCTGGTTGTTTCCGGCATCAACCTTTTTTATGACCGGAGCCCCGAGTGGCTGGTGAAGCACAGCACGCACGTGAATTGGGAGGGGTTTGCCGCCTGGGACCTGGTGATGCCCCTCTTTTTGTTCATTGTGGGAACGGCCATGCCGTTTTCCTTTTCCAGGCGCATTGGTTCGGATCCTGTGTGGAAGATTTACCTGAAAGTTGCCAGGCGGGTAGTGGTGCTTTTTTTGCTTGGCATGGTGGTGCAGGGAAATCTGCTGAGTTTTGAACCGTCCAAAATGTCCCTGTACTGCAATACGCTCCAGGCCATCGCCTCCGGCTACCTGATTGCGGCCATTTGCCTTCTTCATCTGTCCGTCCGGTGGCAGGTAGCGGTGACAGGGCTGTTGCTGGTTGTTTACTGGCTGGTGATCAAATTCGTTCCTTTTTCCGATCCCTCGGTGGGTTTCTGTGCGGCAGGAATGCTTGAGCCGGGGAGGAATCTGGCCCTGCTGCTGGATAAATACCTGATGGGGAACTGGCAGGATAAAACGAATTACGCGTGGATCCTGGCGCAGTTCGGTTTTGGCGCCATGACCATGCTCGGCCTGCTGGGCGGCCAGATGCTGAAACGGGTGCAGGGGCACGGGAAAAAGCTGGCGTGGCTGCTGGGCGCGGGCGCGGGCTGCCTGGCGCTGGGTTATGTCTGGAGCCTGGATTTTCCGATAATCAAGCGTTTGTTCACCAGTTCCATGGTATTGTGGGCGGCGGGATGGTGCTATTTGCTGCTGGCTCTGTTCTACCTGCTGACGGATGTGCTGAAATTGAATTGGCTGACATTCTTTTTCTCCGTAATCGGAAGCAATGCCATTTTCGTGTACATGTGGGTATCGCTGTGCCCCCCCACGGGCAATTTCTCCCGGGTGCTGTTTACCGGGTTTAGCGGGTGCTTCGGGGATGCGGACAGGTTTGTCTTTTATCTCTGCAATTACGCCCTGATCTGGGGCGTGCTGTATTACATGTACAAAAACCGGACCTTCATCAAGGTCTAGGCTTGTTTTCAGTCCTCCGTTCATAGTAGGGTCTCCCCGTGCGGGAGGCGGGGAACGCCTTCCGCACGGGATCGGCATGCCTGCGCCGGGCGTCCGTTATGGGCCGGTCTTTTCTGAAGCCATGGAGATTCCTTTCAACCAACCTCACCAGCACGGCCCCGAATTGGATTATATCCGGGATGCCATCCAGCGCGCCCATTTGTGCGGAGACGGCTATTATACGAAAAAATGCCATGAACTGCTTGCGGAACGCACCGGCGCCGGAAAGGTTCTGCTGGTTCATTCCGGAACCGCTGCACTGGAGATGGCGGCCCTGTTGATCGACTGCCGCCCGGGCGACGAGATTATTATGCCTTCCTATACGTTCGTCTCCACGGCGAACGCGTTTGTGCTGCGCGGCGGCGTTCCCGTATTCGTGGATATCAGGCCGGATACGCAGAATATTGACGAGACGCTGATAGAAGCGGCCATCACGGACCGCACCCGCGCCATTTGCGTGGTTCATTACGCGGGCGTGGCCTGTGAAATGGATGCAATCATGGAGATTGCCGAGAGGCACCGCCTGTACGTGATTGAAGACGCCGCCCAGGGCGTCGGCTCCTGTTACAGAGGGCGCCGGCTCGGCTCCATCGGCCATTTGGGCTGCTACAGTTTCCACGAGACCAAGAATGTCATTTCCGGGGAGGGAGGAGCCCTGCTGGTGAATGACCCCTCCCTGATGGAACGCGCGGAGATTATCCGGGAAAAAGGGACCAACCGGGCCAGGTTTTTCCGCGGGCAGGTGGACAAGTACACCTGGGTGGACGTTGGTTCCTCCTATCTGCCCGGAGAGATGACCGCCGCTTATCTGTATGCCCAGCTGGAACACGGGCAGGAAATCAACGGTGAAAGGTTGAAATGGTGGAATATGTACCACCGCGCGCTGGCTCCACTGGAAGAACAGGGAGTGCTGCGGCGTCCGTGCGTTCCGGAGCATTGCACGCATAACGCCCACATGTATTACGTGCTGCTCCGTTCCATGGAGGAGCGCGCGCGCTTGATCAACAAGCTGGCGGAGCACGGGATTAAAGCGGTGTTCCACTACATTCCCCTCCATTCCTCCCCTGCCGGGATGAGGTTCGGGCGTTCTGCCGGGGCCATGCCGCATACGGACCGTACCAGCGATACGTTGCTGAGGCTTCCTTTGTATTACGATTTGGGGGAAGAGGGCTGCCGGGAGGTATTGCGGGCCGGATTTGGGCTGGAAGGAGTTGAATCATGATGAAAATTGGCCTGGTCAACGTGTCCGATGTGGATGAGGCCATGCGCAGCCGCCTGCGCGTGTGGCGCAATTCCGACAGGGTCAGCCCGTTTTTTTTGTTGGACCAGGTAACGCAGGAGCAGCACCGGACGTGGCTGGAAAGAAACATCCGCGGGGAGGATGCCCGCGCCTGCGTGATTTATGCGGACCGGGTTCCGCTGGGCCTGGTTTACCTGCCCTGGTTTGACCGGAACACGCGCTGCGGAGAGATAGGCATTTATCTTTACGACAGGGCGTTCAGGGAACTGCGCCCGGCCTTCGCCGCGTATGCCGGGATGATGGATCTGGCCGCGGGGGAGCTGGGCCTGGAACGGCTGTATGCCCGGATTCTGGAAGACAATGCGGCTTCCGTGCGTTTTCATGAGCGCATGGGGTTTGTCCGTGTCCCGGAAAAGGACGAGGTGCACGTGAAAAACGGGAAAAGGAAGCGCGTTCTGATGTATGTAAAAGCGTTATGACTGATCAACAGATTCAATTGTCCATTGTGGCTACCGTATATTGTACGGGCGGTTATCTGGCGGAGTTCTGTTCCCGCAGTTTCGCCGCTGCGCTTGAGGCGGGTTATGACCCCTCCCGCACGGAGGTGGTGCTGGTGAATGACGGCTGCCCCAGGGACGGGCTGGAACAGGCTTTGAAGGAGCGGGAGAAGGACGGCCGGGTGCGCGTGGTGGATTTATCCCGCAACTTCGGCCATCATCTGGCCATGTACGTGGCCTGCGAAGAAGCACGGGGTGAGCGCGTATTCTTGATTGACAGTGATTTGGAGGAATCACCCGAATGGCTGGCTGATTTTTCCCGCGAGATGGATTCCACCGGGGCGGATGTGGTGTACGGGGTGCAGGAGAAGAGGAAGGGGGGCTTGTTTGAAGCCGTTTCCGGAGAATTGTTCTACACATTGTTTAATTTGCTTTCCGACCAGCAGATTACCAGGAATATGGTGACGGCGCGGCTGATGAGCGCGCGTTTTCTGCGGGAGATGCTGAAATTCCAGGACCGGGAGCCTTTTTTCTTTGGGCTGTGCGTTTCCGCCGGTTTCCGGCAGGTGCCGTGCAGGGTGAAGAAGGCGTCTTCTTCTCCAACTACCTACACTTTCCGCAAAAAAATGGCGTTGGCGGTGAATTCCGTGGTTTCCTACAGCGCCAGGCCGCTGGTGTATATTTCCTATTTTGGCCTGGCGGTCACCATGATCGCCATGCTGTATGTAGCCTGGGTGGTTGTGCGCCAGCTTCTGTATAATGTAGCCCCGACCGGCTGGGCCTCTTCCGTGGCCTCCATCTGGCTGGTCGGGGGCTTGATTCTGATGAGCCTGGGAGTTATCGGCATTTACATATCCAAAATTTACAAGGAAACCAAGCACCGGCCCGCCGTAGTGGTGGCGCGCCGGTATGAGTGAGTTTTCCCCACCTTTTTTCTCTCATGATCAATTACCTGATTCTGCATCTGCTGTTTATTGTTTATGCGCTGAATACCGTCCTGGGGCGTATGGCCGCCCCTTACGGCTGGACGGACTGGCGCCGGTTCGCCCTGCTGGCCGGCGTGCTGTTCCTGTTGGGCATTTATGCGGCGGGATGGCAGGTCATGCTGAAAAAATTTAACCTGGGCGTAGCTTATGCCAACCGTTCCGCCGTGGTGATCTGGGGCATCCTGCTGGCATGGCTTTGCCTGGGGGAGGCCCTTTCCTGGACGCTGGCGGCGGGAGCGGCGCTGGTCATCGGCGGTATTATTTTGGTCTCCACGGAGGATGCGCATGAGTGAGGAATTTTACATCGGACTGAATCTGTTTTCCGTTTTTCTGGCTTCCTGTTCCCAGGTGGTTTTGAAAAAGTCCGCCATGAATGACCGGCTGACCGGCCTTTCCTATTTCGTGAATCCGGCCACGATAGCGGCATATTCCGTTTTTTTGGGCTGCTGCCTGCTGACGTTTTATTGCCTGTCCCACCTGCCGATGATTACGGTGAATGTGCTGGAATGCTCCGCATACGTGTACATCCTTTTGTTTGACCGGATTTTTTTCGGCAAACCAATCACCTTGCGCAAGGTGTGCGGCAACGCGATGATCATCGCGGGCATTATCATCTGCCTGAACCGTTAAGAAGGTGGGTACAGTCTTTTATCCCCCCGGTTTGTTCATCCGGATCGGCTCTTGACTTTCATTTTCCCCGTTTCTAGTATGCGTTCCCGAACAGGGAAAACAATCTGTAAAGTCAGGGAATTTGCTTATGTTGAAACAGATTTGGAGATGGGTATCGCTTTTCCCTCTGCTCCATCCCGTATGGTTCAACCTGCTGCTTCTGGTTCTGGCCTGGAGCCTTGTGGGCGTGGCGTACCAATCCAATGACGATCTGGTGATTGCGTCCGTACTTGACGGATGGGGGGACCCCTCTTACGCGGACGCCCATGTTATTTTCGTCAATCCCCTGTTGACCGGACTTCTGTTAAAAGCCGCGCCTGTCCTTGGCGGGGTGTCCGTCTGGCCTGTGTTTCTGGCGCTTGCCACGTTGTCCAGCGGCGCGGCCATTTTCACGATGCTGACGGCGCATGCCCGCAAGGCGCGCAGATATGATTTCAATACGCTGGTTCTGCTGCTGGTGTGGCTTCTGATCATGCCGGGTTTTTACGCCGCCCTGCAATTCAGCCATGCCGCTTTTCTGACGGGATTTACAGGTGTGCTGGCATGTTTGAAGTACGGTTCTTCCTGGAAGGGATGGTGCGCGGGGGTATTCCTGTGCGTGCTGGGCAGCATGGTCCGGCTGGATGCCGCCCTGGCATGCGCCGCTTTCTGGGGGGCCATCCTGCTGGCAGGCAGTCTGGAAGGGCTCAGGCCGTCTAGGGAGAAGCTGTTTGCCCTACGCCGCCTCTGGCAGGCTCTGGCCTGCGTGCTCATCGCTTCCTTCAGCCTGAATGAATATAATAAGTACGCCCACCGGAATGTGCTGGAAGGATGTGACGTGGCGGCATGGAACCAGGCCCGCGCCCTTCTCTCGGACACATGCCCCATCAGGCAGGAGAGCGCCTACCAGTGTGAAAAGTACGGCGTGTTCGCCAATGATATCAGGATGGTCCGGATGTTTACCAATTGCGATATGAATGTATTCAACGCGGATTATCTGGAAAGGCTTCTATTGGCGCGGGACGGGGGAGAATTCTGGCCCAGGGCATGGGCCCGCGGAGAGAAAGCCTTGCATCTGTTTTCGTGGGATTCCGTTATGGATCTCCTCCCTTGCTGGATTTTGTTCGGCCTGGCATGCCGCGTTTCTTTCCGGCGCGGAGATTCTCCCGCCCTGGTGTACTGCGTAGGCTCCCTGCTGGTGCTGGTTCTGCTGTACATGGCCAGCATAGACCGTTTGTATTTCCGCGTGGTTTACCCAACGTTCCTGATTGCTGGGCTGTGTCTGCTGTGGTCGGATGAATACCGCCCCATCCGCATCAACTGGACGGGGAAAGGAGCCCTTGCGGGCGGCGTGCCCATGTTCTGCGCGTTTTCCGTTTCCTTGTCCCAGGCGTGCGCCGCCGTATGGGAGGCTAATCTGGAGTCTTTTTCTCCGGACGCCGGGCGCCTGTTATGCGAGCGGGTGGACCGGGAACCCGATTCCCTGTTTTGCGTCCAGATGTCCGGCGGCACTATTGACGATCTGGCTCCGGGGCAGTCCGTTTTCCGCAAGGCCTGGAGCTGTTCCCGCAAGAATGTTGTCACGCTGGGCGGCTGGAATTTCCCGTTGAAACCCGTGCAGCGGAAACTGAAGGAAATGGGGTGGGCGGGGCAGTCCTCCCTGAACCTGTGCAGGGATAATGTGTACATTGTCTGTCTCACGCCGCAAGGGGACGTTTCCGATATGGACAGCAAGTTCATGGGAATGCTCAGCCGCCATATCTGGGAGCAGCACGGCGTTCGCACAGCCTGGCATCTGGATGAGAATATCCAGGGTGTGCGCGTTTACCGCCTGCGCAAGACATGGTTCCAGCCCGGCAGGAAGGAAGCCGCCTCTGTTCCGGAAATGTGTCTCTCCGCAACGTAACATCCCCCGATGCGCATTACGCGACGGGGGATGAAAGGAGGGAGGTTGGGGCTTGGCGACGGTTTTTAGAAGCGCGGGACGCCCGGCATGCGTCTGTTCATGCGCTCTTCGCGGAGTTTTGCCTGTTCCGCGGGGGAAAGAAGCAGAAATTCCAGATCGCGGATGGCGCGCTGTTTTTCAGAAGGCTCCTTAATGCTGGAAATCAGGCTTTTCATTTTTTCAAGGGCCGCTACCTGGTCACCGAGTTCAAAGCAGGCTTTTTCCCGGTCCCACTGCCTTTTGGTCAGGAAAGCGGCTTTTTCCGCTTCCGCCGTTTTCTTATCGCTGGCGGAGTTGTTTTGAAGCAGAGTCGCTTCCAAGGCGATGCGTTTGTTCCAGAGCTTCCGGAAATTTTCCACATCTTTTTTCTCCTTATAGGGAACCAGCAGCACGCGGTCAAAGATGGTGTTGAGGTCCATCAGGTTGTCCGGCAGGGTTTCCGAACGGTAGTCCCCAATGTTCAGGTAAGTGCGGATGACTTCGCTGGCTCCGCCTACCATGGGAAGCTGTTCGCCTACGTCCTTGGCGTTGGCGGCTACTTCATCCAGCATGGAGAGGACGCTGGAGGAAACGTTGAGTTCACGCTCGTTTTTTTCCGCATCCGCTTTTCTCAGGCAAAGCAGCATCCATTTGCACTGGATTTGAAGGGCCTTTTTAAAACCGGGGGCCACGTTGTTTCCCGTGTTCTGCTTGCGCCAGTTGGAGAAGGCGGTGCTGGGGCTGTCAGGCTTGCTGCTGTTGCCTCCCTTCCCTCCGGAACCCGGCATGCGCATCATCCGGAAGCCTCCACCCCGGTTCAGCATGCGGGACATCATGCTGGTGGGGTTTAAGAAACGGTCCTTCATGGCGTCCACGTAAAGTTTCATGGCGGCGTTTTCCGTGCTGGTGGCTGCGGTAAGGGCGGCCACGGCCTTCTGGATGCGGGAAGAGCTGGTGTTCAGGTAGCCGGCTTTGACTTCCTTCAGCCATTCGGAAGCTTCCTTTCTTGCGGAATCGGTAAGCATTTCCTGAGCCTGGCAGAAACAGGACCCCAGGAGGAGAAGCATCAGCGCGGAAAGCGCCGGACGTTTGCGGAGCGGGATGAAATGTGTCATGGCGGTATAAGATTACAGGGTACTTTTACAAACCCCCCTTTTTTAATAAAGTTGCATTTTTCCTTTAAAAAAGGAAGCATATATTATTACCGGGGCGGCAGCTCAGCCCAGCACCTTGCGGATGCAGGAAGCGCAGATGGATACGGCTTCCTCCATTTCCTCCGGAGAAATAACGAGGGGGGGATTGAAATACAGGACGTCGCCCAGGGGGCGGAGCAGCAGTCCCCGTTTAAGGGCTTCCCTGTAAATCCGGTATCCCATCCGTTGTTCGGACGGAAAGCTTTTTTTGGTTTCCCTGTTTTCCACCAGTTCAATGGCGTTCACCAGTCCCAGGCTGCGTATTTCCCCCACGTGGGGATGATCCCCCAGGGTCTCCATAATCATCCGTCGGAAAAGAGGGGCCTTTTCCTGCGCCCGGGGAATGATTTGTTCCTCGTCCAGGACCTTCAGCACGGCGAGAGCGGCGGAGCACCCCAGCGGATTGCCGGAATAGGTATGGCTGTGCATGAACGCTTTTCCTTCCCTGTAGTCCGCATAAAAGGCGTCGTAAATTTTCTGCGTGGTGATGGTGATGGACATGGGCATATAACCGCCCGTGAGCCCTTTGGAGACGCACATGATGTCCGGGGAAACGCCGGCCTGGTCACAGGCGAACATGCTCCCCGTACGGCCAAAACCGGTGGCGATTTCATCCGCGATGAGGTGCACGTTGTAGGCGTCGCACAGGGAGCGCAGTTTCGCCAGATAGGCGGGAGGGTACATCCGCATGCCCGCGGAGCCCTGGAGCAGGGGTTCCACCAGCAGGGCGGCGCATTCGTCTCCATGGCGCGCAAAGGCTTCCTGTGCCGCGTCAATGCATTCCGCCTGGCAGCAGCCGCGTTTGTTCCCCTTGGGGCAGCGGTAGCAATCCGGGGCGGGAATGCGCACGATGTCCAGCAGAAGAGGCCTGTAAAGTTCCGAGTACAGGTCCAGGCCTCCTGCGGAGAGGGCTCCCAGGGTTTCTCCGTGATAGGCGTCGCTCAGGGACATGAAACGTACTTTCTGGCGGTTTCCGGTCTGGTAGTGGTATTGGAAACTCATTTTCATCGCGGATTCGATGGATGCCGAACCGTTATCGGAGAAATTGAATTTGCAGAGCCCCCGCGGGATTTTCTTCATCAGTTCTTCACACAGGGTGATAGCCGGCCTGTGCGAGAAGTTGGCGAAGATGACATGCTCCAGGGAATCAAGCTGTTCCTTGATGGCGCGGTTGATTTTGGGGTGGGAGTGGCCCAGCAGGTTGCACCACCAGGAGCTGACCACGTCCAGATAGCGTTTCCCGTCCACATCATACAGGCTGACGCCTTTCCCGTGGTCGATCACGATAGGAGGCAGCGTTTCGTAATCCTTCATCTGGGAACAGGGATGCCAGATGTATTCCAGATCTTTTTTTGACCAGTCGGAGTGGTTCATGGCAAAAGTCGCGGAAATGGGGCGGATCTTATTTCATGCGGACTTCATATCCCAGTTCCGCCAGCATGGCCAGGTCTTCCCGGATGGTGACGCCGACGGTGGTGAGCATGTCTCCGGAGATGGCGGCATTCGCTCCGGACATGAAGATTTTCCTGCCGTGGTCCTTCATGGTGTTCCTTCCGCCGGCGATGCGGACGAAGCCGTCCGGCATGATGAACCGCACCAGGGCCACGATGCGCAGCTGCTCTTCCTCTCCCAGAGGAGTCATGTCCGCGTACGGCGTTCCGGGAATGGGGATCAGAAAGTTGACGGGCATGGATTTGATGCCCAGCGCGGCAATGTCCATGTACATGTCTATCCGGTCCTCCATGGTCTCTCCAAGCCCCATAATGCCGCCGCTGCAAACTTCCAGCCCGGCTTCCAGCGCCCATTTGATGGTTTGCAGTTTGTCGTCGTACGTATGGGTGGTGCAAACGTTTGGAAAATTGCGGCGGGAGGTTTCCAGGTTATTGTGGTAGCGTGAAACGCCCGCGGCTTTCAACTGCTCGCAGTGCTTCTTGGAAATAAGGCCGTGGGAGGCGCAGAGAGAGATGCCGCAATGTTCGGCGATGTGCCGGTAACTGGCGCAGAGCCGGTCCACGTCTTCATCCGTCAGCCTCTTGCCGGAGGTGACGATGGAGTAACGCAGAATGCCGCGTTCGTCATTGTACCTGGCCCCCGCCAGGAGGGCTTCATCACTTAAAAGGGGATATTCCTCCACTGCCGTGGAGTAGTGGGCGGACTGGGCGCAGTATTTGCAGTTTTCCGAACATTTGCCGCTGCGGCCGTTGATGATGGTGCAGAGGTCGAAGATATTCCCGCAGAAATGTTCCCGGATGGCGTTGGCCGCCTGGCACAACTCTTCCAGCGGTTCCCGGCTGAGGGCTATCAATTCTTCTCTGGAGCAGGAACTGCCCCCGAGAACCCTGGAAAGGAGGGAAGATGTCAAACTCATGCGTGAAAGACTAATCCCGGAGCCGTTCGCGTCAAGGGCAGAATGGCGGCGGAGGCGGATCGTGGGGCCTTCTTTCCCGCTTTCTTGTTCGGCTATTGTTCCGGGGCCCTGTAACGCAGGGCCTGGAATCCGGGGGCGGGTTGGTATTCCCTGTCCAGAATGGCGATGGCTCTGTTGATCAGGTCACGGTTTTCTGCGGCGATATTATTTTTCTCTGCGGGGTCTTTCACGATATCGTACACTTCCCAGTTGTCCGGTTTTTTACCGGGAAACAGGTTGCGGCGGATGACTTTCTTGGAGTCGAAACGGACGGCTACCTGGCCACCGTAGCCTCCTCCTGCCCAAACCAGGGGTTTCCTGTCATGCAGGGCGGATTTTTTGCCCAGAAGGACAGGGGAGAGGTCCGTTCCCAGCGGGGAACCTGCATCCGCCCCCGTCAGAGCGCACAGCGTAGGCATCACGTCCGCATGGAAGGCCGGCTGGGCAATGGTTTTTCCCGGAGCTATTTTCCCAGGCCAGCGGATAATGCCGGGGACACGTATGCCGCCTTCATAAAGCTGTCCTTTCAACCCTTTGAGATCGGCTACGGAGTTGAAAAAACGGTGGTCCACCCCTCCTGCATCATGGGTGGTGCCGTTGTCACTGGTAAAAATGACGATGGTGTTTTTGTCCAGGCCGCAGGCTTTCAGCGTGTCCAGCAGGCGTCCCACGTTGTGGTCCATCTGGGAAATCATGCCTGCATAGGCGGCCCGGGGGCGGGGATGGGGCAGATAGCCCCGGTTGCCGCGGTAGGGGGATTTGTCCCATTCGCGGGGATAGAGGTCAATCCATTCCTGAAGAGGCTGCATGGCCACATGGGGTTCCAGCGGGGCGTAATACAGGAAAAACGGTTGTTTTCCATGGGCCTTTTCCCTCACAAATTCCAGCATTTTATCCGCAATAAGATCGGAACTGTGCTGTTCTGCGCGGTAGGTGTCCGCCAGAACTTCCCCTTTAGGCTGGGAACCGTGTCCGATGGTGGCGGCTGTCAGGGAAGTGTTGAGAACTTCTTTCTTTCCGTTATTCCAGAGGTATGGAGGATAGTAGGTGTGGCAGGCTTTCTGGTCCGTGTAGCCATAGAACCTGTCCACGCCGTGTTTGTCCGGCGCTCCGGTGGAGCCGAAATCCCCAATTCCCCATTTACCGAATACCGCTGTGGCGTAACCGGCTTTTTTCATGGCTTCCGGCAGAGTGTAGGTTTTTTCTTCGATAGGCCAGTCTCCTTTGAGGTCGCGCCAGTTTTCGCCCGCGTCCACGCGTTTCAAATCCTGTACGTCGCAGCTGCCCGTATGCTTGCCCGTCATCAGCACGTTGCGGGAGGGGGAACAAACCGGAGCCCCGGAATAGAAATAAACCCATCGCTGTCCTTCGGATGCCAGCCTGTCAATGTTCGGGGTTTTAATTTTTTTCTGGCCGTAGCAGCCCACTTCCGCCCAGCCAAGATCATCCGCATTGATGAGGACCACATTGGGCCGTGCCGCTTCCGCCACAGACAGCATCAGCAGGGAAAAGGCGGCGGAGAGAGTGATGTTGTAAAAGGTGACCATACGATAATAATAACGGAGGAACACTCTTCCCTGTTTCAAAAAACAGTTTCGCTTTCCTTGCCGGATGAGAGGCTCACATGGCGAACCTGCCGGTTTCCTTTTATTTCGGATTACTTATTTATTCACGCTGTTCCTGTTTGTTCTGGTTCTTATCATCCCCGCCAGATTTTTTGATGCATTGCTTAAGATGCTGAACCGGAAATTCAGAATGAAAATAGTTCCTGGTGAAGCGTTTTTCAATGAAACACGCTCTTCCTTGAGGGGGGAGGGCGGATTTACAATCCGGAGTCAAGCTGTAACTCTAAGGGAAAAGAACTTGCAGATCTTGACGGGTGGATTCTGGTTCAGGAAACGGGAAATTTCTGCTTGCTGAAAAATCCCTTGTACCGTGGACGCTATTTCGTCCGCGCCCAAGGGGAAGAAAATCATTTTTCCCCTGTTGTTCCGGATTGGAGAACGAATAACAAAATCCATGTCACCGTGCCGCCGGGAACAAAGGAGTTGTCTGTGCTTGAGAGCTATTCCAGGGGATGGAGCGCCCGCACCGGGAAGGGAGAAGAGCTTCCTTTATCCAGTACTGAGCGTTATTCCATTCTTGTTTCTGTCCCGGATTCGGAGCAGCAGACGGAAATCCTCCTTCAGTACCATACGCCTTACCGTGAATGGTATTACAGCATGATGGGGGGAACGGCCCTGTTTCTGCTTGTGACAGTTTTCTTGCAGAGGCACATGAATGTCAGGACGGGAAAGAGGGGATAGGGAGGACCTTTTCTCCGCCTTTTTTGTTTTCATGAAATAGCGGTCAGGGCAGGATAAGGCTTTCTACCGCGGCACGTATGGTCTCATCGCCAAATTGGTCCAAGGCATGTTTCAGGAAGCCCTGGGCAATCATGCTGCGCGCCGTCTGCTCCGGAATTCCCCGTGAAAGCAGGTAGAAGATTTCTTCCGGAGAAATGGAGGATGTGGCGGAACCGTGCGAACACTGCACTCTGTCCGCCAGGATTTCCAGACCGGGAATGGAGTTGGCTTCCGCTCTGGGGCTGAGAATGAGATTGCGGTTGCTTTGATAGGCGCTGGTGTCATGTGCTCCTTCCGCCACCAGGATCATGCCGCTGAAAATGCTGCTGGCTTCGTCGTCAAGCACGTTGGCGTAAAGCAGGTTGCTGGAGGCTCCGCGGTAAAGGTGCTTCTGGCAGGTTCTCTGGTCCAGCTTCTTGTTTTCCTTGAGATGGTTGGCGGAAAGCAGACGGACTCCTGCGCCGTCTCCGTTCAGGATGCAGACCGTCTCCTGCCTGGCCCATGCCGCGCCGGGATGGCTGACGAGATGTTCCATTTCCGCGGAATCATCCGCCATCATATGGGAAAGCTCCACGGCACGGGAACGGCTGTTAAGTTCCTGAACCAGCGCGTATTTGACAGATGACGCGGAGGAAAGATGGTACTGCTGGAGCGCTCCGCAGAATTGGCGGCCATGGTCTGCGCTAATGTGGCGTTCCAGAATACGCAGGCGGCTCCCGGTTTCCGCAATGAGCAGCGTGGAGGGAAAAACGGCCACGTTATCTCCGGAAATGAAGTGGAGTATTTCCAGAGGGAGGGAGATTTCCCTGTCCGCCATAATAACCAGCCCGTTGTGCTGGAGGGCCGTCGCCAATGCCGACAGTTTTTCGGAACCGAGCGTTTCCGTCTCTGTTTCCAGGTATTTCCGGGCGGTGTCCGGGCATTGCAGCACAAAGTCTTCCATATCCATTACGGAAAGACCTTCCGGCAGTTCTTCCGGGATGGAAACGGGGATTCCGTTGGCGTAGACAATGCGGAGGGCCTCCGGCATGGAGGCACGTTCCCTGATGATGGGGGCCAAGGTTTCCGGATCTGCAGGAGGAGCCGCTTCCACATGTTCCAGGGATTCGTTGCCGGGGGCGCCGAAACGCCAGGATTCCATATGGCGGGAAGGTCCCGGAAGCTGTTCCGCCTGCTCCAGGGCATGGCGGCGCCGGGCTTCAAACCATGCGGGAAGAATGCCTGCGGGGAATTGTTCTTCGTTAAGCAAATGGTCCATTATTTCCCTCCTTATCCGATGCTGTCTTCCATTTCCAGATCAATGAGCCTGCGCAGCTCCACAGAGTATTCCATGGGGAATTCCTGAACGAGGTCGTTAATGAATCCATTGACGGCCAGGGACATCGCCGCAGCTTTCGGAATGCCCCGCTGCTGCATGTAAAAAAGCATTTCTTCGGAGACCTGGGAGACGGACGCCTCATGCTGCACCGTGCCTCCATCCCCTTTTACCGTGATGGCGGGGTAGGTGTCCGTACGGCTGTTGGCCGCCAGAAGAAGGGCGTCGCATTCCGTGTTGTTTTTGCAACCCTTGAGCCCTTTGCCCATGATTACCTGGCCCCGGTAGCTGGCGCGCCCTTCGCCAATGCTGATGGATTTGGAAACGATGTTGGACGTAGTGTCGTCCGCCGCATGGATCATTTTGGCCCCCGTATCTTGATGCTGGCCCGTGTTTGCCAGGGCGATGGAGATGACTTCCCCGCGCGCGCGCCTGCCCTTGAGCACCACAGCCGGGTATTTCATGGTGAGGCCGGAGCCAATGTTGCAGTCTATCCAGCGGATTTCCGCATCTTCCATGGCAAGGCCGCGTTTGGTGACCATGTTGAAGACATTGGAGGACCAGTTTTGCACGGTGACGTACTGAATTTTCGCTCCCTTGAGCGCGACCAGCTCCACAACGGCGGAGTGGAGGGTGGAAGTTTCAAACTGGGGCGCCGTGCATCCTTCCATGTACATGAGTTCCGCTCCTTCGTCCGCAATGATGAGAGTTCGTTCGAACTGCCCGAAATTTTCCGAGTTGATGCGGAAGTAGGCCTGGAGAGGATGTTTAAGTTTAACCCCTTTGGGCACGTAAATAAAGGAACCTCCGGAAAATACCGCGCTGTTCAGGGCGGAGAATTTGTTGTCTCCCGTGGGAATGACTTTTCCAAACCAGGGGCGGAAGACGTCTTCATGGTGTTTCAGGCCTTCCGTGGAGTTGACGAAGATAACGCCCTGGCTGCGGAGTTCCTCCTTCATGTTGGAGTAGGCGGATTCGGAGTCGTACTGGGCTTCCACGCCCGCCAGAAACTGGCGTTCCTGTTCCGGGACGCCCAGGCGTTCGAAGGTGCGCTTGACGTCCTCCGGCACGTCGTCCCAGCTTCGTTTGGGCCGTTCTCCGTCGGAGAGGTAGTAGCGGATTTGGGAGAAATCTATTTTTTTAATATCCGGAGAAGCCCAGTGGATGGGCATGGGCTTGCTTTCAAAAACGGCAAGCGCGTTTTTGCGGAACTGGCGCACCCATTCCGGGTCGTCCTTGACGTCGCAGATGTAGTCAATGGTGGCCTCCGTCAGGCCGTATCCGGCATCAAATTTATGGCGCTCCGGGAAGGAGAAGTTTCCCTTACTCCGGTCGAAGTCAAACAGGTTCTGTGTGTTCCCGTTCTCTGGCATGTCAGGTGTATCGCTCATGATTGATGGCCGGATGGCGGCATTACGCCTTTTCCGCTGTTTCCGTGTCTTTCAGGAACTCGTATCCCCTGCTTTCCAGTTCGTCCACCAGTTCTCCGCCTCCGGTCCGGACGATCCGCCCGTCAGCCAGCACGTGGACCACATCCGGCCTGATGTAGTCCAGCAGGCGTTTGTAGTGGGTGATAACCAGGAAGCTGCGGAAGGGGGACCGCATGGAGTTGACCCCTTCCGAGACAATGCGGAGGGCATCGATGTCCAGGCCGGAATCCGTTTCATCCAGAATGGCGTACAGGGGATCCAGAAGAAGCATTTGCAGCACCTCATTGCGCTTTTTCTCTCCACCGGAAAAACCTTCGTTAACGGCGCGGGACGTAAATTTGCGGGCCATGCCGAGCTGGTCCATTTTTGCATAGAGCGTTTTGTAGAAGGTGACCGCATCCAGTTCCTCCCCGTGGGGCATGCGGGCCTGCATGGCCGCACGAAGGAAGTTGGCGTTGGAGACGCCGGGAACTTCCATGGGATACTGGAATGCCAGGAAGAGTCCCGCCCTGCTGCGCTCGTCAATGCTCATATCCAGCAGGTTCTGTCCGTCCAGCCAGGCTTCCCCCTCCGTTACCTCATAGTCCGGATGTCCGCAAAGCACTTTGGATAAAGTGCTTTTCCCGGAACCGTTGGGCCCCATGATCGCATGCACCTCTCCTTTGGGAATTTCCAGATTGATGCCTTTAAGTATTTCCGTGCCTTGCACATTGGCGTGCAAATTTTTAATGACCAGACTCATGATGATGAAAGAGAGTTAGCCCTGCGGCGTGGTGATGGACCCCCTCAGGGTGATTTGGGCTTCTTCCACGCACACGTCGTCGGGCAGGTTGATGAATTCCTTCAGGTCCACGCCTTCCTTGATGGTGATGTCATAAATGCGTCCGGTCCGGGTGTCCTGGAAGTGGCCGTGTTCAACGAGATTGGGACAGAAGCGGGAAGAGCTGCGTTCAAAGTTGACCTGATTGACCAGGCCGTGGTTCACCAGAGCCTCTAGGCAGTTGTAAACGGTGGCCAGGGAAATGCTGGGGAGTTTTTTGCGTACCCGCTGGTAAACTTCATTGGCCGTAGGATGATCCCTTTGTTCCAGAAGAACCTGATAGACTTCCTGCCTTTGCTTGGTAAGTCTCAACCCGGAAATGACCGGCAGGGTAGAGGCGGTGCGGACGGCCTGCTTGGAATCTGTTTTGGGATTCATATCTTATTTTTCATGCTCTGCGTGGATAGTGGGGGAGGGGTAATTGTTTTGCAAGAACAATTCCTGTTATTTGTTGGAGCGCGGAGAAGGGTAGAAAAAGGGGCGGTCATCCCTGTGGATGGCCGCCCCTGCAGGGAGATAGAGTAATCCGTAATTTAGTTGGCGGCTTCAGATCCTTCCGGAGCCACATTGACGCGGCGGCCTTCGCGGTCAAAGAACACGCGGCCGTCCACCAGGGAGAAGATGGTGTAGTCACGACCCATGCCTACGCCCTTGCCGGGGTGCCACTTGGTGCCGCGCTGGCGGATGATGATGTTGCCCGCGATCACTTCCTGTCCGCCGAATTTTTTAACGCCGAGGCGCTTGCTGCGGGAGTCGCGACCGTTCTTGACAGAACCTTGACCTTTCTTGTGAGCCATAAGATAATAAAAATTAAGGGTTGAGATTAGGCGTTGATAGCGGTGATTTCCAGCTTCGTCATGGCGCGGCGGGAACCTTTTTTCTTGTGGAAGCCCTTGCGGCGCTTGAATTTGAAAGCGATGATCTTTTTGCCGCGGAACTGGCTGACCACCTTGGCGGAGACTGTAGCTCCTTCCACCATGGGGGCGCCGACGGTCACTTTTCCGTCATTTTCCACCATAAGCACCTGATCGAAGCTTGCTTCGGCCCCCTCTTCAAGGGTATTGATGCATTCAACGTCGATCACGTCGCCCGTCTGGACGCGGTACTGCTTGCCACCTGTTTTGAAAATTGCGTATGCCATTGCTATCACTGTTAAGGTTCGCCCGCAGATGCGGGAGCCGCAATAAACCATATGACTTTCTTTTAGACAAGCAAAATTTCATGAAAAAATGAGCGAATGGCATAAAATTTTTAAAAACGGTCCCGTTTTGACTCATTCCCCGGAGGAAATGAGGGAACTGGGAAGGCGAATAGGTAAAATTTTAATGCCCGGTGAAATTCTGGGCGTGGTGGGTGAGCTGGGGGCCGGAAAGACGCACCTGACCCAGGGCATTATGGAGGGGCTGGGGAGCTCCGAGGCGGCAGCCAGCCCGACATTTTCCCTGGTGCATGAGCATGCTGACGGCCGTCTGCCGGCGTGCCATTTTGATTTTTACCGCCTGAAGGATGAGTCCGAGCTGACCGGCATAGGGTGGGAAGAGTATCTGGACGGAGAGACCGTGCTCATTGTCGAATGGGCCAACCTGTTTCCGGAAGCGCTTCCGGAAGAAGCCTCATGGCTGTTGCTGGAACATGAAGGAAGCTGCCTGCGCCGCGTGTCTCTGGCCCCTGCGGAATGAAACGGATTAGTACCCGATGCTTTGGGAAAATGCTTTGTCAAAGCCGGGGCTGGACCAGATGGTATTATGCATGGCTCCGGGGAATTCCTGGTAGCTGACCGGTACGGAGAAACAGTCCCGAAGCCGTTTGGCGTGGTTCGGCGGAATGACTTCATCCGCTCCCGCGGCCAGAATGCTGACAGGGCAGGCGACTTTGGGCGCGGCCAGGTCCGACCGGAAGTGGTCCGGAAGGAGAAGCCTGACGGGCAGGTACGGAAAGAGGCCCCGGGCGGTTTCCAGAAGGCTGTCAAAAGGAACCAGCAGCACCAGTTTTTTCACGTGCCTGACAGAGGCTACCTGGGTAGCGACTCCGGAACCGAGGCTTTGCCCGACCAGAATGACGTCATCCGGCGTTCTTCCGGTTTCCTTCAGCACGGAGTCAAGAATAGCCAGGGAGTCTCCCATAATATCCTGTTCCGTGGGGGTGCCGGTGCTGAGCCCGTACCCGCGGTAATTGACCAGGAGCTTGGCATGGGGAAACCGGTCCAGGTAGGGAAGCATCATGGAGATGTCCATGGCGTTTCCCCCGTAATATACCAGGAGGGGCTGCCCCTTCTTTTCAATAAGCCAGCCGCTGAGTTTGGCCCCATTATGGTGGAAGGTGCGCCGATGCGGTTCCCAGGCGGCCCGTTTTTCCAGATACGCGGTTTTGTCCCTGGGCTGGGGCGGCAGGTACACCAGGGAGCGGACGGAGCACTGGAGGCACGCCAGGGCCAGCGCTCCGGCAAGCAGAAGTGTGCACGGGATTTTCCATGTTCCCGTTTTCAGTAGTCTCAGAAGGTTCATGGAACGTTTTTCTTCGTGGTCATGGTTCCGGCTGTCCCGGTGCGGAGCCGGGCTGTGCCCCGTTCCCGGCAGCTCCAGCCGTTCAGGAGGGCCGTTTTGCCCTCCGCGTCCAGGCGGCTTACATCATTCAGGAATACTTCCCGGGAGGGCGTTTTGAAATGCAGCACTGTGGAAGAGGCTCCCTGGCTGTATGTTACTGTAGCCGTTTCCGTCCCCCTTCCTGTGCTTTCCAGCGTTCCTCTTCCTTCCCCCAGCGAATGGTAAAAAAGAGTCATGCCGGAAGAGGAATGCCGGACTTCCCGTTCGGAAACGGGTTCGCTTTCCCCTTCCAGGACAATCTCCGTTCTACTGCCGTTGGGGAACCATTCCGCCTGGACGTTATCCGTTTCAAGCGTGGCGCCTCCGCGCCCGCAGGAGGAAAGCGCCAGCGGGATGCCGGGCAGTAGGAAGAATGCTGATCGCATGGAAACAGTGTTTCTGAATTTGACGGGGAAGGCAATCTCTCTTTTCTCTTAATGATGGTCTTTTTCAGGGATTGAAATTTTTTCGATAGAAGAAAAACGGGAAAAGGGTATAAAGGATATATATGTTCGTCCGGATGTTTTCATGGAGTTTTGCAGCGGCAGCGTGTCTGGCGGGATTTTTCCCGGCGCAGTCCCTAGGCGGGGAAGAAGCTGCCCAATCTGGAGCCATCGCCGTGAAAGTGCCTGCCTCCAGCCTGCTGATGGCCCGCCAGGAGACGGGGGAAACCCGGCTGGACCGTTCTTTCAGTAATGCGGGGTTGAGCATAGGCGGCAAGAAATATGCCACGGGAATCGGTACGCACGCTACGTCCATGATTCCCCTTCCCGTTCCGGAAACCCCGAAAATTCTGAGGCTGGAAGGAGCATGCGGCGTTGATGACGGTGCGGATGGGGACGGAAGCGTGGAATTCCGCGTGATGAGCGGTTCCGGGGTTTTGTGGAGTTCCGGCGTGATGAAGAGGGGGATGGCCGCGAAGAAGTTTTCCATTCCGGTGGCGGAAAACGGCATACGGCATCTTTACCTGATGGCCGACCGGGTGGACAACAATTCCTACGATCATGCGGACTGGGTGGACCTGGCCTGGAAGACGGGAGGAAGTGGGCAGGGGGCGAAGGGAGCTGTGGTGAATGCCTCTGAATTCGGCATGGTTCCCGGCGTCAGAAAAGACCAGGGGCCGGCGCTGAGGGCAGCCGTTTCCGCTCTCCGAAAGCAGGGCGGAGGCGTTTTGAACATCCCCGGGGGCGTTTACCATTTTTATCCGGAGGGGGCTTTGAACATGAGCTTCCATATTTCCAACCATGACCAGCCGCTGATTCATCCGGTGTGCGTGCCCCTGGCCGATTTGAGAAATGTCCGCGTGGAGGGCAATGGTTCCCTGTTTCTTTTTCATGGCAAGGTGGTTCCCCTGCTGGTGATGGACTGCGAAAATGTCAGCGTCAACCGTTTGGCCGTGGATTACGAACGGTCCTGGTGCACGGAGGCGCGCGTCATGAAGGCGGACGACCGGTTTACGGAAGTGGAAATAGACAAAAAAGCCTATCCTTACGAAATTCGGAACAACAGATTCGTCTTTCAGGGGAAAGGCTGGGAAGAAGGGATGGGACACTGCATGGCCTTTGAGAAGGGGACGGGACATATCATCGCCAATACATCGGACATCGGCTGGAACGGACATGTGGAGCCGCTGGGCGGGAACCGTCTCCGTCTGGACTGGAACCTCAAGCAGAAGGGAATCAAGCCGGGGGATACGCTGGTGCTGCGGAATTACAACCGTCCCCATCCGGGATGCGTGGTGTACCGGGCGCGGAAAACATCACTGAATGACGTATCCCTGCACCAGAGTTCAGGCATGGCGCTGCTGGTCCAGCGGTCGGAGGATTTTCATATGAAAGGCGGCGGAGTCATGGTCAGGAAAGGTACGGGGCGCGTGCACACCGCCGGAGCGGACGCTACCCATTTTTCCAATACCCGGGGCGCAATCGTGGTGGAGAAAGCCCTTTTCGAAGGGATGATGGATGACGCCATCAATGTCCATTCCACCTGCCTGGGCGTGATGGAAGTAGTGGACAGTCATACCCTGAAGTGCAAATACATGCATCGTCAGGCGGTGGGGTTTGAGGTATTTCTTCCCGGTGAAAAAATCCGTTTCATCAACGGTCCTACGCTGGAACCCGGAGGAACGGCCACTGTGAAAACGGCCGTGAAAAAAAGTTCCTCGGAATTGGTGATTACGGTGGAAGAGCCGCTTCCCCCCTCCGTCAGGGCCGGGGATGCCGTGGAGAATGCGGATTTTTACCCTTCCGTGGTTTTCCGCGACAATATCGTCCGCAACAACCGTGCACGAGGATCTCTTTTCACAACTCCGGAGAGAGTGCTGGTGGAGGGCAATTTGTTTGACCATTCCTCCGGCTCCGCCATTCTATTGGCAGGGGATGCCCAGGGGTGGTATGAAAGCGGCGCCTGCCATGAAGTGGTGATCCGCAAAAATACGTTCATTAACAACCTGACCTCGCGCTACCAGTTTACGAATGCCATTATTTCCATTTACCCGGAAGTCAAGCAGCTGGGGAGACAGAAGGATTACTATCATCGCAATGTGCTGATAGAAAATAATGTTTTCAAGACGTTCGATGTGCCGCTGCTGTTCGCCATTTCCACGGACAACCTCAGGTTTATCAATAATAAAGTCATTTACAATGATGAGTTTAAGGGGTGGGGGCAGAAACCTTTCCAATTCAGAAGATGCGCCAATATTCTGATTAAAGATAACAAGGTGCTGCCTCCATGCACATGGACTCTTGAAGACTGCAAGCTGGAAAATACTCCCGCAGACCAGGTTCGTTTTGGTGAGTAAGTTTTTTATTTTAAGCAATATTCATAGAAATTACATTTTCCCGCGGATTGCGTATCCGGCGGCAATATATTTTCCGGGATAAAAGCATTCAGAGCTTTTCAAAGTTGCAGAGATAAGAAGAAAAATAAATCTATTTGAATATCTGTTCATTGATATTCAATAGAAGTGTGATTTTTTTCCTGTAAAAAACAGGGCCGGAGATGCAGTCCCGCCATATTGACCTGCACTATGTGCCGGGAACAAGAAAGAGCGGGGAAAGGCAATGACGAAGGCGTCAAACATGGCGGATTTTACTTTTTTGTTCTTCTTGTTTCCCTGAATAATCAAAATTTTTGGATTGATGAAGTTATACTGTATTGTGCGCCATGCAGCAGGGAACGGAAGGCTGTTGGATAAAGTTATTTAATATATTCTGGATATTTTTATCATCCTGTTTTTTCAGGAGGGGGCCAAAGACGCTGGTTGTTTTTTGATTGCGCCGTTTTTACTGCACGGCTGGATCTTATTGCAGGGCAGTGAGGTTAACTTCTGCTTTTATGCAATGGGGCCCGGCAAGGATGAACGTTCTTGATTTATGCCGGGAAGTGTCGTCTATCGCCGGGGTGGAATCCTTCAAACAGAAAAGCATTGATGTTTTACTGTTGTTTCAACAGTTTGAGAAGGGGCGGTGTCATTATAGGAATGATGGATATTTCTTCCCGCCTGGTCAAAAGATGCAGGAAATTTATTGAACCGTACCGGGTGACGGACGGCAGGGGATTCAAGTTGTCCCGCTATGACCCGGGCGATCTCGGCAAACTGGGCAAAGACAGCAAGAAAGAGGCCGTGGATAACCTGGAAAAGGGCATCGAATTGCTGGCACAGCTTCAGGAAGTATTGTATGCCAGCGAGTCTTATGCTCTGCTGGTGGTGTTGCAGGCGATGGACAGCGCGGGGAAGGATGGCATTGTGAAGCATGTGATGGGAGGCGTCAATCCGCAGGGGTGCGTAGTCAGCAGCTTCAAGCAGCCTTCCACGCTGGAGCGGAGCCATGATTTCCTGTGGCGGTGTGTATCCCGTCTGCCCAGGCGGGGAATGATTGGCATTTTCAACCGCTCCTATTATGAAGAAGTTCTTAGCGTGCGCGTGCATCCGGAGTTTCTGGCCGGAGAGGGATTTAATCCCGCCCATGCCAAAAGTGCTTTCTGGGAGGAGAGGTTCAGGTCCATTAATAATCTGGAACGCCACCTGCTCACCAACAAGACGAGCATTGTGAAAATATTCCTCAATCTTTCTCCGGAGGAACAGAGAAAGCGCCTTCTGGCGCGGCTGGATACTCCGGACAAGAACTGGAAGTTTTCAGAAGGAGATATCCACGAACGCGAATTCTGGGGCCAGTACCAGAAAGCGTATGAGGAGATGATACGCCATACCTCTTCCCGGGAGGCTCCATGGTATGTGGTGCCGGCGGACAACAAGTGGTATTCCCGGCTCGTCTGCTTGTGCGCCATTGTGGAGGCCCTGGCGGAAATGAGGCTGGAATACCCGAAGGTTTCCGGGGAATTGAAAGCGTTCTTTCCCAAATTCCGGGAGGAACTGGAACGCCCCCTGTCCGAGGGCGGGGATTAGAGAGGCATTTGGAAACGCGGAGAGAAAAACGGCGCGCCAGCGGGAGATAGCCCTCCTTTTGGCTGCGCCGCCTTATTCCATTTCATGGCGCAGATCCCGTTGTCGTCAGCGTCTGCGTTCCCAGGATTGCACTTTGCCGTTGATAAAGAGCACGTATCCGGTGTTTACTGGAACGTAGGTGACATCATTGTAATAAGGGTAATAGGGGCGGTAGAAGCCCGGCCCCCAGTAGGGGCCGCCCCAGTAAGGTCCGGCCCAGAAAGAGGGCGGCGGAGTGTAAACCGGCTGAAGGGAGGAATAAATCCAGCGCGTGGCGGATTTCCCGTTAAGGTTGCCTTCCGCTACGGCGGAGGGGTCCCCCCAGGCCAGGAAAACGGCCGGCGGAGACATCCCTTCCGCAATTTGCCCGGATTCCACCAGTGTTTTCTGGTTGGGCGGGAGGGAATTGAAAAGGGCCGGATTTTTCTGGATGCGTGATGCCGGGGTGGATACGCAGGAAGCAAGGCACAGAGCGGCGGACAGGGTAGTGAAAAGTAACTTCCAACTCATGATATGCATACGGATAACACTCACTTTGACTCTTGCCAAGGGTCTTTTGTTGAGTAAAATGTACGAACACGTTATGAAAGCGCTCCGCAATCTGGCTTTAACACTGATGGTCCCCGTTCTGGTTTCTTCCCTGTCCGCAGCGGAAAAGCCGGAAATAGTTGGCGAATATCTCCCGGTCGGCAAAATGGCGGAAGCCGCCGCCGTCAGCGTTGTGCTTGATGAAAGTCTGCAGCCGTTTATGGAAAAGATAGACGGCGTTTTCGCCTCCCTGCCCGACAAGGACAAGAAAGAGCTTGTCAGCCAGATTGTCCCCGGCCAGCCCGTCCCGTATGATGAACGCCTGGGCTGGACCAAGGACGAGTATGCCAAGTATCTGGAGTGCTGGAAGCTGAAGCAGGTGCAGGAAGTAGCGCCTGTGGCCCTGGGCATTTTCGCTTCGGGAGAACGGAATATATGGGATTTGGCTGCTGTGGCGCAGCAGGGGCCGCTGCCGATGAGCACGCTGAAGTATGATTCCAGCACCAAGTCGTGGATTTCTCCCAACGGAACCCTGTCCCTGAAAGGGGACGTGTCCTATGACGAACTGAATGTGTATGGCGCGTGGAGCGGCAAGGAATGGACGATGGAAAAGAAAACCATCCTTTCCACCCTGACGGAGACTATCATTGCGGGCAAGAGCAAGGACGGCAAATATGCCTATTTCGTTTACAACATGTCCGAAAAGAACCCGGACAATGTTGCCATTGCCAACCAGTCCATCGTTCTGCGCGTTCCCGTCACCCGCATCGCGGGGGACCCTTTGCTGGAGAAGGCCAAGGCCAAGGCCCGCCAGTAGGGATATGATGTTTCTTTCATTTCCGGTAAGACAACAATGCGTATTATCAGCGGAAAGGCCGGCGGCATAACCCTGTCTGTTCCCAAAGGGGAAGTGCGTCCCACGACAGACCGGGTCAGGGAGGCCGTTTTTTCCATCCTGAATCCGCTGATGGACGGGGCCGACGTGCTGGATTTGTTTACCGGGTCCGGCGCTTTCGGCCTGGAGGCTCTCAGCCGTGGGGCGGGAAACGCCCGCATGGTGGATTTTTCCCGTCTCTCCTGCGCGGCGGCCAAGGCCAATCTCATCAAAACAGGCCTGGAAGGCGGAACCGTTATCCAGGGGGATGCCGTCCAGTTTGTAAAAAGAGACCTGCTGGCCGGCAGGAAGTACGATATTATTTTTGCAGATCCTCCTTATTGCAAGGGTCCGGCGGACCGCGACTTTATTGTTGAGCTGGCGGAGGCAGGAGTTGCCGGGCTGTTGAAGGACGGCGGCGTGTTTATTGCGGAAGTGCAGGAGGGCTGGGGTACCGGAAGGGAAGGCGCCGCGGAAATTGACGGCCTGAATCTGGTGGATACCCGCCGGTACGGGAAAAATATGCTGCTGTTCTACCAATTACCTGAGAAGTAAGATGAAAGCCTTCCTGTTTTCCTTCTGCTACAATATTCTGTATACCGTCGGATGGCTGGTGACGCTGCCTTCCTATCTGCTTAAGCAGAAGAGAAGAGGCGGATTCGGCACGGGGCTTCTGGAGCGTTTCGGGCTGTACCGGGTCTCCTATAACCGGGAACCGAAGGGGGTATTGTATGTGCATGCCGTAAGCGTGGGTGAAGTGGTGCTGGCTCTCAAGTTTCTCCGGGCGTGGCTCCGGGAACGCGGAGGTTCCGCCGTGCTGGCCACCAGTACGGCTACGGGGCATGATACGGCGGTGAATGCGCAGGTTCCCGGCGTGCGCGTGATTTATGCCCCTTTTGACCTTCTGGGCCTGCCGGGAAGGTGTTTTGACCGTTTTGAACCGGAAGCCATTGTTCTGGTGGAGGCCGAGTTGTGGCCGAACTTTGCCCGCGCCGCCAGGGTGCGCGGCATACCCATGGCGATGATTAATGCCCGCATGTCCGCCAGATCCGAGAGCCGTTACCGCGCTTTTAAATGGATTTCAAAGTATTATTTTTCCTTCCTTGACGCTATGGGTGTACAGGACAAGGGAGATGTCCGGAGGTTTGAATCCGTGGGCGTGCGTTCCTCCATCATCCATGTAACGGGAAGCATCAAATTTGACCAGCAAATGGTGGAGCGCAAGGAGGTTAATGCGGAGTTTGCCTCCATTCTGGACAAGCTGAAACGCGGCAAGCCTGTAGTGCTGGCCGCCAGCACGCATGACGGGGAGGAAGTTTTGATTGCGGAGGCGGCGCGCAAGGCGGGGGGCTTTCCCCTGATCGTGCCCAGGCATGCGGAACGCCGCCATGCCGTGGTGCGGGAACTGGAAGCCCAAGGCTGGCAGTGCGTGCTGCGGACTGATGGGGAAATTCCGGAAACCCTGAAGGACCATGTTTGTTACATCGCGGATACGACGGGGGAATTGAGGGACTGGACTGCGCTGGCGGATGTAGCCGTGATCGGCAAAAGCTTTTTGGCGGACGGTGGCCAGAATCCGGCTGAAGCCGTCGCCTGCGGCGTGCCCGTGCTGACGGGGCCTCATATGGAAAATTTCGATGGCCTGGTCCAGCTGCTTGAAGGCGTGGACGGAATCACCAGGTGTGGAGAAGACCGTCTGGCGGACGTGCTCAAGGAGATGCTGGACAATCCCCTGCTAGCTCATGCCCAGTCTTCCCGCGCCCAGGTGGCGCTGAAGGCCCATTTCGGCGCTACGGCCCGGACCATTCGCATGATCTGCATCATGCTCAAGATTCCCGTTTAATATCGGGAGTTTTTTGCCCCTGAGGCTCCGGCCTGGAATGGGGCGGGAGGGCGAAAACTTCCCCTTGCGGCGCATCAATGATGATGTCAAAATGCTGGAAGGTGTCCACGCCAATCTGGTATCGGCCCCCTGTTCCCGTTACGGCAAAGGAAAGGCCGTCCATTTGGAAGTCCGGTCCCATGCGGAGCGTGGAGGGGATACCCAGTTTCATGACAGTACAATCCCCGTTGTGTCCGTTAATGTCGGTCGCTTTGGTGGTGAGCTGATGGCCGTTCGGATCCACGGGCCACTGTTCCACCGGCGCCATGGAAAGAGAAGAGCCGGAGTCAAGGGCCAGGGGGAAAGCGTCTCCCCCACGGGAACAGCGGATGTAAAAAATTCCGGAAGGACCTCGTTCCACATCCAGCGGCTTCATGTATTGGACGGGGAAGCGGGAGCGTTCCAGAAACTGCAGAGAAGCGTTCCTGACGGACAGCAGGAATGGGGAGAACCCCAGGTAGTTGATGCCCAGAATGCCGTCCACCTTCACCTGCATATCCTTTTGCAGGGGAGTAAGATCCAGGGCAAGGCCGAAGAAATTTTTAATATGAAGCCCTCCCATGGAGAAAGACCGCATGGCAAATAGCCGGGGGGCGGCACGGACGTTGGAACCAGGGGCGATTTGAACGTCTTCAAGAGGCAGGCCGGGAAAATTCTTCTTGATGAATTTGATGTCAAATGTGGTGTGGGAAGCCGCCGTGTCCACAATAAGATTGCATGGGACTCCATTGACAGCGCATTGCGCTACAAGAAGCTTGCTGCGGGAATCCCTCTCCAGCTTTACGGGGTTCAGGTCAGTAATGGATACGACAGGGCCGCCTGCGGCGGGAACCGCCTGTTCTTCTGCGGATAAGGGAAGCGTCCCTAACGCCAGAAGAGCCAGGGAAGTGCGGATGAAGCTGCATGAGGATAGCATTTTTTCACCATTAAGCGTGTTTTTGCAGTTTGACAAGCCAATTCTGAAGGAGCATCAGTCATGGCTGCGGTGGTTGGGTTTGTGGCGGCGTTCCAGTTCCACGCGGTCTTCGTAGTTCCGGGCCTGCACTTTCCGGTCTCTTTTTCCGGCCCGTTCCACGTTCATTTGCCTTTTTTTTTGGCGTTTTGCAAGCCGGGCGATTTCATTTTCCAAATTCAGGAAGTTCAAGTACCGCTCCTTGTCCAGCCTCCCTTCGTCCACGGCTTTCCTGATGGCGCAGCCGGAATCTTTACCGTGGCTGCAGTCCGCGAATTTGCATTCATGAGCCAGCTCCGTCAAATCCGCAAAGCTTTCACGGAGAGTATGTTCATCAGTCCACATCTGGATTTCCCGGATGCCGGGATTATCAATCAGCAAACCGCCATGCCTGAGGAGCACCAATTCCCGCGCCACTGTCGTATGGCGTCCTTTGCCGGTTACTTCATTGACTTCTCCCGTCCAGAGCCATTCATCCCCCAGCAGGGTATTGACCAGTGTGGACTTCCCAACGCCTGAGGACCCGACGATGCAGATGGTTTTCCCCTTGGAGAGGCATTTGCGGAATTCCCTGATTCCCCTGTTGTGCAGGGCGCTGATGCTGATCATGGCGCATTCCGGGGAAAGCTCCCGCAGGATTTGCATGGCTGTTGCCACTTCCTCCCTGGAAAAAAGATCCGTTTTGTTAAGCAGGATGAGGGGGGTGGCTCCGCTGCGGCGGATGAGCGTGAAGTAGCGCTCCATGCGCCTGGGGTTGAAGTCCGTTCCCGGCTCCGTCACCACGGCCACGATATCCACATTGGTTCCCAATACCTGTTCCGCGCTGCTTTTCCCTGGGGCTTTGCGGGAAAAACAGGTCTGGCGCGGGAGAATGGAGCGTATGACGGCCTCGTCTCCCGTTTCCCCTGGATCGATCGCCACCCAGTCTCCAACGGCGGGCAGTTCCGCATCCGTGGCCGCGTCATGCCAGAGTTTGCCGCTGATGACGGCATCTATATCTTCCCCCCCTTCCAGAAGAGCAGTAAAGTTGATTTTCGTTTCCCGGATGAGGCGCCCCGGCACCCAGCCTGGTTTGGCAACGGCGTCGAAAGCGCGTTGAAAGTGGTCGTTCCAGCCTAAATCCTGAAGAGTGACGGGCATGAAAATGGAAAATGTAGTTTTGGGAAAGGCCGCCGGCATTTACATGCCGGCATGGAATCGTGGGGCAAACCTTCTTCCGGTTCAAGCGTGGAACGGGTCTGCCGGCCGGCATGACGGAGCTTTCCCCTGTGCGAGACGGCATGCGCGCTCAATGATCTGGAGGGCAATTTGCGTTTTAGGCGCTTTTTCCAAAAGCTCCGTCCGGTCCGGATAAACGAGCAGCACTTCATTTTCAGAGGAGTTGAAACCAATGTCGCTGCGGGAAACGTCGTTGGCCACAATCATGTCGCACCGCTTGCGTTCCAGTTTGCCGCGCGCGTAATTTTCCACGTCATGAGTTTCCGCCGCGAAGCCTACCAGAATGCCTCTGAAGCCGAATTCCGCGCGCATGGAGCCCAGAATGTCCGCAGTACGTTCCAGTTCCAAAATCATGCGTTCCCCCGTTTTCTTGATTTTGCGGTCCGGAACGGAGACGGGGCGGTAATCCGCCACGGCGGCGCTGAGGATGGCCGCGTCTGCGTAGGGGGCCTGGTTTTTGACGGCATCATACATTTCCTGGGCACATTCCACCGGCAGGAAGTCCACTCCGTGCGGAATGTCCAGGGACGTGGGGCCGGAGATGAGAAGGACGCTGTGGCCTTCGTGAACAGCCGCTTCCGCCAGGCAATACCCCATTTTCCCGGATGAGTGGTTGGTGAGGTATCTGACGGGGTCAATAGCTTCCCTGGTGGGGCCTGCCGTGATGAGAAAACGCATGGAAGGCATTATGCGGAATCACGGGTAAAAGTGAAGAGTGATCTTGTGCAGCCGCGCATTATGTTCCGGCTTGACTCCTTCCCGCGATTGGGGGAGTTATGAAGGCGTGATTTATTGGGATAATAACGCCACCACACCGCTGGCCCCGGAGGTTTACGAGGCCATGGAGCCGTTTTTAAAAGAACGGTTTTTCAACCCGTCCGCCGGTTACGGCTGTGCCAGGCGCGTGCGCGAGGCCGTGGATGAGGCCCGTGAGGCCGTTGCCGCCCTGTTGGGCGCATTTCCTTCGGAAATTATATTTACTTCCGGCGGAACGGAGGCGTCCAATATGGCTTTCCGCCAGATGGCCGGGGTGCGGGAGGGTGGGATAGGCGTTTTGTCCACGGACCATGACGCCTCCCTGAAAACTGCCCTGGCCCTGGGCTGCGGCCGTGTCTGCCCCGTGGACGGGGAAGGGAGAGCGATTCCGGAAAAATGGGAGTCCATGTGCGCGGGGGGAGTATCCGGCGTTTCTTTTGCCTGGGCCAATAATGAGACAGGCGCATTGCAGGATGCGGCGGTTTTGTGTTCCTCCGCCGGGAAGCACGGAGTTCCCGTGCATTTGGATGTGGTTCAGTGCGCCGGGAAAATTCCCGTGGATTTACACGGAATGGAAGTGGATTATGCTTCCGTATCCGCACACAAATTTCATGGCCCCAAGGGGATTGGATGTCTGTACAGGAGAGCGGGGGCTCCTTTTTCCCCTTTGTTGTTCGGCGGAGGGCAGGAGTACGGCCTGAGGTCCGGCACGGAGAATGTTCCGGGAATCATTGGTTTTGGTGCGGCGGCGCGGGCGGCATTGAGGCACTTGGAGGAAGACGCCGGACGGCTGTCCCGGATGCGGGATTCTTTTGAGGCTCTCCTGAGGGCACAGGTGGGGGGCGTGACGGTGCATTCCGGAGGAACGGAACGTATTCCTAATACTTCCAATCTGGCGTTTGACGGGTGTACGGCGGAAGCGCTGATGCTGTTGCTGGAACCTGCCGGCCTGCTGTGTTCGGCAGGTTCGGCCTGCCACACGCTGCAGCCTGTGCCTTCCCATGTGCTGACGGCTATGGGATTATCTGATGAGGCGGTACGTTCCTCCCTGCGTTTTTCCCTGTCTTTCATGACGACGCAGGAGGAGGTGGAACAGGCGGCGGCTCTGGTGGGAGCCGCCGTTCGGAAGGTGCGCGGCGTCCAGTCTTCGCGTACCGGCCCGGTGCTTGTGTACAGGCCGTAGTGGAGGGGGGGGGAAGGTTGGGGCGCTCGTTCAGAAAGCCGTATTATATAATTTGAGGGCCGGCGGTGTGTTGAAGGAAGAGGATGGAAGAGAAGCCGGCCGGCATGGCCTTTCCTTTCATTTTTACCGGAAGGCGGGCCTTTCTTTCTTGAGTTCCATACATCCGCCATGCTAATCTGTACAGACTACAGGAAGGTTGCCGAATACCTGTTATTGATGTATGAAGATAGAACATTACCAGAATAGGGATGAAACGGAGGTTTTGAATATTTGGCTGAAAGCGTCCGAACAGGCCCATTCTTTTGCGGGCGTGGGGTTCTGGTGCGGTCTGGTGGAAGATATGAGGCAGGTGTACCTGCCCAGGGCGCGTACATGGGTGTGCAGGGACGGTGGTCGCGTTGTCGGGTTTGCCTGCCTGGTGGGGGAAGGGGAACTGGCCGCCCTGTTCGTGGCGCCGGAACGTCAGTGTGAAGGAATAGGTACAGCGCTGCTGGACTGGGTAAAGGAACACAGCAAGGGAATGCTGACGGTGGGAGTTTATGAAGAGAATGCCCGCGCCCGCGCATTCTATCGGCGGGGCGGGTTTGAAGAAATCGGCTCCAGGGAGGATGAGTTGACGGGAAGCCGGGAGTACCGGATGGAATGGAAAAGAGAGAGTATGTGATTATCATAAAAAAGGCGGAAGTTCCGATGAACTTCCGCCTCCTGTAAAGCAGACAGCCGTCAGGCGAGTTCCACCTTGACGCCGCTCTTTTCAATCTGGTCGGCCATTTCCGGAGAAAGGGCCTCATCAGTGATGAGCATGGAAACCTGGGAGGGCGCAACGGTATAGAATGCCGGGTTGTTAGCCACGCTGGTGGAAGGCATGGCGATGATCACCTTGGCATCCGCGGGGATGACGCTCTTGATGAATTCGGATTGCAGCATGTTCTTGTATCCGGCGCCATGCTTGGGGGAGTAGCAGTCCGGCGTTAGCACAACCATGTCAATGCTCAGGGAGCCGGCAGCCTTGGCGGCGTCCTGTCCTACATAGACCAGGGCTTCGCGGTCAAAGTGTCCGCCCGTGCAATAGAAGCTCAGGTTCGGAATGCCTTCAAGCCGGGTCAGCAACGTGGGGTTGTTGGAAACCACGTGCGTATCCTTGGAATTGATGTGGTTGCATATTTGATAGCCCATGGTGCTGCTGTCAATGAACATAACCACGGAAGCGGGAATATTCTGAACAGTTTTTTTGGCAATCCTGATAGACACATCGTCTTGAGTAACAATGTCTTCATGAAGGGATTTGTGAGTAAGCGCCAGAGCACCGCCGTGGACGCGCTTGAGGAAGCCGCGTTTTTCAAGGTTAATCAAATCATTGCGGACCGTTTCATCCGTGACCTTCATCTGTTTGGCCAGAGCGATGGTCCTTGCAGCTCCATGTTCGGCCAGCGTTTTCAGAATGAACTCCTTTCGTTGGGATGCTAAATACATTTGATTTTGTTTTTCTATGTAGAATGTTTACACGTTCTGGGCGTTAAGTTGTTTTCTAACAATTTTTCACTAGAACAGTCAAGCGTTAGAAATTCTAAGTTTTGATTGTTATTGTGAATAATGCAGATTTTATAATAGTGGGACAACTGAATACCGAGAAATGTACAAAAATAATTTCAAGATGCACAAATTTGTTATCGTTATGACAGATTTTATCAATCTGGAATGACGATGGAGGCAGGATCAAAGTTGGGAGTGGGGAGCGAAAGCTGGAGATGGCGCAGTTTTTCTACCATCAGGCGGGCGACAACCAGGTTTCTATACCATTTCCGGTCTGCCGGGATAATGTACCAGGGCGCTTCCGGAGTAGATGTTTTTTCAATGAGATCCTGGTAAGCTGTCTGGAATTCGTCCCAACGATTCCGGTCATCCAGGTCATCCATGCAGAATTTCCAAAGTTTGTCCGGATCCTGAAGCCTGGATTCCAGCCGTTTTTTCTGTTCCGCCTTGGAGATATTCAGGAATAGCTTGATGATGACGGTGCCTTCTTCCGCAAGCATGGATTCAAAATCGAGGACGTGCTTGTAGCGGCGTTTCCAGACCGGGTCCGGGAAGATTTTTTTCACGCGGACGGCAATGATATCTTCATAATGGGAACGGTTGAAGATGGCGATTTGCCCTTTGGCGGGCACTTCCTTGTGTACGCGCCACAGGAAATCGTGGTCCAGTTCCTCAGTAGTAGGTTTTTTGAAGGGAACTACGTGCAGCCCCTGCGGATCCACCCGGGAAAAGACATGCTTGACGCAACCGTCCTTGCCCCCTGCGTCCATGGCCTGAAGAATGACCAGAATTTTGTGCTTGTGCTGGGCAAAAAGTTTTTTCTGCAGTTCCTGCAGTTCTTCCCTCAGTTTGTCGAATTCAATCAGGGATTCTTCCTTGGTTCCAAAGAAGAGAGATTTATCGTCCGGAGAATAATCCTTTAAACGCAGTTTTTTGCCGGGAGGCACCAGGTAACGGTTCATTGTACGCGGAGTTAGTGTTGAAGATGAGGGTGAGGAGGGTGAAGATGTTTTCACGGCGGCATGTTTGGAAGGAAAGCCGGGCCCGAAGAATTGCTGAAGGGCGTTTTTAATGACTTTCCTTTTGAATTTGGGAAACATTTCCAGTTTGAGATCCTGGAGGGGAATCCATTTCGTTTTTGAAAATTCGGGGCTGCGGTGCAAGTCCGTTTTAGGGCGTCTGGTTTTGCAGCGCACAAGGAAGTAGGTTTGTTCCTGGCCTATCCAGCGCGTAACTTTACGGTTGCCGGAAGGGTATTTGTAGCGCAGGCCGGGCAGACGGTTGACAATAGTGTATTCCGTGGGGCGCAGCCCCACTTCCTCCCATACTTCCCGCGCAAGAGTCCGTTCAATGCTTTCGCCTTTAATGACGCCTCCCTGCGGGAAATGCCAGTACGGGTTGCGGCCGCTGTCCTTGCCCAGCAATACGCAGCCTTCAGCGTCCATAATGATGGCCGCTGCATTGAGTCTCCAGTTTTTTGCTGTGGGATGGGTATCCATGGCGGGAGGGAAGGCTGCTTAATCTGCGGTTTGATCCGGTGCCGCCGGCTTTTCGTTTTCCAGAGCGGGAGCTTCCTGTTCATCCTGCCAGATGAAGTGTTCCAGCTGGATGCGGCGCGCATAGGCCGCTGCTTCCCTGGCTCTGGGGCCGGAAGTCTGCGCCAGTTTTTTTGCCAGCGCCAGGGCTCCGTCCCAGTCCTGAAGCTGGCCCAGCAGGCGGATGGAGGCAAAACCGGCATTGTAGAACCAGTGCCAGTCCCTGCGTTTGTTGGAGGAACTTCCGCTGGGCGTATGGGCCAGAATGGAGGCATAGTCGTCCAGCGCCTTTTTTTGTTCGTTCATTCGTTCGTAGAACTGGGCCCGCTGGGTCAGGGCCTTGAATTTCCAGGCCAGTCCTAGGTTGGGCGTATTCAGGATTTCCGTACAGAGGTTGATGGCCTTGCGCAGCGTGTCCGAATGGGTGTCTTCCTTTGTCACCCAGGCATCCGCCTGGATGGAGAGGGCCAGCAGGCGCATGTAGCGCGGCAATGGGGTGGAAAGCAGGTTTTCCAGGGCGGAGATGCATTGATCCGCTTTCCCCATGCGCAGGAGAATGGAGGCTTCTTCTATTCTGGCAGGCTGGGCAAAGGGGGTGTCCTCCGCGCCCAGGGTTTTGAAAATGTTCAGGGCGGCGTTCAGCGTGCTGCCGGCATTACTTTGCTGGGCGGCTTTTCCTGCCAGGAAGAGGGCTGCCGCCTGAAGAGGGCTGTCAGGGTATTTGGAGGGAAAGGGCTGGAGAACAAGCTGCGCTTCATGGAAGTCTCCGTTTTTGTACAGAAGTTCTCCCAGTTTGAGATAAAGCATATCCGCCTGGTTGCCTTCCGCATCCAGGGCAATGGCCTTCCGGCAGGCCTGGATGGCGCTGGGCCATTCCTGCCGGCTCTCCGCCTCCAGAATATTCAGCCGTGCCAGCTGCATGGTCTGTTCCGGGGACAACTGCTCTTTTTCCAACAGGGGGATGATAGCCTGCACGGTTTCCAGATCCGGAGGGTTGAGATTCAGGGCTACTTCCGCCTGGTCCAGCCGCGCCTGGGTTTTCAGGGCCGGATTCTCCGCCAGAGCGATGAAATTTGCCAGCAATTCCGCAGCCTGAGGGTCCATTCTTTTAGCGGCGTAATGGGCCTGTTCAAAGAGGATGCTTTCCCGGAGCCGGGAAGAGCCTGCGGCTTCCTTGATGAGCGCGGCGGCTCCGGCGGAGTCATTGGCGTTCAGGGCGGCCAGGTTTTCATTGAACAGGGCGTTTTCCGCCGTTGTTTCCGAAGCTCGGCGGGCCGCTTCCCGGAAAAGGTTCTGCGCCAGGGAGTAGTCTTTTTTGAGGAAAGCCAGGGCGCCCTGTTGAAAGACGAGGTCAGGGGACGAACCGGGATATTTGGAAATAAGACGTTCCGCCTCCTTCAGGCGGTTTTTATCCAGCAGAACAGTAATGGTATTCAGGGAAAGAATTTGAACGGGCAGACTCTGGGGATATTTGGAGAGCCCTTCTTCCGCCATGTTGACGGCGCCCGGCAGGTCATCTTTTTCCAGAAGAAGTTTTCCCATGGCATACATGGCCGCCGGCTGGCGGGAGGCATCCCTGGCCTTTACCCAGCCGTTGAGTTTTTCCAGAGCCTGGGGATTGGTGTGGAAGATGTCTTCATCCAGCAGAATGTTGAAGGCATCCATCAGAAGGGCGGATTCCGATTTGCCGCCAATGAACGCCAGCAGGCGTTCTTCCGCCGTTCCGGCGGTGTGCGGAGCTTCCTCTTCCTGAAGCTGGGAACGCGTTTCCTCTTCCGCCTGCTCCGGATTGCTTTTCTCCCGGGCTATTTCCGCCTTGGCGAGAGCCAGACGGCCCAGATCACGTATTTTTTCCGGATAGGACTTGTTGTCCATAACGGCGGCGAAGGTTTTTATGGCCTGGTCCAGATTCCCCTGTTTGCCGGCCAGCTTTCCTTCTATGAGTTCGGCGTATGAACGCATGAGCTGGTTGCTGTCCGTCCCGGCTTCCGTTTTGAGCTGTTCAAGGATAGCGGCGGCGTCCTGGTAACGTTCCTGATTCACCAGTACATCCGCCAGAAGAAGGCGCGCGGGGCGGGAAACGGCGGGAGATTCCGCCTGCCCCAGCCTGCTGAGGGTTTCCGATAAAAGCTGCCGGTCCTGAAGCTGGCGCGCAAGCCGGGCTTTCAATTGGAACCCGTAGAGGGAAAGCGGATCTGTTTCCGGGATGGCGGTAAGTTTTTCCAGGGCTTTGGTAAAGGAGCCCTTATTGAAGAGGCCCACCGCCGTCCAGTAGGATTTCATGGGAGAGTCCGGCAGCTGCTCCCAGGCATTCAGACCTTCTTCCGTTTTTTTGGCGCGGATCAGGGCTTCCGCCAGAAAAGGGCGGATGATGGCTTTTTGTGGTTCCGCCAGGTTCCTGGAAGACAGGCATTCCTGGAAATGTTTGCTGGCTTCCAGGGGAAGGCGGTTTTCCAGGGCTTTCAGCCCCTGCTGGTATTTTTTGTTTCTCAGGAGATCCTGCCTGTCCTGCGGGAGGGTTTCTCCCGCAGGGAGGGAGGCAGCTGCAGGGGAAGCGCCGCCCAGGGAAAGCAGGGCCGCCGTGCAGGACGTGAGAACGGCATGGGGAACATGGAATCTGGAGAAGGTTTGCATCATCGTAGGATTATGATTCAGGCCCCATGAAGATGAGCCGGATGTAGCGTTTGCCGGCGGCGGTAAGCTTAGGGGCCTTGCTGGAGCCGGAAACGCGGTTGCAGGTCCTGTACAGTTGGGAGAAAGGATGCGGAACGGCCCGGATGACGACGGGTTCCGCGCACGGCTGGCTGGAAGGAGTCACGGAAACGGGAACCCCTTCCCCCGTAAAACTGATTTCCCAGGATTTTGGGTTGGCGGGGCCCGGCTTCAGCAGGAAGGGGTAGCGTTTGACAAGGCTGGGCGGCTCGCCGGAAGAGGGAGCCCGCACGACGTATTGGACCGGCAGGGAGGAGATATGGCGCGAGAGGGAGAATTCCGCCCCGTCCCTGCATTGCAAGAGGACCGGTGCCGGGTCAAAACCGGCCAGATTGAGTCCGTTATAGGAGCCGTGGCGGTTGGGAGCGCTCAGTTTCAGACTGGAATACCAGTTTTCAAAGTCATCCTGCAGTTTGAGGCAGAGTTCCAGATGCACATGGGCACGCGTTTTGTTCAAACCCGCCCCGGAGTATCCCAGTTTTCCAATGACATTTCCGGTGCCCACACGGTCGCCTTTCTTGCAGGAGACGGAGGCCAGATGGGCGTACAGGCTGTAAAGCGGCCCGTCCTTCAGTTGATGTTCAATAACCACGTAGCGGCCGTAATTGCTGTGGGCGGGGTTGGCGGAGGCATGGACTACCGTGCCTCCGGCTACGGGGTGCACGTCGTCCAGCGGCGTGCCGGAAGCATCCCTCCTGAGAGGTTTAATATCGATGCCCTCATGAAATTTGACGGCTACGGGGCCTGCCTGGGTCCTGACGAGGGTCCGTGTAAAACCGTAGGCTCCTGCTTCCCACGGCTGGGATTTTTCCCCCTCAAAGTTGCGGTCTACATACATGTAAAAATCCTGCGGGCGGTTGTCCAGCAGGGCCGTATTTTCCGTGGGGAAACGCACTACAATATCCGCCATCAGGAGTGGCATGCCCCAAAGGAACAGGAGGATGCCGGTCAGGAGTGGAAAGGAGTTGCCGTGCATGCTGATATGAAGGGTGCTGGCTCAGATCCGCCCCCGGCGGGTGCTGACCACGGTACGGTCCTTGTGTTCTTCAGGGTCTTTGGCTTCCTTCTTCTCCTGAACAGGATCCTTGGTGGGAAGAAGGGGCTTGGTAACGGCGGCCAGTTTGTTGACGGGTTCTTCCCTTTTAGGGTCCGCCGGAGGAATGAATTCAGCCATGGCGGCAAGATCCGCCGGGGAGAAACCTCCCATAATCGCCAGTTTTCCAGAGGTGACAGGTTTGCTGTAAAGGCGCAGGGGCTGCATGGCGTGGCCGTTGACGATGGGCAGTATTTGCCTGCCCAGGTTGGCGGCTGTTATTCCTTCCACCCGGCTGTCCAGGCCTTTCCGGACGTTGACAACGATGCCGTAGGTGTTGTCCAGTGCAGGGAAGGAATAATAGGATTCAATGTCTTTATGGGAAATAAAGGGGGCTTTGCTATAGTAATGTCCGTCCCTTTCAAAGGCGAATTTTCTGCTGTCCGTCGCTCCCGTCTCCATATGAAAGCTGATGGGATATTTATCCGGACCGCAGGAGCAGAGCATGAGGGAACCGAAGAGGAGCAGGAGCATTTTCATATGCGTCCATGATAGAAGATTTAGTTCTCCGGGGGCAAACCAATAAACAGGCATGGAGCGATTTTTGCCATCCTTACGGCAAAAGGGAGAGCGTTTTTTGAACAATCCTGTCCACCGGCATGAGTTTTCCCGCGCCTTCCGCTCCGCAGGCCAGAATTCCGGATTCGCTGGGGCCAAAGATGTGGTGGTCTTTCCTCTGCTGCAGGACGGCCGCGTTTTGCTGCGTAGCCGCGTGTTCCCACATGTGGACATTCATAGCCGGGCAAATGAGCACCGGAGCCTGGCAGGCCAGGTAGAGGGAGCTGAGCATGTCCGGGGCAAGGCCGTGGGCGAAATTGGCCATGGCGTTTGCCGTGGCAGGAGCTATAAGCAGAAGATCTGCCCTCTGGGCCAGCTGGATGTGCGGGGGGACCCAGTCTTCCTTTTCATCCTCAAAGGAGGAGAAGACCGGGTTGCGGGAAATCGTGTGCAGGGTGAGGGGGGTGACGAATTCAAGGGCCTTGGCTGTGCAGACGCAGTGCACTTCATGGCCGTGTTTGACCAGGGCGGAAGCGATGTCCGCCGCCTTATATGCGGCAATGGAGCCGGTAACGCCCAGAACGATGCAGGCCATGAATGGGAAAAGTCAGGCTTTGGAGGCGTTTTTGCCTTCGTCGATGAGTTTCCAGAAGTGCTTGGACTGGCTCAGGATTTCATCTTCGCCGGCAGTCGGGGAAATATTGGTGCGAAACAGGAAATCGTTCAGGCTGTTGGCGTGCAGGACGCGGTGGACGATCACTTTGCCTTCAATGACTTCAAAGTAGATACGGTAATCTTTGGCGACGTAACGGTAAAGAATTTTGCCATCCTTTTCCATTTTGCCGAAACGGGCGTCATCCAGGGTTTGGAGGGTGGATTCCGAGACTTGAAAGTCTCCGAGCAGATCCAGCTGTTCCAGAGTGGGGATGCTGGATACTTCCGCAGCGCTGATTTTATTGAAGACGATTTGAAGCACGCCCTTTTTTAAGTGCGCCAGCGGGCGAGTTCAAGCCTGAAAGAGGGGTCAGGACGATTTTGAGCGGGAGCCGTCCGGAGACCCGGCATTTATTTGGAGGCCGGGTTTGGATTAACGGGAATCCTGCGTAGGGATGATTCCTTTGCTTTTGACCACCTGGGTGCCGCGGATGACTTCGATAGACAGAGGTTTGTCTCCCGTAAGGTAATAAGTGGCGTCCAACATGTCCCCGTAGTTGCGGATAGGCGTGTCGTTGATGTTGATGAGGATGTCCCCGGTCTGGATTCCTCCCCGCGCAAGAGGCCCCCCGTTGATAAGGCCCTCAATGACGGGGGTGGAAGAGTTGATGTCCAGCAGACAGCCCAGGCGCACTCTTTTGGCTTCCGGATGGGCCGCCAGGAATGAGATGGCCCGGGCAGGCAGCAGATGGCAAGTTCCCTTGCGGGAAACTCCCAGCACAATGCCTACCAGACGGTTTTCCGAGTCGTAGCATGGCTGGCCGATGGACGGGATGGCCAGTTTGGGGAACTGGGCGCGGATAAGCCGCAGGGGGAAACTGGTGTCCCCAATGGAATGTTCCATGCCCACGTAAATTCCCTGCGTGGTCTCATTCTTGCTGCTGGCAAAGGACAGCTTGTCGCCGCGTTTAAGGATACAGGACGGGGTAAGGGGCGCCTGCCCGTCGTATATGCGGGCAGGGTCCACCTTGAAGATGGTCAGGCCTGTGAGTTTTTCCTGAGCCCAGACCTGAAGGGGCGGGGCGTTTCTGTCCCCGAGGCGGTAGGTCGTGTCTGCGTTTTTTAAAACCCGGTAGGGAATCAGGGAGGCCAGCATGTCCTTGCCGACCTGCGCCGCCATGGTTGTGTACGGCGCTCCTTCCCCCTGGGGAGGAATGGCTTCTATCTTAAAGGGAACAGGCACGGCCGCTGCCTGATAAATCAGACCAGCAACGGCCATGCCCGTCAATATAGGAGCCAGGTTCATCATGGATTGTTACATCTCAATGAGAACGCGGGATACCGGTTTCTTATCGGTATTGGAATTGGTTTTCTGCTGATTATTGGTGTCTGATGTGTCATATGAAGACGCGCCCGTCGTGAATTCGGGTTTTTCCGCAGGGGCGGCTTCGGTAGAGGTTTGTTCAATAGTTTCCTTACTTACGGGCATTGCTTTTTCCGTCAGGAGAATTTCTTCTTTTTCCTGGGAGGAGGCCACATAAGAGTCGGCTGGATCATCCATGTTGCCGGATGCGATAATAACGCCTACTGCCGCCAATGTCACGATGGACATGGAAGCATAGACCCACTGCCAACCACGAAAGTTCTGCAGATAGTTGTCCAGACGTTCGAGTAACAATTTCCAAGCAGAGTTGGCAGCCTGATCGGTTTCCTTTCTAAGATGAAAATTGCGGAGGAAATCTTCCTCAAAATTGTCATGATAGCAGGGTTCCTTACGGAGAGACGCAAGCATGGCAACCAGAGCTTCTTCCTTGTGATCTGTGGATTGTTTATCCATCTTCGTTAATATTAAATATAATAGAGGTTAGGGTATGTTAGCCCGAAATGCGGGACTATGCGTTTGACATGACAGCGAGAACTGACGTTCAATATTTTTTTAATCTATTAACTCAGATATTCCGCCAAGAGCCCCTGGAGTTCCTTGTGAGCATAATGCAGACGTGATCTGAGCGTTCCTTCAGAGATGCCCAGAAGGGCGGATATTTCCGTATGATTGAGTCCTTTCACATCGTGAAGGACAACGACTTCCCTGTGTTTGGACGAAAGTTTTTTCAGGGCTTCATTAATTTTAAGTTGCAGCTCATTCAGATGGGTTCGGCGTTCCGGGTCCGCTCCATCCGTTTCATCCGCCATGTTCATGTCCTTTTCCGTATGGTCGCCGTACTCGTCGTCGTCCAGACTGTAGGTCATTCTGCGGTTGCGTTTTTTCAGGAAGTTTCTGGCATGGTTGACGGCAATGGAGTGCAACCATGTATAAAAGGCGCTTTGCCCGTTGAAGTAGCGCAAGGCCCGGTAGGCTTTGGAGAACGCTTCCTGGGCGATGTCATAGGCGTCATCGTAGTTATCCGTCATCTGGTACAGGGTGGCATGGAGCTTGCGGCTGTGGCGAATGACGAGCTCGTCAAAAGCCCGCGAGTCTCCCTCCCGTGCCCTGGCGACCAGTTCGGTGTCTTCCAAGGTCGTGTATGCAATGGGTCCTGACATATCAACGACAGAATACCCAAAAAAAGGGATGTGCTACAAGGGCAAATCGTATGCACGGCCCCCTTTGCCCTCAAACCAGCGCATGTATGCCACATTAACTGTGGTGTATCCGCCCGGAGTCGGATAATCTCCGGTGAAATACCAGTCGCCGCAGGGGCCTTCTATGGATTCATGGAGGTTTTCGATGGTCTGGAAGATGACTTCCACAGGGCACGGCGCGTCGTGCGGCGTGACCAGGCGGGTGATTTCCCGGGAGATTTCAGCCTCAGTCAACCCTTCGTAAATAGCCTTTACGCAATTGCGCCGTTCTTCCTTGGGCTTGGTCAGTTCTTCCTTGCATGCCGTGTACACTTCTTCCAGCAGACGGACCTGTCCGTGCTGCTTGATCAGGGAGACGGCCGCCTGGAAGGCGATGAAGTTGCCCAGCTCGGACATGTCAATGCCGTAGCAGTCCGGATACCGGATTTGCGGAGCAGTAGATGCAATGACAATTTTCCGGGGATTGGTGCGGCCCAGGATGCGGAGGATGGACCTTCTCAGGGTGGTGCCGCGGACAATGGAGTCGTCAATGGCGACGAGCACGTCTTTCGGTCCTACGGCGCCGTAAGTGAGGTCATATACGTGGGAAACCAGCTGCGCGCGGCTTTTTTCCTGCGTGATGAACGTGCGCATTTTGATATCCTTGTGGGCGATTTTTTCACCGCGCGGCCAGCGCTTCAGGATAGCGCTGTCCAGCATGTTTTCATCCAGAGTTCCGTTTCTCAGGGCCTCCAGAAGCTGGGCATGCACGCGCTTGCGGCGGTAGACGCGCAAGCCTTCCAGCAACCCGTAGTAGGCGGTTTCCGCCGTGTTGGGAATGTAGGTGATAGCGGATTTGTCAAAACGGTCTTCCAGAGAATCCACGATTTGAGGGGTCAACGCCGCGCCGAGCGCCTTGCGCTCCCGGTAAACGATAGGATCGTTCCCGCGGGAGAAGTAAATCTTTTCAAAGGAGCAGGGAGCCGGTTTCAGAGGGGTGGTAAATTCCGTAATGGCATGTGTGCCGTCTGCTTTGATGGAGAGCATATTGGCCGGCGGAAGTTCTTGAACCTGTTCGCTGTCCACTTCAAAGACGGTCATCAGAGGAACGCGTTCGGAAGCCACGGCAATGAATTCATCCGTAATCAGGTAGTGGCATGGGCGGATGCCGTGCGGATCCCGCAGGCAGAAATAGTCCCCGTTGCCGATGGCCCCCATGATGGCATATCCGCCGTCCCATTGCTTGGCGGAGTTATGGATGATTTCCTGAATGTTAAGCCGGGAGGAAATGGCATGGGGAATTTCCGGGCCGGGCATGCCGCTGTCCCGCAAGGCGCGGTAAAGGTCCGTATGGGCTTCATCCAGGTGATACCCTATTTCTTCAAGGACAGTCTGCGTGTCCGTTCCGAAGACGGGATGCTGGCCGCGTTCAATCATGCGCTGGTTCAATTCCGGCGTATTGGTCATGTTGAAGTTGCCCAGAACCATCAGAGTGCGGGTCGGCCAGTTGGTGCGGCGCAGGTAGGGATGGCAGGAACCTTCGTCAAAGAGGCCGGAGGTGCCGTAGCGGAGATGCCCCATCAGGATTTCCCCGCCGTAGTCGAATTTGTTTTTGATGTCTTCCGCATCCTTCAGGTTGACCAGGCCGCGGCGGACCTTTTTGTTGAGCTTCTTGATTTGCCCATTAAAGATGCTTGTAAGGGCGTCTTTGCTGGCGTCCCGGGTACGGAACAAATAAGGCTGACCCAGAGGCATGTTCAGTTTGACGCAGCCTATGCCCGCGCCGTCCTGGCCGCGGTTGTACTGCTTTTCCATCAGGATGAGCAGTTTGTTGAATGCCCAGAGGGTGGAGCCGTATTTATCCTGAAAATAAGAGAGAGGCTTAAGCAGACGAATGGCGGCTACGCCGCACTCGTGTTTAAGAAAATCGCTCATGGGAAGATGATGAAAAGATTGTCCTGTAAGTGTGGCGTATCCGCTGCAAGGAGATGGTGTTTTTATTCGCCCTGTACTTTGACATGAATGCCGCGGCCTTCTCTCAGCGTGCCGATGACTGTGCCGCCCGGACCTGCCTTCAATGCGGCTTCCGCGTCTTCAGGCTTCACAATGGCTACCCAGCCAATGCCCATGTTAAAGGTGTTGAAGCGGTCCTGCGGATCCACATGCTTCAGGATTTTCTGGGCTGCGGTGTTGTCCCAATAGGGAATGGAGAGGTCTGCTCCGTAGTCGCCCAGGAAGCGTTCCAGGTTTTCCGGGAGGCCTCCCCCCGTGATATGGGCGTATGCCTTCGGGGTGACGTTGAAGCGGCGCATATCTGCCACCACGTCATGGTACAAGCGGGTGGGCTGGAGAAGGGAACGAAGTTCCTCTTCATCAACTACATCCGGATTTTCTTCCAGAATGCGGCGGATGAGGCTCCAGCCGTTGGCATGGAAGCTGTCGGATTTGTAGCCGATGAATACGTCTCCGGGTCGGACGGTTTTCGGATCAATCAGTTTGCTTTTTTCACAACAGCCGATGCAGAAGCCGGAGAGTTCCACAATGGATTCCGGCACCACACCGGGCATTTCCGCCGTTTCTCCTCCGGCCAGGATGCAGTTGCAGGATTCCAGGTAGTCGCACATGCCGGCCACCAGGCGGGTGATGCGGGAGCGTTCCCGTTCCAGATTGGAGATGCCCAGATAATCCAGGAAGAGAAGAGGGTCGCCGCCCGTGGTAAGAATGTCGTTGACGTTCATGGCCACCAGGTCTTTGCCGGCGGTTTCCACCATGTCCAGTTCAAAGAGAATTTCCGTCTTGGTGCCTACGCCGTCGCACCCGGTGACGATGACCGGTTCCTTGTAGGAGCTCAAATCATAGGCAGCGGCGAAAAGGCCAAAGGCCTGGTGAAGAGATCTCTGCTTTTGCGTTCTTTTAACGTGAGAGCTGATGTCGGATACAAAGGCGGCTGCTTCTTTGGTATCGACCCCCGATTGCTTGTAGGTTAGTTTGCCGGACATTGAACGGATGAACTGGGTGTGCCAGCATCCTAGAGGAAGGCTCCTTCCGCGGCGAGTGAAAAAAGAAGTATTTTTGCCATAGGACGCGCGGGAGGAGCTGTTTTCATTCCACTTCTATCTTGCAGTCGCGCCGGAGCCACCAGGCATCCAGGGAGAATTTACCCGGTCCCGTATAGAAGATGGTCAGATAGATCAGCAGGTAGATGGCCGCGAGTTCCTGCGCTCCCCAGCCGGAAAGACCAAGGACAAGAAAGAGCGCTACACACATGTTAATGACCAGGATAAGGGAGGCCAGACGGGTGAGGAATCCCAGCAAGAGGAGGACGGAACATCCGAATTCCGCGCCTACGCACAGCAGCAGGGACAGAAAATTGCCGATTCCCAGCGGATCCTGGAAAGCCGCCCAGTTTCCGCTGATGAGCATGCCCAGTTTGGGAATGCCATGCACAAGCATCATGACTGCTACGCCCAGGCGCAGCAACAGAACGCCGAAGTCCATGCTGGTGTTGGTGGCCAGGGGGCCAAGCAGGCGGCATGCGGATGATTTGCTTTTATTCTGTTCCATGCACTGTAGACCGTTTTGGAAACAGAAATGCTCAATTAAAACAGGATGAAAATGAGTTTTTAGGGTAGAGGGGGAAACAGCCTGTGATACAGGCATGCCGCCTGCCGCGCGTGTGTATGGGCGGAATAGCGTGTGCTGGGCTTATGGGAACATGCAGGAGTTCCGCGTGTTCCCATAAGCCTGTTCTGGAAGTTTTTAATGTTTTTTCGCAGGAATGAGGCGGAAAGCTGCGGGGGATTGGGCGGACTTGATTTGCAGGGGCTTGGTCGGGTCTTTTTGAGTTTCCGGGCCAATGGCGATGATAAGCCTGTCCTTGGGATGAATGACGGTGGAGTTTTCAAAGATGAGCGTATTGGCTCCGTCCGTCAGTTTCCATCCATCCAGAAGAATGCCGGAGTTGCCGGGGTTGTTGATGATTACGTTGCCGGTGCCCGGTTCCAGCCTGGGGGCGGGCTGCTTAAGCTTGAGGCTTTTTGCCAGCTTGGCAAAGGTGATTTCCGCAATGCGCCGTGCGCCCTGCTCCGTAGGATGCAGCCCGTCAACATACCATTCCGGATGGTCGGAGAGCGGGTGCAGCGCGTCAAAGAGGCTGACTTTGTACTTGCGCGCAACGGCGGCGATCAGTTTTTCCGCTTCCGGGCGGTTGGCGGATGAGCCGTTGTCCGAGCCTGCATATTTACGCACGTCCGGATAACAGTTGCCGGGAAATGCCTTCTTGTTGAGCGGGCCGCGGTAGTCCGGGCCCAGCAGCCCCCAGGCAAAGAACCGTGTTTTGGGGTTGGCGTTTTTCCATGCATGAAGCAAAGCGTCATAGCCTTTGGAGAACAGTTCGGGGTTCCACCAGCGGCCCGTGTCGTTGATGCCAAGGTTGCAGATATAAATATCCGCCTTGAATTCCAGGGCTTGCTTGTGTTCCTTGGTGCTGCCGTACCAGCGTCCTGCCTGGCCCGGATAGTCGCCTGCCGTTTTTCCGGGATTGCCGAAGCCTCTGACGTCAAAGTCCGGCCCCATAAGTGTGGCGAGCACTTGCGGATACCGGGCTTCTCCGGGTTTAAGGCCGGTGCCGAAGGTGATGCTGTCCCCCACGCAGGCTACTTTGGCGGGAGAAGCTTGTGCCGCCATGCCCAGTGAGAGTGTGGCTGTCAGAGAAGCGATGAGAAGATGAAGGTTCATGGAGTGATGGTGTGGTATGAGTTATTTTTTCAGAACAGGTGCGTCCGTCCGGAAGGGACGGGCGGGGAGCTGGTTGCCGTTGACCAGGTTGGGGGTCACGAAACGGTTCCAGCAATATCGGGCGTGTTTGGGGGATTTTACTTCCGGGGATGAGAGGCGGATAACGGCTGTGTCGCCTTTCCTGTTGGTGATTTCCGCCGCGGCAGGATGGTAAATTCCGTCCGTTCCGGCAATTTCAAACTGGGTCGGTTCTTTGCCGTCCGTGGTGGTCAGTCCTGCGGCTTGGTTCAGTTGAACCAGGATGCTGGAACCGGAGGTTTTGAAGGCCTTGAAGGCAGGTCCTTCACAGGGGATTTTTTTACCGTAAACCTTGTTCAGGGCAGTATTTCCTGCACGTTCCCCCACAGGGCGCTTGAATGGAGGATGAACGTCGGAATTGGTGGAACCAAGATCAATGGTGTTGACGCTGTAAACTTTCGGAACGATTTTGGCCACGGCGTCCTGCATTTCACGGAATTCCGGCCAACCGGCGCGGATTTTTGACGGGTCGTTGATGCGGGGGAGCTGGATCATGACGAAGGGCATTTCCGGGTTGCGGAAAGCTTTTCTCCAGGAGGAGATCATGGTTTTCAGCAGCATGCCGTTTTGGGCGTTGTCAATGATCTCCGCATCGGATTCTCCTTGATACCAGATGACGCCCGTGACGGGGAGGGACGTTGTCCATGCAATGCCGGATTCGTAAAGGAACGCCGGCTTATAGGGATGGTCCGGAGAGCCCTGGTTCAAACGCGGAGAGATGTTTTTCCTGGCCCGTCCCCTCACCCAGTCGGAGATAAGGGGGGAGTCCAGCCAGTGGTTGCCGCGCAGGGTACGGAAGCTGTTGTTGGCATTAATGACCTGCCGGGGGATCCACGCTGCGATTTCCGAGCCTCCCAGGGAGGAGTGGATGATGCCTACCGGAATACCCAGTCCTTCACGGAGTTTTTTCCCGAAGTAGTAGCCCACGGCAGTCATTGGCCCTGAGGTGGAGGGAGAGCTGGCGGCCCATTGACCTTTATAGAAGTTGTCCGTGGTGACTGCGTCAAAGTCTTTCGCGGAGTAGGGGGCATTGTTGGTATGGGCTTGCGGAACGTTGTTGAGCAGGCGGAGCTGGTCGTCTCCGGAAGCCGCTATGTCTTCTTTGGCCGTCGTGGTCTGGTTCAGGCGGAACAGCATGTTGGATTGGCCGGAAGCCAGCCACACTTCCCCCACGAGCACATCTTCCAATTTGGCGGAGTCTCCGTTTTGCTCGGCCGCCAGCGTCTGGCCTGTGGCGCAGGGAGGCATGGGGGGCAGCGTGACGCTCCATTTCCCCTTGGAGTCGGTTGTCGTTTTCAGGGCTGTGTTCCCAAAAGTAACGGTTATTTCCCTGTTGGGGGCGGCCGTACCGGAAACGGGAATGTTTTTCCCGTGGGGAAGTACCATATGGGAACCGAAAATCCGGTCGAACCGGGGAGTATCCGCCCACGCCGCATGAAGGGCGATGGCGGCAGCCAGGATGCATGGAGTATGGAGGCGCATGGTTTGAGGATTATTTGAGAAGGAGTTCGTCCCGCGAGAGGCCGGTCAGCCTGCCGAGCTGTTTAATCAGGCGGGTCATGATGAAGACAAGGGCTGCCAGGATGGGTATCCCGATGATCAGGAAGCCCCACCAGGTGATGCTGCCGATGGCGGCGTTGTAGGCCACTTGCTGTTCCGCTTCCGGCTGTTGTATGACGGAAGACATGAAAGAGAGGCTCAGGAAAAAATTGCCGATGGAGGAGGCAACCAGCGTGCCCGCAAGAATCCAGGATGAGTTCGCCAGCAGTTTCTGATAAGCCCGTTCCTCGCCGTTGGCGGCCACCGTTTGTTCTATCCTGCGCACGTCGAATAATTCCGGCGTGTAGATAAACATGTTGAGAAGGGGCGTGCCGGCGGACCGGGAGACGACGACCGCCGCCGCCAGAATGAGGGGAATCAGAGCTTCTTTTCCGGCGAACAGCCAGGGAGTGGCGCTGTGGATGCGCCCTTCCGGGCCGATGACGAAAATGCTGATGACGCCCGTCAGCAGCACGCCGGCCATGCCGACGCCGGACATCAGGTCAAATTTTCTGGAGACGACCAGGGAACGGATGCCATAGACAAGAGGGAGGGAAAGGGCGATGACGAGGGCCCATACCGGGCCGATATGCCAGAAATTTTCTCCTTCCGGGCGTTCCAGAGGATTGGCGGGTCCCGCGCTGCAATAGTCCAGAATCAACACCGGGAGAAGGATGTTGATGAAAATCCCCAGCAGGGAGGACTGTGATTTGTTTGGCGTTTTATCCATGAATTCGAAGGCCGTTATTTGTATCATACGCAAATGCGCTCCTGCAAGTTGCAACTCCGTGTATGAATGTAAAGACCAGAAGCGGGGGAAACCGGTTTTTATTCGCAGGCGGCTCTGCGGAAATCGTGGCATCTGACGGTATCTTCCGTTCTTTTGGCTGGACACGGGAGGGAATAATGTTCAGCTTCTCCCGTGACTCTGACAGATCATTTTTCCCCCATGGCTCAAACATCTTCTTTTTCGACGCTTGGCATTTCACCGGAGATTCTGGAGGCTATAGAAGTGCTCGGCTTCGATACTCCTTCCTCTATTCAGGAGCAGGCGATTCCCGCCGCGATCGGAGGGTCCGATATTGTGGGGCTGTCCCATACGGGCTCCGGAAAGACGCTTGCCTTTGCCATTCCGGCCCTGGAGTGCATTGAGCCTGAGGAACGCTGCGTGCAAGTGCTCGCCCTTTGTCCTACTCGGGAACTGGCCGTCCAGATTTGCCGGGAGGTGGACAAGCTGGCTTTGTTCATGGACGGCGTTTCCGCCGTCCCCATTTACGGGGGGGCTTCTTTCCGTCCGCAACTGGACGCCCTGCGCCGCGGGGTGCAGTTTGTGGTGGGAACGCCCGGACGCGTCATGGACCTGATGGAATCCGGGGCGTTGAGGCTGGACGGCCTCCGCATGTTGATTCTGGATGAAGCGGACGAGATGCTGGATATGGGTTTTCTGGAAGACATCGAACGCATTGCGGAGGCCATGCCGGAAACGAAGCAGACCCTGTTTTTCTCCGCTACCATGTCTCCGGAAATCAACCGTCTGGTGAGCAGGTTCATGAAAGAGCCCGTCCAGATTTCCATTGAACGGCCCACGCTGACGGTGCCTACCATTGAACAGGTTTATTACGAGGTGGTGTTTTCCTCCCGGATTGAGGTGCTCAGCCGGCTGCTCGACACCGGAAAGATTAAAATGGGGCTGGTGTTCGCCAATACCAAAAAGGTGGTGGATGACGTGGTGGACGGTTTGACGGCCCGCGGTTATGCGGTGGACCGCCTTCATGGGGATATGCCTCAAATGATGAGGGAACGCGTCATGGATTCCTTCCGCAGGGGGAGCCTGCGTCTTCTGGTGGCGACGGATATTGCCGCCCGCGGCCTGGATGTGGATGATGTGGATGCCGTGGTGAATTTTGAATTGCCGCGTGATCCGGAGGATTACGTGCACCGCATCGGCCGCACGGCACGCGCCGGCCGCAAGGGGAAGGCCATCACTTTTGTGGGGCGCCGTGATTTTTCCCTGATGAGCCGCATAGAGCGCTTCATCGGCGTTAAGTTGACTCCGGAACCTGTGTTGACTGCCGTTCAGGTGGATCAGCTCCGGACGGAATCTCTGGTGGATGATATTTTGGAACGTCTCAAGCCGGATGCCGTGCTGCCGGAGGAATTGAAAGAAGTGGAGGCTGCGCCGGAGGCCATGGCTGCGGCCCTGTTTGATTTGCTTCGGGAACGTACGCACCGGGAGGTGCAGCCCATTCCGGAAGACAAGCCGGCACGCAGGGCGCGGCGTATGCCGCAAACCGGGGAGGATGCGGAGAGCCCGCAGAAGGGTGATTCCTGGCAGCATAAGGGTGATACGGTTACGCTGTTTATGAATGGAGGCCGGATGATTGGCTTGCGGCCCAAGGACATAGCCGGGTTATTTTACAATACGGTGGAAATGGAAAAGGGCGCCGTGGGCGATATCCGGATTTTCCCCAAGCATTCCCTGATAGAAGTGGACGCTTCCGTGGCGCCCCAGCTTCTGGAGGCTCTGGCGACGGCTACCGTCTGTGGCTATGAAGTTAATGTCCGTGAAGACAAGGGCGCTCCGGAATATTCCGGCACACCGCGCCCGCCCCGACGCAATGGAGGATTCCGCAGCAGTTACCGTGGAGAACGGGACCGCAGCGGATTCAGGGGAAGCCGCGGGGGCTTCCGCAGTGACCGCGGCGATCGCTGGGGAGAACGTTCCCGCAGGGACGACAGGAAGAAGCGTTTCTGACGCCTCCGCTGTTCCGGGCAAGGTCATCAACATTGCTTCCGGAATTGGCGCGGATGTTTGGGAGCGTTCCGGTTCATGATTACTGTTCCCGCCGGTTTTCTGTATTTTCTGCCTGGCAGAGGGGGAATATCTATCCTGCCGGGTTTCCCTTGCAGGATCTGCCGTTCTCTCCAGGGGCAGGCATAACCGGGCGGCGCGGGAGGGCTAAGGTTCCGGCAGCCGGGAATGCTGGCGGAACTTTTTCCATTCATGGCTCCGTCCGGAAAATTCGGTCATTGGTAGTATGGCGGGATTGTAGCTGTTCCCGGCTGTAAGGCTGCTTCTTTCATGGTTTTTTCCTGCTGGGCCCTGTCGGCTCAATCCTCTGTGCCCTTTCCGTGCAATTCTCTTGAGGGATGAGAAAATTCATGTAAGATGACGCCTTGTTTTAACGTCTTTTTCAGAGTCTATTTTCTTTTGAATCATGAAGCTGGTATCTTTATTATCCGTTCTTCTGACTTCCCTGGTTCCGTGCATGGGCGCTTCCGGGCAGGCTGCGAAGCCGGCTGCCCGGTCTGTCAAGACTTCGAAGCCCAATGTTATTTTCATTCTGGTGGACGACATGGGCTGGGGAGACCTGGATTCCAACTGGAGCCAGCAGAAGTTGAATGGCCGGACGGTGGAGAGAAAGAACGAGTTCAAGACTCCGGCCCTGTCCGCTTTGGCGCGGGAGGGAATTCAGCTGCGCCGCCACTATTCCGCCGCTCCGGTTTGCGCCCCGGCGCGCGCTTCCCTGCTGCTGGGGGTGCATCAGGGGAATTCCCGAGTGGTGAGAAATAACCGTTTCGATCATCCTATTGAAGATTCCCACACGCTGGGCACCGTGATGCGTGATGCCGGGTATGATACTGCCGCCATTGGCAAATGGGGTGTAGGAGGCGGCGGTCAGAGCCAGGTGGCCATGACCGCCGGCCCCCATCAGCGGGGATTCAATTATTTTTACGGTATCCTGGACCATTTGGCGGGGCATTTCCATTATCCTTCCGAATCCCGTGACGTTTTCGAGTACAACGGCTACGCTTCCAATCCCGAGTGGAAGAATATCAAGGATCAGGTGCCCCAGACGGCTTATTCCACGGATTTGTTTGCCGCCCGCGCCAAGCAGTGGATTGTGGATCAGCGCAAGTCCGCCCGCAAAACCGGCAAACCGTTTTTCCTGTATCTGGCTTTTCCGGCTCCCCACGGAAGTCTGACGGTTCCGGGGACTCCCTATCCCTCCGGAGGTGGTTTGAAGGGTGGTCTGCAATGGGTGAAGAAGGAAGGCACGGAATCCGTAAATACGGCTTTTGACGTCAAGGCGGAGAAGAATAAGGATACTTATATTCATCCGGACAATTCCCATTTCCCGAATGATGTGGCCAAACGTCATTCCACCATGATCCGCCGCGTGGACGATGCCGTGGCTGATTTGGTCCGGCTGCTGAAAGATTTGAAGATTGACGATAATACGATGATCGTCTTCACGTCCGACAATGGCCCACACAATGAGGGCGGGAGTGATACCAGGCACTGGCACGGAGCGCAAAATCCGCAGTTTTTCAAGAGTTATGGCATGATGGACGGCATTAAGCGCGATTGCTGGGAAGGAGGGATGCGCGTGCCGGCTCTGGTACGCTGGCCTGCGCGCGTTCCCAAGGGGCAGATCAGTCTGAACCCTGGCCAGTTTCATGACTGGCTGGCTACGCTGGCTGATGTGGCCGGGGTGCCGGTTCCTGCCCGCAGTGACGGCGTTTCCCTGCTGCCGACGCTAACCGGTCATGCGGACCAGCAGAAGCCCGGCATTGTTTATGCCGAATATAATTTCGCCGGCAAAACGCCGGAGTATAAGGATTTTCTGGGTGAACACAAGGGGGCGCAGCGGGGTCAGCAGCAGATTGTTTTTGTGGATGGATTGAAAGGCCTGCGCATGGGGGTGAAGGATGCGGACAGGGATTTCATGATTTTCGATACTTTGAATGACCCGCAGGAAAGCAGGGATCTGGCATCCTCCAGGCCGGAACTTCAGGCCCGCATGAAAGCCGCCGCTTTGTCCAATCGCCGGGCTTCCCTTCCTTCCAAAACAGTGTTTGACTCTACGCCGGTTCCCGCCGTGGACGTGAAGGGAACCGTTTCTCCCGGGTTGCAATGGTCCCTGTATGAAGGGGATTTTCCCTGGGTCCCGGATTTCCGCCAGTGGAAGAAGCCTGCTTCCGCCCATGGCGTGACGCCTTCCCCGTCCGTGAACATGAACGGTCCGGCCAGGCGCGGCGTGGAGCTGACGGGGTATGTGAAGATCCCTGAGGACGGGGCGTATACGTTTTATCTGACCACGGATGAAAACAAGGGCAGCAAGGCTTTTGTACGGCTGCACGGCATGGAGTTGATTGACGCGGACAAGACTTATGAGCCGGGAACCGAGGTTTCCTCTGATCTGGGCGACCGGAAGAATCCCGTTTATTTGAAAGCCGGCCTTCATCCCATCCGCATCGGCTATGTGGGGAATTCCGGTGCTGCCTCCAGGCTGGTTTTGAAGTGGGAAGGCCCCGGTCTGCCCAGGCAGGACATACCCGCCTCCGCCTTCATCCATGGGAAGGAATCCAGATAAGCTCCTCCATGAGCGGTCTTTACGAGTACCAGGCGATTGACGGTTCTCCCAAAGGCCCCGTTTCCCTGGAGCTTTTGCTGCGGGCCCGTAATCTCGGCCGGTTGTCCAACCGGACGTTGGTCCGGAAGGTCCCCGATGGAGACTGGAGGCCCCTGGCCTCCTTTATTCCTTCCATGACTGTCATGGATGATGATGGAGTGCCGTCCGTTCTGACGGAAGCCGGAACGGGGCCTGAGGATGCCGGACCCGGCTGGAGCAGGAGGAAGTACTGGATGCGCGTCATCAAGGCTTGGTGCAGTTTTAAGGGCCGTGCCGGAAAAGGAGAGCTGCACGAAGTTTTTTCCGGAGTGGGGGTCGCGTGGCTGGCCGTGGCGGGAGTCCCCTCCGTTGTGAAATGCGGTTTTTTCCCTTCCCTGTCTTCGTGGATCGAACTGGTTTCCCCGTTGCTGTACATGGCGCTTGCCGTGCTGTCTGTTCCGTTGGCGGCTACCATGGTGCGGCGTCTGCATGATGTGGGGAGAAGCGGCTTTTTCCTGGTTTTTCTGGCCGTCCCCTTTGTAGGGTGGCTGCTGTTGTGGTATTTATTTCACGGGGAAAGCCGGCTTGGAGAGAATAAGTACGGAGATCCGCCCTGGAATTGAAAGGCGTTGGAATCCGTACTTGGTGAGGTTGTTACAAAGTTTTTGACTGCGCTGGCGGATTAGGGCGAATCATCCGGTTGAAAAGTTTTTGCATGGCTATGGCCAGCAGAAGGGAGGAGGCCAGCGTCACGATGAATACTATGCTGATGCTTCGGGTCCCATAGAGATCCCAACTAAAGTGGTAACCGAAAATGAATCTGTGATTCAGCCACATAAGCGCGGAGTAAGTTCCCAGCAGCGTCAGGAGAGGCGTGAGGCGGAGTTTCCGGGTTATCCAAGGCAGGCACCAGAGGGTGAAGAGAAAGATAACCGTCAGGGTTTTGGCTTTTGAAAAACTGAAGAGATGGATGGATAGTATTTCAAGAGCCAGCAACAGGATTGCTCCCAGGCGTTGGGACGTTGAAAGAGCAGAGAAGCGAGAAGCCAGAAAGGCGCACATGTAACCGAGAATGAAGCAGGGAAGGAAAGAGGGGAAGGAGGAGGCGATTTCCGGCAGGCAGGGAATGTGGGTCATGCTTTGAAGTAAAAGGGACACCCCCAGCAGGGCGGCCATGGATGGAACAGGCGCAATGTGATGCGTGATCCATGCGCAAGTGGGATAAAGGGCTATGGAGGCTGCCGCGAAAAGAGCCATGTACCACCAGTCGGGATAACAGGGCTTCAATCCTGTTACGGCAAGCAGGCCGTTTTTCCAGCCCATGTCGGCAACGGATGGCAAAATGGGCAAGGGGAATGCCCAGGAAACCAGAGTAGCCAGAAGAAGGCATAAGAAATAAATTTTCCAGAATTTAAGGTAATGGGAAAAGCCTGTTTTAACGAGGGAACCGAGGGTTGAAGATGAATTCGTTTTCCATCCCATAGCATACCCCGTGATGAAAATAAAAATGGGTACGCAAATTTTAAAGATGGGAGCGGCTTTTGTAAGACAGGGAGCGATCCATGCCGTATCCACGCTTGCGGGGAGAGCATATAAGCCGAAGACATGATGAAAGATCATGAAGAGAATTCCATACCCTTTGAGGATCGCGGAGTCTTCCCTGGAAAAAGAGAGATGCTGTTGCAGTCCAGGTACAGTAAGGGCAGAGAAAAAGCTCATCTGGAACCTAGCTCAACGGATTTCTAATCCGAAGTCAACACTCTATTTTGAGAACAAACGGGTCATCAAGATGCAAGGGGGAAAAAGCGGGGTGAGAGAAATATGTCTTTTCTCTTTTTTAATCCATACCTCTTTTATGCTTAATTGTTTTCCGAATGCGTTTATTTCTCCGGATTAGAAATCCGATTTTAACAATAAAAAAGGCTGTCCCATTTATTTGGAACAGCCTTTTTGAAAGGTGGGGTGAGATTTTTTATGACTCTACGGCCTTGGTGAATTCCTCCACCGTGTCGCAGGTGCAGACCAGGTTGCGGTCTCCATACACATTGTCCACCCGGCCTACATACGGCCAGAATTTGTGGATAAGAAGACCGGAGACCGGATAGGCCGCTTCACTGCGGGAGTAGGGATGCCGCCATTCGTCAGCGGAGACCATTTCTGCGGTATGAGGCGAGTTTTTCAGGACGTTGTCTTCCTTGTCCGCCGTACCGTTGATAATGGCCGTGATTTCCGCATGAATGCGCTCCATGGCTTCAATGAAGCGGTCCAGCTCCTGCTTGGGTTCCGATTCCGTCGGCTCCACCATCAGGGTGCCCGGAACGGGGAAGGACATGGTGGGGCCGTGGAAGCCGTAGTCCATGAGCCTCTTGGCGATGTCATCCACCGTGAGACCGGCGTCATGAGTGAGCTGGCGCGGATCCAGAATGCATTCATGCGCCACCAGCCCCTTGTTGCCGGAGTAGAGAACCGGGAAGAGATGGCCGAGTTTCTTGGCGATGTAGTTGGCGTTGAGGATGGCCATTTCCGTGGCTTCCTTGAGGCCGTCCGGCCCCATCATGGAGAGGTACATCCAGCAGATGGCGGCAATGGAGGCGCTCCCCCACGCCGCAGACGCTACGGCCCCTTCTTCATGGCCCAGCGTAAGGTGTCCGGGCAGGAAGGGCACTAGGTGTTCCGCTACGCCGATGGGGCCGATGCCGGGACCGCCGCCGCCGTGCGGCATGGCAAAGGTTTTATGCAGGTTCAGGTGGCAGACGTCCGCGCCGATGCAGCCGGGGCAAGTCAGACCTACCTGGGCATTCATGTTGGCGCCGTCCATGTACACCTGGCCGCCATTGGCGTGGACGATGTCGCAGAGTTCCTTGATTGTCTGTTCATACACCCCGTGCGTGGAGGGGTACGTGACCATGATGCAGGAGAGATTGTCCTTATGGGCTTCCGCCTGGGATTTCAGGTCTGCCATGTCGATGTTACCTCTTTCGTCACATTTGACGGGCACCACCTTGAGACCGGCCATGGCGGATGAGGCGGGATTGGTCCCATGGGCGGAGGTGGGAATGAGGCAAACATTGCGGTGGCCTTCTCCGGCGTGTTTCTGGTAGCGGCGGATGGCCAACAGTCCGGCATATTCCCCTGCGGCGCCCGCGTTGGGCTGGAGGGAGACGGCGGCAAAGCCGGTGATTTTCGCCAGACGGTCGGACAGGACGGAGAGCATTTCCCGGATGCCTTCCGACTGATCCGCCGGAACAAAGGGATGCAGGGAGTTGGCTTCCGGCCACGTGATGGGAATCATTTCGGAGGAGGCGTTCAGCTTCATCGTGCAGGAGCCCAGAGGGATCATGGCTTCATTTAGAGCCAGGTCCCGGGATTCCAGGCGGCGGATGTAGCGCATCATTTCCGTTTCGGAATGGTAGGAGTTGAAAGCCTTTTCCGTGCAGAAAGGCGTCTGGCGCGTGTGGACGGGATCCCAGGCGGGAGCGTCGCAGCCGCAGGTGGCGGATGTTTCCGCACCTGCAAGGGCGGAGGCCAGCGCCGCTACATCTGCACAGGTTGCGGTTTCATCCAGAGAGATGGCTGCGTGGTCGGCATCCACCCTGCGGATGTTATACCCGGCTTCCAGGGCTTTTTGCACCATGGCGTCCGCTTGTCCGGGAACGGACAGCAGCAGGGTGTCAAAGAAGTTTTTGTTTTCAATGGCGATGCCGGCTTCCGTGAGCGCCCTGTACAGGTTTTTGGTTTTCCGGTGGATTTCCATGCCGATGCGTTTGAGGCCTTCCTGGCCGTGGCATACGGCGTAAAAGGCGGCCAGCACGGCTAGGAGCACCTGGGCGGTGCAGATGTTGGAAGTCGCCTTGTCGCGGCGAATATGCTGTTCCCGCGTTTGCAGGGCCAGGCGGTAGGCAGGGCGGCCCAGGTTATCTATGGACATGCCGATAAGGCGGCCGGGCATGCGGCGTTTGAGGGCGTCCGTGCAGGACATGTAGGCGGCATGGGGGCCGCCGAAGCCCATTGGGATACCGAAACGCTGCGTGTTGCCGATGCAGATATCGGCTCCGAAGGCGCCGGGTTCCCGGATGACGGTAAGGGCCATGAGATCCGCCGCCACGACGCAGAGCGCGCCCGTGGCATGCACGCGGGAAAAGAAGTCCGTATAATCGCAGATGCGGCCGAGCGTGTCCGGATATTGGACAAGCACCCCGGCCAAATCCGCGCCGATGGAGGCGGGGTCAAAGGAGGAGCAATCTCCCACGATGATGTTGACGCCCTGGAAGGCGGCGCGGGTGCGGATGACGCTGATGGTCTGGGGATGGCAGGTGTCCGCCACAAAGAAGGTGTTTGCTTTGGGGCGCGCGTTCCGGCACATGGTGACGGCTTCTGCGGCGGCGGTGCCTTCATCCAGCAGGGAGGCGTTCGCCACCGGCAGCCCTGTCAGGGAAGAGACCATGGTCTGGAAGTTCATGAGCATTTCCAGACGTCCCTGGGCGATTTCCGGTTGGTAAGGGGTGTAGGCCGTGTACCAGCCGGGGTTCTCCAGTACATTGCGGAGGATGACGGAAGGAGTGATGGTGCCGTAGTAGCCCTGGCCAATGAAGGTTTTCAGAAGCTTGTTTTTCCGCAGGATGGAACGGAGTTCCTCCAGGGCTTCCGTTTCCGATTTGGCGGCGGGCAGGTCCAGCGGGGCTTTCATGCGGATATCTGCGGGAACGATGTCCGCAATGAGTTCGTCAAGCGTCTGGTAGCCGAGGCTGTTGAGCATTTCCCGGCGCTCTTCTCCCTGGGGGCCGATGTGCCGGCTGGCAAAATCTGAGTGGGTATTCATGTGGTTTCTCTGGCTGGTAATAGCGTTCGGCCGCGGGGGCGGGCCAAACAAAATGCCCCGGGATGGAATCACCGGGGCAGGGGGAGGAAGGAATGGTTCAGGAGCAGTATTCCTCGTAATCCGTGGCATTCATCATATCTTCCGTTTCCGTGGGAACGTCCAGGCGGATTTTGTACAGCCAGCCTGCGCCGTAGGGATCGGAGTTGATGAGGGAGGGATCATTGGAAAGTTCTTCATTCACCTCCAGAATTTCTCCTGAAACGGGAGTGTACACGTCGCTGGCGGCTTTGACAGATTCCACAACGGCGACGGGGTCGCCGGCCGCGACGGTAGCGCCTACTTCGGGAAGGTCTACAAAGACGACATCGGAGAGTTCGGCCTGCGCATGGTCTGAAATGCCGATGGTGCCGATGTCCCCGTCAATTTCAATCCATTCGTGATCCTTGGAATACAGCAGATTTTCTGGTACGTCGTGCATAAGATGTAATTGTTTGAAGTGAGAGTGTAGTAAAATGAGGTGTTTGTCAGTTTATTTTTGCGCCGTCGTGTCAGCCTTTTTTATAAAAGGGTTTTTTTACGACCACGGCCGGGAATTTCCTTCCCCTTACGTCAATTTCCAGCTCCGTGCCGACCTTGGCATGGGCGACAGGCAGGTAGGCCAGGGCAATACCCTTCATCAGCGAAGGAGAGAGCACGCCGCTGGTAAGTTCTCCGATGGCTTCTCCGCCGGGGACATGAACGGCATAATGGGCGCGGGGAGGGGCTCCCTTGCCGGTGTATTCAATAGCCGCCAGCCGCTGGCTGAGACCGTTGGCTTTTTGTTCCCGGAGGATGTCGGATCCGATGAAATCCGTATCCAGCGCGCAGAAGAAGCCGAGCCCGGCTTCCAAAGGCGTCTTGTCCGGAGAGAGGTCGGAGCCGTTCAGAGGATAGCACATTTCCAGGCGCAGGCTGTCGCGGGCGCCCAGGCCGCAGGGTTTGGCGCCTGCCCCAAGAAAGGCTTCAAACCATTGAACGCCTTCCTTAGCCGGGCAGAAGAATTCAAAACCATCTTCCCCGGTATAGCCGGTGCGGCAGACAATGAGATCCGACCCTTCCGCCGTGATGCGGGCAATTCCGTTGCGGGGGGGAAGTTCCACGCCGGGAATGACGCGGGAGAATACTTCCCCGCATTCGGGGCCTTGGACAGCCAGACCCACGTATTCATCAGAATGGTTTTCCAGGGTTACGTCTGCAGGTTTGTGGGCGGAGAGCCATGCGAAGTCTTCATCAATTTTGGAAGCATTCACCACTACGAAGAATGTTTCCGGTTCCATCCGGTACAGGATGAGGTCGTCAATGACTCCGGCCCGGTCATTGAGCATGACGGAGTACTGTCCCTGGCCGACATTCAGCTTGTTAATATCATTGGTCAGCATGGAGTTCAGCCATGCTGCGGCGGAGGCCCCGGCTACCGTGAACTGCCCCATGTGGGAGATGTCAAAGATGCCGCAGGCTTCGCGCACTGCTTTGTGTTCGTCCAGAATGCCGGTGTACTGCACCGGCATATTCCAGCCGGCGAAAGGAACCATTCTGGCTCCCAGTTCAACATGTTTAGCTGCCAGAGGGGTGGATTTGACGTCTGTATCAGTCATGAGGCGATGTGAAGGTTATGAGCAATCTGCCCCTTATATCAGTAAAAGTCAATGGAATTCCGGTAACGCTCCGCTCTAGACATTGAAGCGGAATTCGATGACGTCCCCGTCCTTGACGACATATTCTTTTCCTTCGATACGCAGCTTGCCGTGTTCCCGCGCTCCGGTCTTGCCGCCGCAGGAAACCAGGTCGTCGTAGTGCACTACCTCCGCAGCGATAAAACCGCGTTCGAAGTCCGTGTGGATGACGCCGGCCGCCTGGGGGGCTTTTGCCCCGGCCGGAATGGTCCAGGCCCGCGTTTCCTTGATTCCCGTGGTGAGGTAGGTGCGCAGGCCCAGAAGGTGGTACACGGCCCGGATGAGGTCGGAAACGCCGGAATCCTGCACGCCCAGGGATTCCAGAAATTCGCGGGATTCTTCTTCCGAAACGTCGATGAGTTCTTCTTCAATCCGGGCGGAGATGACAATGGCTTCCGCATTGTGGTGTTCCGCTACGTATTTTTTCACCTGGGAGACGTAGGGATGAGCGTCCGGGTTGGAGATGGCGTCCGCCAGTTCGTCTTCATTGACATTGCAGGCGAAAATGCTTTTTTTATCCGAAAGCAGCTGGAAGGAATGGAGCAGTTTGCGTTCGTCGTCGTCCAGCTGCGGTTCCAAGGTGAGGGCAGGGTTGCCTTCGTTCAGGTGGGGCAGGAGTTTGGTGATGAGGGCCACTTCGGCCTTGGCTTCCTTGTCGCCGCTGCGTGCCTTGCGTTCGCGGGAAGAAAGTCTTTTTTCCATGGTGGCGATATCCGCCAGAATGAGTTCCGAGTTGATGATGTCAATGTCGCGCAGAGGGTCCACGGAACCGAGTTCGTGGATGATGTCGTCATTGTCAAAGCAGCGGACTACCTGCACGATGGCGTCCACTTCACGGATGTTCGCCAGGAACTGGTTGCCCAGGCCGGCGCCTTCCGAAGCGCCCTTGACCAGGCCGGCGATATCCACGAATTCAATAAGCGTGGGGATAATTTTTTCAGAACCGGACATGTCGGAGAGCACCTGCAGGCGGGGATCCGGGACTGTTACCATACCCACGTTCGGGTCAATGGTGCAGAAAGGATAGTTGGCCGCCTGGGCCTTGCGTGTCCGGGTGACCGCATTGAAGAGAGTGGATTTGCCGACGTTGGGGAGACCTACAATACCTGCCTGTAACATAGGCAGGACTGATAGCGGGTCACGCAGTGAAAGTCAAATACCAATTGCCGCCGGGTATTTACGCCGCGGCTCCCAGAGCCCATTTGAGCAGATTTTCCGATTCCGCCCAGATGCGGGACGGATGGCAGCCGAGGACGACGACGATGACGTGGCGGCCGTTGAAGCCGGCGGAGGACACCAGGCAGCGTCCGGCGGCGTTGGTGTATCCGGTTTTCATTCCGGTAACCCAGGGATGCTGGTTGAGCAGCTTGTTGGTATTTCTCAGCAGGAGCGTCCTGCCGTTGGCCCGGGTAAAGGCATACTGGCGTTTGCAGATAATATTGCGCAGTTCCGGGCTGCGGTACACATAATAGGCGCAGCGGGCCATATCAATGGCGGTGGAGTACTGGTCTGCCGGGAGGCCGTTGGGGTTGGCGAAGCGTGAGTTGTACATGCCCATCTGCCGGGCCTTGGCATTCATCAGCTGGGCGAAACGGGGAACGGAACCCGCCGTATCACGGGCCAGGGCCAGGGCTACGTCGTTGAAACTGCGAATCATCAAGGCATTGAGCAGTTCGCGGCGTGAATAGGTTTCTCCCGCCCGGAAGCCCAGTTTGGTTGGGTCCGCTTTGGTATCGGAAGGCTGGATAACCACTTTTCTGTCCAGGCTGCCGTGATCCAGCACGACCATGGCCGTCACGAGTTTCTGCGTGCTGGCTACCTGGCGGCGCTGAAGGCCGTTGTGCGAAAAGAGCACTTTGCCGGTGAGGGCGTCCATAACGCAGGCGCTGGCGCAGCGGGGCGTGCGCGGGGCGCTGGAGGGAATGGCTACAGGGCGTGTGGGGAAATTGGCAGGGTGGGGGAGGGCATTGGAAACCGGCTGGGAGAGCTGGGGGGGAACGGGCGTTGCGAGAGGGATGTAATCATTTGAATCCCCGAACGATTGGCAGCTTGTGGAGCTCAGGCAAAGGGAGAATCCTGCAAGGAGGGCGAATAAACGCATGTCTTGTTGCTACAGTAAGAAGTTTCATTCATCAAGCCCAAACTCCGCCTTTGAAAGAGAGCCGGACGAAAAAAAGCCGCGGATCAAACAATCCGCGGCCTTTTTTCTCTATTAACTACCTATGGAACCAAAAACCACCCTGAACGGAGTTTGAATTATTTTTTTCACCCGTCGGACAGATCTTGTGAAGGATAAGACTCCGTGCAGGAAAAATGCGTTCAAAATATGTTCGTCAACAATTCTTTCAGGAGGTGTTTCCGTATGCGCCCTGGCTTGCGTTCAGAAAATATATCAGAGATTTTTTCTGAACATATTCTGTTTTGCAGACATGTCAATTTTGCCGCTGGCATTTAAAATGCCGGGGATGCGTTGCCGATAGATTTAATTTCTGGAATAATAATTATTGAAGGAAGAATTTGGCGGCTGTTTGAAGATGTTTGTTTGGCTTCCGGCTGAGAAGATTTTTATGTGGGGATGGCCGGAGGCGCCTTACGGCGCCACGGTCAAGGGGCAAGGAAAGGTGCCCTGGAACCGGCGTTTTTCCCGGCGGAAAAGCAGAATCCGCCTACAGTTTCCTGCTGTTTATGGAAAAATACCCTCCGGCGTCCGGAGTGATTTGCCCTGCAATTTGCATTTTTGCCAAAAGCGGGGTGATGATGTGCGCCGCTTTTCCCAGAGAGGTGCAGAGGGTGTCAATCGTATTGAACCCCAGTCTGATGGCGTGGAGAATTTCCTTTTCTTCCAAAGTGGGAAGCGGTGGGGGCGTGGCTCTGGAAGGAGCTCCTGGAGAGAAGAGAGGCAGTCCCTGTTCCGGAACGGCCCAGTTCATGTCCTGCAAAATATCGGAGGCTCCGGTAGCCAGGATAGCTCCGTCCCGGATGAGGGCATGGCATCCGTCGGAAGAATGCCGGTCAACCGGTCCGGGGATGCAGAAAACGTCCCGGCCCTGTTCGGCCGCCGTCCGGGCTGTGATCAAAGCTCCGCTGCGTCCGGACGCTTCCACCACCAGCGTAGCGCGGCTCCAGCCGCTCACGATGCGGTTGCGCATGGGAAAAGTGGTGCGGGAGGGAGGCAAATCCATCGGGAACTCGGAAACTACCGCTCCATGTCCGTCCGCAATGCGCTGCGCCAAATTGCTGTTTTCCCGAGGATACAGTTTGTTGAGCCCTGCCCCGATGACGGCGATGGTGCGTCCTCCCGCGTCCATGGCCCCGGCATGGGCTTCCGTGTCCACGCCGCGCGCCAGTCCGGAAATAACGGTTACTCCGGCTTCCGCCAGGTCATGGGAGACGTTTCTGGCGCAAAGCCTGCCGTAATGGGTGGCCATGCGTGAGCCGACGACGGCAATGGAGCGTTCGGCATCTGTTTCAGTCCAGTTTCCCCAGGAGTACAGGACAATGGGCGGGGCCGGCAGATCACGCAGGGAGGATGGGTAGGAGTCGTCAAAAACCGTGGTGACTGAAGCTCCCGCGTTTTCCGCCAGTTCCAGTTCCCTGTACGGGTTGACGGTGCTCCGCCAGGAGGAAATATGGCGCGCCAGTTGCGCCCCGATGCCGGGAATCTCCATCAACAGAGAGGCAGGGGATTCCAGAATCAGTTCCGGAGTGGCGAATACCTGCAGAAGGCGCATGATTCTGACAGGGCCCAGGCCCGGTATCAGGTTCAGGGCTATGGCTGCTTCCCGGGGAGTCATGAAGAGGTGGTCAGTTCCTGGTAAACGTCCAGATGGGATTGAATCATATCCTGCATTTTGTAAGGGGAGGGGATTTGCCGGGGCAGGGGGGGGGGCTGGGCGTGCCAGCGTGCCAGCAGGTCCGCCATGGCGGCGGCATCTTCTACGGCGACATTCCCTTCCGGAAGGAAGGCGTCCAGCTGTTCCTTGACTCCTCCGTGAGCGTATCCGGCAACGGGTTTTCCCAGAGCAAGAGCCTCCAGGGTTGATTTGCCGAAAGCTTCCGGGCTTTTGGTCAGGGAGAGGGTGACGGAACACGTGGAAATAATGTCCCGCAGATCCTGGCGATGTCCTGTCCAGGTGAAAGCCTGGGAGACGCCGGAACGCTCTATTGCCCGCAGGACTTCGGTTTTATATTCTTCTTTCCCTTTCTTGGCTTCTCCTACGATGACGGCGTGGGCCGGAATCCCCTGTTCCAGAAGCTGCCTGACGACTGGAATCAGATCCAGATGCCCTTTCAGGCGCGTGATGCGGCCCGGCAGGCACAGGGTGAATTTTCCCTTCAGCTCGGGATAGGACATGAACCAGCCCGTGAGCCATTCCCGGGAGGGGGAGTAGTCCGGATGATACTGGTCAGGAGAAATGGCGTTGGGTATGATTCTGATGTGGTCCGGCGGGGTGGACGGATAATGGGCGAGGATATAGTCCCTGATGCAGTTGGAGACGGCGATCACCCGCTCTCCCCGGCTCATGATGGCGGAGTACCGGTTGACGGAGTAAAAGCCGTGAACGCTGGTGACGAGGCCGGGCCGGTCTTCCGGCGGCAGCTTTTTCCATGCCAGGTAGCCCGCCCATGCAGGAACGCGGGAATGGAGATGCAGGATATCCGGCCTGACGGCCTGAAGCAGGGCGCGGAGGGCTCCGATGCGGAAGAGAGTGGAGATGCTTTTTTTCCCTATCGGCATCAGGATATGGCGGGAGCCTTCCTTTTCCAGACGGGGCACCAGGCGTCCGCCTCCGGAAACGACGATATTTTCCACGCCCCGGGAAGAAAGGCCGCTGCCCAGTTCCATAACGACTTGTTCCACGCCTCCGGATTCCATGGAGGGGACGAGATGCACTATTTTCATAAGGCGCGGAGCTGGGGGAAAAATCTGAAGAGGATGTAGTCTGCCGCACGGTCCGCTTCCAGAAGGGGGGAACCTGGAGCCGCCAGGCGGAAGTTCTGTTTTTTCCAGTCACTGTATCCAGTAACCATGCCTTCCTTCTCCAGTATCTCCAGGCCGGACAGGATGCGGGATTTGCGGTTGCCATGCCGGCGCGGCACGGAAAGGAGGCCTACAGGCGCGCCGGAGCCGAGAGCCTCATAAACCATGGAGACGCTGTCCTGGCTGACCCAGGCGGCGGAGGCGTGCGCCAGATGCCGGGCCACCCAGCCCGGCCGGGTCTCCTCTACGGGAACGACGGTGATTTCCGGAACGGCTGTCCGGATTTTTTCCGCAAAGCCGTCCGGCGTCCGGCGTGAGGTGGTCAAAACGATGTTCCCGGGGGTGTGGATGCTGATGGAAGAGAGCTGATTGAGCATGCTTTCGTCATCCCAGTCAAAGTCTTTGCTGGGTCCTCCGATGAGAATCAGGGTGATATCCTTTGGTTCGGATGGGTTGGGCCTCATGGGGTGGAGGGCTCCCCGGGTGGGGAAGATATCCGTGTCAGTGTAATCGCGGCCGGAATCCAGGTCGTGGCGGGGAATAAGGCAGAGGTCGAAAAAGGAGCAGGGAAGCGTGGGTTTCATGCAGAGGACGGCCCGGGTTTTGAAATGGTGCCGTGCGCAGATGAGCGGGATATGCGTTGCGTGGCCGGCGGAAATGAACAGGTCCGGCCGCGGAATATCGCTGCCGGAGACGACCTTCCGGATTTTCCCCAGAAGGGAAAGTCCCTGCAGATCCACCGTTTCCACGGTTCCTCCCGCTTTGGATATCAGGGCCTGCGCCAGCCCCAGGGACTGGTTGAGGTGGCCCTGTTTCCCATCGCTCAGAATCCGGATGTTCATATAAGCGTTATTATGAAGCGGCGGCGAGGTGCAGGCAATCCAATTCCCTCCGGACAGAAGAAAATTCTTGGTGGAAGGCGCGTTCTTGTTCATGATTCCGGCGTGCTGACTCCGGATCCCGCTGTGATTAAAAATTCCTTGTGCGCCGTGTCCCGGCAGCTTGGATTTTCCGGCTGCCGGGTAGCCCGCGCGGGAAAGAGCCTGCATGCGGAGAAATTATTTCAATGGCTGGAGCGCGGATGGCACGCCGGAATGGAATGGATGGCGCGTTCCCCGGAGCGGCGCGCGGACCCCGCGGAAGTGCTTCCCGGATGCCGTTCCGTCATCTGCCTGTCCTATGATTATGACAGCCCCGTTATGCGGCCGGAGGGGGAGGGAAGCATTTGCCTTTACGCCCATGGAAGGGATTACCACGGAATTCTGGAGGAAAAACTGGCGGATTTGCAGGAGCTGCTTTCCATTTACGGAGGAGAGCAGAAGGGGTATGTGGATTCCGGCCCTGTTATGGAACGGGAGCATGCGGAGACGTGCGGCCTGGGATGGCGCGGAAGAAGCGGCCTGATTGTGCGCAGGAAAGGAGGCTCCCGCTTTTTTATCGCCACCCTGCTGACTACGCTGGAACTGGAGCCGGACGCTCCGGTATCAAACGGATGCGGCAGTTGCCGCCGTTGCGCGGCCCTGTGCCCGACAGGCGCGATTATGGAGAACGGTCAGGTTGATGCCGGCCGCTGCCTTTCCTACTGGACGATTGAACACCGGGGGGCTATTCCGGAAAAAATCCGTCCCCTGATAGGCACGCGCTTGTACGGGTGCGATACCTGCGTGACGGTCTGTCCCTGGAACAGCAAACCTCTGCCGGACGCTGACGAACGGTTCCGCATGTCCCGTTTTCTGTCTTCTGTTTCCCTGCGCGATCTTCTTTCCCTGGATGCCGGCGGTTTTGCCGCCCTGTTCCGGAATTCTCCTTTGAAAAGGCTCAAGAGGGAGGGGCTGTTGCGCAACGGCTGCATTGTGATGGGGAATGCGGGAACTCCGGATGACGTTGATTTTCTGAAGACGCTTTACGGGGAGTCCCCTCTGGTGGAGGAGCATGCCTCCTGGGCGGTGGAGCGCATCCTCCGCCGTTACGGACGGCATGCATCTTCAAGCGGCGCAAGAGATTAAAAATAGAAAAAATGATGTTTTGGTCTTGTCAAAACCTCAATTTATGGTATCCATCTTGCCCCAAGCAATAGCTCTGCGCGAGGCAGAGAAAAATAACAGCTAGCAAATCCAATCCATTATGGCACGCCTTTTCGGTACAGAAATACCCAACGAGAAGCGCATCGAGGCTTCCCTTCCGTATATTTACGGAATTGGTCGCTCGACTTCTAAGAGAATCCTGGAACAAGCAGGCATCAATCCCGACATCCGCACGGGACAGCTTACCGACGAACAGCTCACGAAGATTGTTCAAGTGATCACCACTGACGGCATTTTGATTGAAGGTGACCTTCGTCGTGAAAAGCAATCCATCCTCAAGCGTCTGACCTCCATCAACTGCTATCGCGGTCAGCGTCACCGCCGTGGCCTTCCGGTGCGCGGCCAGCGTACCCGTACGAACGCCCGCACCCGTAAAGGCAAGAAGAAGACTGTTGGCGCGCAGGCCAAGAAGAAGTAATCCGCCAATCTGAATTTTAATATAGCTTTACTATGGCTAGCGAAGAAATCACCAACGAAATCGCCGAACAGCCTGTGGAAGCGGCAGCTTCCGCTCCCGTCGCTGAAACTCCGGCCGCCGCTGTTTCCGCTCCTGAAGAAATCAAGAAGCCTGAACCCCGCAAGGACATCTTTGCGGAACTTGGTCTGGGCGGCGATGACGACAAGCCCAAAATCCTGAAGGCCAAGGGCAGCAAAAACGTTTCCACGGGCGTGGTTCACGTTTCCTCCACGTTCAACAACACCGTCGTGACTGTGACCGACCAGCGCGGCAATGTCATCGGCTGGTCCTCCGCCGGCAAGATGGGCTTTAAGGGGTCCCGCAAGAGCACGGCCTATGCCGGGCAGGTGGTGTGCCAGGACGCCTGCCGCCAGGCCATGGGCCACGGCTTGCGTGAAGTGGAAGTGCGAGTGAAGGGTCCCGGTTCCGGTCGTGAATCCGCTGTACGTGCCGTGCAGACGATCGGTATTGAAATCACCTCCATCAAGGACGTGACTCCCATTCCCCACAACGGCTGCCGTCCTCCGAAGGCCCGCCGCGTCTAATTGAGAATCCTTTACCTATAGATCTAATATATCATGGCTCGTTATACCGGTCCCCGCGATAAAGTGTCCCGCCGTTTTGGCGTTGCCCTTTTCGGTTCCACCAAGGCTCTTGAAAAGCGCCCCTTCCCTCCCGGCCAGCATGGCATGCGCGCCGGCCGCAAGAAGAAATCCGACTATGGCGTGATGCTTGCTGAAAAACAGAAGCTGCGTTTCCAGTACGGTGTGCTTGAAGGCCAGTTCCGCAAGTATTATGCAGAAGCCGCCCGCCGCCGCGGCATTACCGGCGATATTCTGCTTCAGCTTCTTGAGCTTCGTCTGGATAATGTTGTGTACCGCCTCGGTTTCAGCAACACCCGCGCCGGAGCCCGTCAGCTCGTTTCCCACGGCCACATCACCGTGAACGGCAAGAAGACGAACATTGCGTCCTACTCCTGCCGTCCGGGCGATGTCATTGCCGTTGGCGGCAAGGCTTCCTCCCAGCAGCTGGTTACCCGTTCCCTTGACCTGACTCAGGCTACTGTGGTTCCGGATTGGCTGGAATGCGACCGTGACAAGCTCACGGGCAAGATTGCCCGCGTGCCTTCCAAGGAAGAGATTGCTCCCATCGTCAACGAGCAGCTCATCGTGGAATTCTACTCCCGTTAATCTTATTTCCTTCTGGATTTGCTTCAAAACCCCGGTTGCCTTTTGGCGGTCGGGGTTTTGGGCATTCAGGGGGAGTAATGGAGGAGTTGGGTGTTGAGAGTTGAGGAAAGCGGGTATAGGATGAAACCATGACGGACGATTGGAAAGGAAGAGGCGTGGCTCTTTTTGATATGGACGGAACGCTCCTGCCTTGGGATACGCAATATGTTTTCTCCTGTTTCGTGGTAAGGCTCCATCCCTGGAGGCGCCTGCTGATTGTTCTCTTCCTGGCTTGTATTCCGTTTTATGTTTTGAAAATATGGGATGAAAAACGGATGAAGCGAGCCTATCTCATGTATTTGTGGGGGCTCCCCGCTGAAACGGTACGGGAATATGGACGGAAGTTTGCCAGGATGGCGCAGGAATGGATTTATCCGGAGCTGAAGGAACGGCTGGAAGAAGACCGGAAGAAGGGGTATCTGTGCCTCATGGTTTCCGCCTCTCCTTCATTTTATGTGAAGCCTCTGGGGGAGCTGCTGGGGTTTGATGGAGTTTTGGGTACGGATGTGCTTCTGGAGAAACGCATGCCGGCAATGCCGGAACTGCCGCACGGTAATAATAAAGGGGCGGTGAAAGTGAAACGCTTGCGGGAGGGGAATGTGCTTCCGGAGCACGGCATTCTGGAAAACGCCGTTGCTTACAGCGACAGTGCAGCGGATATGCCCATGCTGCTTTCCTGCAGGAGAAAGGTTCTGGTGAATCCTTCTCCTGCCCTGCAGAAAGACAGGCGTCTGGATGGCGCGGAGTGTCTGTATCCTGCCAGACCCTGGAAGGGAAGGCTTGGGAAGATATGGAAGATTGTCTTTTTTGTCATGGGGCTGGTAAATGTAAATGACAGAAAATCAATGGTTGGTTGATGGGTGGAGAGAAAAATGCTTTACTTTTGTGACGAAAATGTTTCACTTTTCTTAACAAGGGGGAAAAAAGCGTTTTTCTTTCCATGTTAGCAAATCAACAATTAATACCCTAACCAAGTAATAGTCATGCAAACCAAGAACATCATCAGTGTTGCTGCAGTTGTGGCGTCCTTTGCCGGAGCCGCTCTTGCGGGGACTCCCGTCAAGATTGTTGCTCCGACTCCGGTTCCCGCTCCTGTGGCGACTACCAGCCCGCTGTCCGGCGATATTTACGCCGGGTACGCTTCCAATTACACCTGCCGCGGCATTGTGGCTTCCCACGCGCTGGCGGAAGGGGATAGCGTTATCCCTGCTGGTGTCAATCTGAATTACAAGCTGTGTGATGCCAACTCCATCGTGGCTTCCGCTTCTTATACGACCTTGACTTCAGGCCACCATCTCATGGGGGACAGGGATACGTCCTTCCACAATGAGACCAATTTCAATCTTGGCTGGCAGAATAAGGACGGTTTGTTGAACAATCTGTCCACGACGCTTGGCTGGAATCTGATTCATGGCGGCCTGCTGGGCAGCTTTGCCAAGTATGACCACGCTCATTCCGTCACGCAGGAGTTTTACCTGAACCTGAACTATGATGTGACCAAGAACTGGTTTGCCGGCGTGACCACGAGCTATGCCTTCCAGGGCATGACCGGCTGGTGGTTCCAGCCTTACGTTGGCTACAAGGCAGCTCTCTGCCCTGCCACGGACATTGTCGTAACGGCCGGCATGTCCGCCACGTCCAGCTATTTTGGCGCTGCGTTTGAGCAGGCCAATGGCGCTCAGGCCTGGTGGGTGAAAGCTGAACTTCCGGTGAAGCTGGGAGTGAAGAACCTTTCCCTTGTTCCCTTTGTCAGCTTCAACTGGGCCGGCTGCGGCGCGTTGAAGGTCAATAAGGGCCTGGATAAGGGAGACAAGCCTTACAAGAACTTCGGCGTGGTGGCTGGCGCCAGCCTCGTCTATTCTTTCTAAGCCATCCGGCCAACGATTGAATGATATTTTCAGGTGCGGCGGAGAAATCCGCCGCGCTTTTTATTTCCAATGGTTCCCGGGCCTGATGACTGAAAGTTGAACTTCCGGTGAAACTGGTCTCCAGGAACCTGTCTCTCGTTCCTTTTGCCAGCTTCAACCGGGCCCCTTCAAGTCCAACCGGGGTTAGGGCAGGGGCGGCAAGCCTGATAAGACTTTCAAAGTAGTGGACTGTTTTGACTCCGTTTATCCTTTCTGAAGTTGACGGGGGCAAACTTGAATGATGTTTCCTGAAGCGGAGCAGGGATCAGCGGCGTTTTTGCTTGTTGCCAAGAGGAGTTTTTTTATCCAGAATACTTTCCGCACGGCATTTCGATGTTATGAATTTCTTTTTTTCTTTTCTCCTTGGAGCAGGTATGTCCTCCGTCGCTTTCATGGCCGTTTCTTCGGCGGAATCCCGCATTCCGGAGGTTCCTTCCGTTCCTGCTTTAAGACCGGTCAGCGGCAGTATCAAAGCCGGGTATTCCACTAATTACGAGTTTAGAGGCCTGATTCCCGCGGGCTGTAATCCCACGGCGCCTCTGCGGCTGGATTGGAGAAGCGATTTGAATGACCGGTATTCCCTGATTCTGGCTTTGAAGGAGGAGATTTTACTGGGGCATCCGGCGGCGGATATAGAGAATGAGACGATGGTGGATCTTGGCCTTCAGCGGAAGCTTGGAAAGGCTACGTATGCGGCATTGTCTTTTCGTGCGAATGACGGCGGATTAGCGGGGTTTGCTTCCGAACGTTTGTTCGGCAATGGGGGGACAACGTATGAAACGGCGCTGATTATGCGCCATGATGTGGGATTCCTTCCCGGTTTTTATGCGCAGGGAAGTGCCGCATATTCCTTTTACGGAATTACGGGCTGGTGGTTTGATATGTGCACGGGATCGGATTTCCGGATGACGGAAAACCTTTATATGGGCTTTAAATTCGGCGCCGTGTTGAGTTCTTCCTATTGGCCTTCCAGCAGCAACGGCTGGCAGTCTCTCTATTTCAGGGTGACGGCGAATTACCGCCTGTTCGGGAATGTTTTTATAGAGCCTTTCGTTGGCCTGCACTGGCTCGGCAAAGGTTCCCACGGGGTGAACCGCGTGTATGGAAGAACGCTGGTGAAGGGTAATAGCTGGGTCACGGGAGCCAGCCTGGTTTATGCTTTCTGAGCAGCATGGGGGCCCCCTTCTTCCCGAAGGGAGAGGTCCGCACGCATGCGGATCATGTCAATGCATTGCACGCCGTTATCCCAGACGGGTTCCGGATAGTTGTCCGTGAAGTGGTTGTTGATGACGCCAGAAACCTGGAATCCGCAGCTTTCATAGAGGGACATTGGCCCCGGAGACGCATCGGACGTTCCCACTTCCGCATACCGGCCCCCTTTGTTTCTGATGATGTCCAGGGCGTGCCGCACCAGGGCTGTTCCGCAGCGCTGCCTTCTATATTCAGGGGCTACGGAGCAATTCATGATTTCCCATGTATTTTCCCCCGTCTGACGGATAACGATGACTCCGGCGGTAGCTCCGCAGTTTCTTGCGACGTAAAGTTCGCCGTGGGCCAGATGATCCGCTATCCGGCGTTCGTCCGGATCTGCATCCCGCAGAAGTTCCCTGAGGGGGGCGGGCGGGGGCCATACGGCCGTCTCCCGCTCTATAGGAAAGGTGCGGGCCATTATTCCACGCGCATGAAGATGATGGAGTCCGCCAGCAGTTCCCCTTGCAGACTGTCCCCCTGGATGACGACAGGCTGACCGGAGGAGATCAGCCCTCTTTCCTTCAACAGGTCCAGAGCGGTGGAAATCATGCGGGCCGGATCTTTCAGGAAGGGGGATTCAAAGGCGGTTACGTCGCGAGCCAGGGCGAGCTGCCTGACAACGACAGGGTCATTGCTGAAGGCGAAGATGGCCGCCCGTTCCGGCCTGAGGACGGCTGCCTGCGTGGCGGCCAGGCCGCGGCGGGTAAAGACGACCAGACAGGCGTTTTCCACGGAGTCCGCTAGGGAGATGGCTGCCTTGGTGGCTTTCTGACGGTCTCCGTTCAGGATGGCGGATGCCGCGAAGTTGAGGTTGCCGGAGCGTTCCATACGGTGGGCGATGGAGTCCAGCACTTCCACGCAGCGTACGGGGTAATGGCCCACGGAGGTTTCCCCGGAAAGCATGACGGCGTCCACTTGTTCAAAGATGGCGTTGGAAACGTCCGTGACTTCCGCACGGGTGGGCGTAGGCTGGGTGATCATGGATTCCAGCATATGCGTTGCCACGATGCAGCGGCGTCCCAGCCTGTGGCAATGGCGGATGATGCGGCGCTGGATGATGGGCAGTTCTTCAATGCTGACTTCAATGCCCAGGTCTCCGCGCGCGACCATGATGACGTCTGCGGCCAGGATGATATCGTCAATGTGGCGGATAGCCTGCTGGTCTTCAATCTTTGCGACGATCTGGGCTTTGCCTCCCAAGTTGTCGATATGTTCCCGGAGCTGGGCAATATGGGCGGCATCCCGGACAAAGGACATGGCTACGTAGTCCGTCTCGCATTCTACGGCCACGGCCAGATCCGCCAGGTCTTTTTCCGTCAGGGCCGGGAGCCGCAGCGCTACGCCGGGCAGGTTGATGTGGCGGCGGGAGCCGAATACGCCTTCCGTGAGCACGTCGCAGATAAGCCTGTCCGGGCGCACTTCCGCAATGCGCATGAGGATACCTCCGTTATCCACCACCATGGTATGGCCCGCCTGAACGTCCTGCAGGAGGCCGTCATAGTTTACCGTGGTGGAAAAAGGAAGTTCCGGCTTGGCCGTGCCCAGGCGGATTTCCATTGTGTCTCCTTTTTTCAAATGGTAGGGTTCAACCAGATCTCCCGTGCGGATGGAAGGCCCCTGGAGGTCAAAGAGGATGGCCACGTTCGCTTTCAGTTCCGCAGCTTTCCGGCGGATGCGGAAGACGACTTCCCGAACCCAGTCGTGCTGGGAATGGCTCATATTGAGCCGGAAGACGTTGGCTCCGGCTTCAATAAGCTGGCCCAGCATGTCGGAAGTGTCTGTTGCGGGGCCAATAGTGCAGATGATTTTGGTGGCCCGAGGCCGGGAGGGTGTGTTCATGGTCTTTGTCAGTGCCCATAATGTATCTTACGGAGCATTTAAATGAAGTTTTTTATGATACATGGCAGGATTGTTGCATGTCACGGAGCTCTTGAGAGAGCATACTGGATGCATGAAAGAGATCAGGGTTGAATTGATCAACACCGGGACGGAAATTTTGCTGGGGAGTATTGTGAATACAAATGCCGCATGGCTGGGCAACAGATTATTTGAGGCCGGATTCCGTGTGGGGAGGGTAACCGTCGTGCCCGACGGTTACGCTATCAACGAGGCTATGAGGGAGAGCGCCCGGCGCGCAGATATCGTGATTGTGAGCGGGGGATTGGGGCCGACGAGCGATGATGTGACCCGGGAAGCCCTGTGCGACGTGTGCGGCGTGGATATGCATCATGATGAGTGTGTGGCGGAGGGACTGAAGAGTTATTTTGAACGGAGGGGGATTCCCATTGCGGAGTGCAATTTCAAGCAGGCCATGGTTCCGGATGGAGCTGCGGTATTGGAGAATTCCAACGGAACGGCGCCCGGGCTGGTGATGCCTGCCAGTGGTTCCCTTCCCATGTTTATCCTGTTGCCGGGGCCTCCGGCAGAGTTAAGGCCGATGGTGGAAGATTCCGTAATGCCGCTTCTGGAAGATTTGGCGGATGAGGATATTCCGCATTTGCGCGTGTTCCGCCTGGTAGGGATAGGGGAGAGCGATCTTCAGGAACTGGTGGATGGTTCCCTGCACCAGGTGGAGGGGCTGGAAGTGGCGTATTGCGCGCGCGTCGGGGAAGTGGACGTCCGTCTGGTGGGCAGCGAGACGGCTTTGAAACAGGGTGAGGCCCGTTTGCGCATTTTGGCCGGGGCGTATGTGCTGGCTCCTGTTGGGGCTTCTCTGGAGAAAGCGGTTGTGTGCCATCTGGCGCAGCAGGGGCTGAAAGCGGCGACGGCGGAAAGCTGCACCGGCGGCCTGATTGCCAAGAGAATTACGGATGTGCCGGGGTCTTCCGGAGTTTTTGAATGCGGGTGGGTTACTTATGCCGACCGGGCAAAGACGGAGATGCTGGGCGTGCCGAAGGAGGTTCTGACGCGTTACGGTGCTGTGAGCGAGCCCGTGGTCAGAGCGATGGCGGAAGGAGCCCTGGAACGCTCCGGAGCTGATGTCGCCGTTGCCGTCAGCGGTATTGCGGGCCCCGGAGGCGGTACGCCGGAAAAGCCTGTGGGGACCGTATGGCTTGCCTGGGCTTTCCGGGGAGGAGAGACGCGGGCGGAGATAATGTTTTATCCGAGGGACCGCCTGTCTTTCCGTAAAATGGTTTCCCAGCGGGCCCTTGCGGGGCTTCTGGATGCCAGGGGAAAGGCGCCTGTTTAAGCTGCTACGGGGTTCCGGCAAGGGCGCGAAGATGTTTTTTGTGACGTTTTCGTCACTCGCCTGAAAATAAAACAGCCTGTATGCGTGGGCATACAGGCTGTTGAGGAAAAAAGACAGGGTGTGGAAGGTCAGGCGCGCCTGCGGCGCAGCATCAGGGAAGCCAGCCCCAGCAGGCTAAGGGTGGCCGTAGCAGGTTCCGGCACGGCTCCCGCCACTACGTACTGCACCTTGACGTTTCCGTTTTCCGTGTAGAGATAGTACTGGCCCTGGTAGTCTGCGGCGTTCCCTTCCATAATTCCGGACGCCTTGGTCAGCGCGCCGCCGTCTTCCGCGGTGAAGTCTCCCAGGGAAATGGAACCGCCGTCAAAACCGGCGGAGGTAATCAGCGTGCGGGTAACAAACTGGAATTCTCCAGCAGCCAAGTCAGTGGATATGGTGGCCAGCATGCCGGAAACGGAGAAGCCGGATGCTCCCCAGATTTGCTGATTAACGTTCATGATACCGTTTGTTCCGAAAACAAGCCGGGCTCCATTGCCTCCATTGTCAATGCCGCAAACGCCAAGATGGAAGATCCCGTCCAGGATGATCTCACTGCTTTTGAAGTCCACTTGTGTGAGGGAAAGAGAGGAATTGGCTCCAATGGTGACGTTTCCGGTCCAGCGGGTTCCCCCAACCGTAACATTGCTGTTGCCTGTGACGGTGATGCTGCCGCCGTCGGAGGTGTCCACCATGGAGCCGCTGATATTGATAGTTCCGGTGTTATTGAAGATGACGTCCGGCCCCTGCCCGTTGCTGCGGGCGGGAACTCCATTGCTCCAGTTGTCCGCATTACCCAGTTCATAGGTATTGCCTTCCGTAGGACCAGCGTTGCCAGTCCATTCCGTAACCATGCTGGCGGCATTGGCGCAGATGCATGATCCGCAGAGGATTGCCGCAATAAATAAGTTTTTTTTCATATTAAAAAAATAACTAGATTAATAAGCCCAGAGGAAACGCTGGCGCTACCGTGATGCTACCGGGTTAGCAATCCGTTATAGGCTGAAACCGAAGAAAATCCTGTTTGACTTGGGAAAAGTTGCAAAGAGCTACAGCCATTGAAATACAGACTTCTTCTTACATGTAACGTATTCCAGAAAAGAGAGTTATCAAAATTAACTACAGATTTAAATAACGCAAAGGATCTCCGGGCTTTCATTGGAAGCCAATGGCGCCGGGCAGACTTCATTTCATAAAAACGCCTCTTGGCATGGAAGGAAACGCCAATACAAGTCATTCCCGCTTAGAATCAAAGCTTGACCCCGGATTGCTAATCCGTAGAGAACAGGCGTCTGGAGAGAAAGTTTTTATTCGCTTTCCTGGTCGTGTTCATCCGCTTCGCGGGTGGAGAAGCGCATGAGTTCCGCTTCGAAGTGGAGCGGAACATCCCCCGTGGGGCCGTTGCGGTTTTTGGCCAAATGCAGATTGGCCCGTCCGGCCATTTGCTGGCGTTTTTCCTCATCTTCCGCATAGTAGGCGGAGCGGTAGAGCAGGCCGATCATGTCCGCGTCCTGTTCGATGGAGCCGGATTCGCGAAGGTCGGAGATGCGGGGGACGCCCAGGCTGGCTCCCGTGCGGCTTTCCGGACCGCGGTTGAGCTGGGCGAGGACGATAACAGGCACTTTAAGTTCCTTGGCCAGGGCTTTGAGGCCGGCGGATATTTCCGCTACTTCTCGTTCACGGCTGTTGGCCGCCTGTTTGGAGTGGGAGCGCATGAGTTGGAGATAGTCCACGCCGATGGCTGCCAAACCGCCCTGGTCCCGCATGACCCGGCGCGCTTTGGCCCGGAGTTCGTTGATGGAGATGGCTGCGGTATCGTCAATGACAAGCTGGGAAGCCCCCACTTCCTTGACGGCCTGTTTGAAGTGCTTCATTTCAAGCTGGGTGAGGTTGCCTCTCTTGATGATTTCCCTGCTGCGGACTCCGGAGCGGGCGAAAAGAAGGCGTTCCACAATCTGGACTGCGGGCATTTCACAGGAAAAAAGCAGAGTAGGTTTTTTCTCATTCAGCGCGATGTGCTCAATGATGTTGAGCAGGAAGGAGGTTTTACCCATGGATGGACGGGCGGCGATGATGAACATGTCTCCCGGTTTAAGGCCGTTGCTTTTTTTATCCAATTCCTCAAATCCCGTGGTCAGTCCCTGGATTTGGCCTTTGCTTGCGATAAATTTTTCAAAATTGGTGACGGCCTGTTTAAGGATGCTGGACAGGCTTTGTTCATCCTTGGCGCTGTTATAGCGTTCCCGTATCTGGAAAATATGGGTTTCCACAGAATCCAGCAGTTCCGCTACGTCGTCCGGATTGTCAAAGGCCTGCGTAGTGGACTGGTTGGCGATGTCAATGATGGAGCGAAGGATGAATTTGTCCTTCAGGACATTGAGGTAGTGCTCAAAATAGGCTCCGGTGGTGGTAAAGGTGTAGATTTCCGCCAGGCCCGCGCTTCCGCCTACGGCTTCCAGCTGGTGCATGTCTTCCAGGGCCTGGGTGATGGAAACGATGTCAATGGGTTCGTTTTTGTTATATCGGGCCTGGAAAAGGCGCCAGAGCAGCTTGTGCGCAGGGAGGTAGAAGTAGTCCTCCGTCATGCCGATGGTGACGCATTGCCCCACATAAGTGGCCGGGTCCATGGCCATGAGGGCCAACACTCCCTTTTCCGGGCCGGGAGCCTGCGGGATGTCCCTGAGGTCCAGGGACTGAATTTTTCGGGGGGCCCTGGTCAGTTCCAGCGGGGGAACGGCAGTGGTGGTTGTTGTAGTTTCCATGGCGGGGCGGCAGGATGGGTGGCATCCGGCCGGAAAGGATAGCACAACGGCGGGCGCCGGGCAATAGGCAACGTTGCCAATCAGGAAAAGTCCCGTTCCGTCAACGGGGCGTACTTCCGTTTTTTTCCTGTTCCTTCCTCAGCCTCAGCTGCCCGCAGGCGGCGTTGATGTCATGGCCTTTTTCATACCGCATGGTGACGGGGATACGCGCTTTGTGAACAGCATCCCGGAAGGAGCGGCAGCGTTCTTCTGAGGGGCGTTTCCACGGAAGCCCCTCCACGGTGTTGTACGGGATGAGATTGACTTTGGCGTGCAGGCGTTTGGCGATCCGGACGAGATGGGACGCGTCTTTCGGAGAGTCGTTGATGTCCCGGATGAGGATGTATTCCAGCGTGGGCATCTGGTTTCTTCCCCTGCTCCATTCCTCAAGGGCCGGAATGAGCTGGGAGAGCGGCCATTTTTTGTTGACCGGCATGATCTGGTCGCGAACTTCGTCCGTAGCTCCGTGCAGGGAGACGGCCAGACGGATTTGCCTGGGATAGGCCGCCAGTTTTTTCAGTCCGGGAACGAATCCTGACGTGGAGATGGTGATGTGGCGCGCCCCTATTTCCAGACCGCGGTGGGAAGTGATGATTTCCAGGGCATCCGCCAAGTTGTCAAAGTTGGAGAGAGGTTCCCCCATGCCCATGAAGACGATGTTGTTGACCCGTTTTTCCGCGATGGTTTCCGCGGAGAGGATTTGCCCGATGATTTCTCCCGTGGTGAGGTGGCGTTTAAGGCCCAGCAGACCGGAAGCGCAGAATTTGCAGCCGAAAGCGCAGCCTACCTGGGAGGAAACGCAGAGGGTAACGCGCTCTGATTTTTCTCCATTTTCCGCAACGGCGGCGGGAATGATGACGGATTCCACCAGGCTGCCGTCTTCCATTTTGGTAAGGAATTTCCGTGTGGTGTCCGCAGAACCGTGAATTTCCACGATTTCCGGTGTATGGAAGCGGAAATGTTCCGCCAGCAGATTTTTGAGCGCGGGGGGGAGGTTGCTCATCGCGTCAAAGGTGGTGACGCGCTTGCGCCACACCCAGTCCAGAACCTGCTGGGCGCGGAATTTGGTGTGCCCGTGTTCCGTCAGGAAGGCGAGCAGCTTTTCCTCCGTCTGGGCGGTGATGAGGGGAAGTGGGGACATGGATTTGAGGCGGTCCCGTTACAGCAGGGAATCCACGTAGCGGTCCCGATTGAAGGGTTCAAAGTCTTCGGCTCCTTCCCCGGTTCCCAGAAAGGAGGGGGGGATATGCATTTCATCCATGATGGCTACGGCCACTCCTCCCTTTCCGGAGCCGTCCATTTTGGTGATCATAACGGAGTCCAGGGGCGTCGCTTTATGAAATTCCCTGGCTTGCGCCAGGGCATTGGCGCCTGTGGTGGCATCCACCACCAGCAGGGTGTGATGGGGAGCGTCCGCATCCTGCTTGGCGAGAGTCCGGCGGATTTTGGAGAGTTCCTCCATGAGGTTGTGGCGCGTATGGAGGCGCCCCGCGGTATCGCAAATGAGGTATGGGAAACCTTCCCTGATGGCCCGCGTATGGGCCTCATAGCAGACGGAGGCCGGATCCTGGCCGGGAGCTCCCTTGTAGATGGGAATGTTCAGCTTGTCCGCCCAGCTTTGAAGCTGTTCCACAGCGGCCGCGCGGAAAGTGTCCGCCGCAGCCAGGAGAACGCGGGAACCCTGTTTTTGCAGCAGATGGGCCAATTTGGCCGCAGAAGTGGTTTTCCCGGTGCCGTTGACGCCCACGACCAGAATGACCAGCGGTTTCCCTTCCGGAGGGACGGGCAGGGCCGGGGCCGCGGAAGGAAAGGCCTGGCGAAGCGCTTCACGGGTGGATTCCACCAGATTTTCCGCATTCAGGCCTTTGCTTTCTTTCAGCTGGTCCACAATACCCATGGCGCGCCTGATGCCGATGTCTGCGGCTACCAGGTCAGCTTCCAGTTCATCCCAGTCTATCCGGGAGCTTCGGGAGAATTTGGTGAATAGTTTTTTAAAGAATCCTGCCATGGCGCGAAGCGGAGTTATGCCGGGCGTTCCGTTTTTGAGATTCCGGCCAGGACGCCGTTGACGAAGCGGGGGGATTCCGCAGAGGAGAAGCGTTCCGACAGGCGGATGGCCTCCGAGATGACGATGGGAGCCGGGAGGTCTTTGCGATGAAGGAGTTCATAGGCGCCCAGGCGCAGGATGGCGCGGTCAATGGCGCTGACGCGTTCCGGGGAGTAGTTTTCCAACGTGGAGTCGATGGCGGCGTCCAGCCCGTCCCGGCGGCGCAGGATGTCTTCCCCCAGGTTTTTGGCTTCCCGGTAGAGTTCCTCCGCATCCCGTCCTGCTTCCACCACTTTTTTTATTTCCGCCAGGGAGGGGCGGTCGTCCGGGTGGATGAGGCAGTTGATGCGGTCATTGATTTCCTGGAGTTTCCTGCAGGAGGAAATGAGGGAGGGCCAGATTCCGTTATAAGCTGGGAAGTCCTTGAGCGTGTCCAGCAGGCGGCGGCGCATCTGCATCAGCGCGGTATTGAGTTCCTGGGCGGCGTCGCAGGCGGCGGAAAGCGAGCCCTTGTCATTGGCGGGGTCTTCGTGCAGGGCTTTTTTCAGCCGGAGCAGGGCGGCGTTGAATTCTCCTTCCTTGGTCAGCAGGTCCTGAAGCTGGTCGCGGACGGGGAGGGTAAGAGGGTCTTGCTGCAGTTTGTCCGCCGTTTCCCGCGCACGGGTGATGAAGAGGCGCAGTTTGTCCGGATAGTCCCTTGTAAGGTGGCCGGAGACGGCCCTGGCTTTGAGTTTGCAGTAGTCGCCCCGGAAAGGTTCCATCAGGATATCCCAGATTCCCTCCCATTCCGTTTCCGGCGTCTGGGAGGCGGCGTAAAGGTATTGGAGGGTTGTTTGTCTGATTTGATTACGAGAGAGCATGACGATGGAGAAGAGAGAGGGGCCTTATTGCCGGGACAGGGAGTTGAGGAAGAGTTTCGCCATGAGGGCGGCGGTACGGGCCGCTTCACGGCCGCGGTTGAGCTGAGAGGCGATACAGCGGGCGAAGGCCTGCTTTTCATCATTCAGGAGCAGGACTTCATGGATGACGGGGATGGTGAATTCCAGGGCAAGCTGCATCAGTGCCTGGGTAATGGTGGAGCCGATCAGATCCGCATGGTCTGTGCTGCCGCGCAGGATGACCCCCAGAGCCACCACGGCATCGGGACGTTTTTCCGGAGAACGGGAGAGAACGGATTTAATGGTTACCGGAATTTCAAAAGCTCCCGGGACGCGGATGATTTCCAGGCGAACCGAGGGAAGCACGGTTTCCAGTTCTGCCGAGCAGTTGTCTACCAGAGCCTGGGTGTATTGTTCGTTGTATTCCGAGGCGACGATGCAGATTTTGGCGCGCGTGCCCGTGGCGCGCTGGCGGCGGGGAAGTTCCGTGGACATGAAGGGATGGAGTGAAAGGTTACAGGATATGGCCCAGCTTGCATTTTTTGGTAGCCAGGTATTTGCTGTTTTGTTCGTTGGGTGGGATGATGAGAGGAACCTGTTCCGTGATTTTTATGCCAAAGCCTTCCAGCCCCACGATTTTCCGCGGGTTGTTGGTAAGCAGGCGCAGCTGGTTTGCTCCCAGGTCATGCAGGATTTGCGCGCCGATGCCGTAGTCGCGCAGGTCGTCCGGGTAGCCGAGTTTGAGGTTGGCTTCCACAGTATCCAGACCCTGTTCCTGAAGTTTGTAAGCCTTGAGTTTCGCCGCCAGGCCGATGCCACGGCCTTCCTGCCGCAGGTAGAGCAGGACGCCTCCTTCCTGGGCGATGCGGCGCATGGCGGTGTGCAACTGGCTGCCGCAGTCACAGCGGCGGGAGCCGAAAACATCCCCCGTCAGGCATTCACTATGCACGCGTACCAGCGTGGGCTTGTCCGGGGAGATTTCTCCGTGAACCAGGGCCAGGTGAAGAGCCCCGTCCAGCTGGGATTCATAAAGGTGGCAGGTAAAGTTCCCGTAGTCTGTGGGCATGTTGACGGTTTCCACCAGCCGGATTTGCTTTTCCTTGGCCCGGCGGTATTCAATGAGCTGGGCTACGGTGCAGGCTTTCAACCCATGTTTTTTCTGGAATTCTCCCAGGTCTCCAATGCGGGCCATGGTCCCGTCTTCCTTCATGATTTCACAGCAGACGCCGGCGGGCTGGAGGCCCGCCATGTGCACGAGGTCAATGGTGGCTTCCGTATGGCCGGCGCGGCGCAGCACACCGCCGGGAACGGCGCGGAGAGGGAATGTGTGCCCCGGCTGTACAAAGTCGTTGACCGTGGCTTTGGGGTCCGCCAGCGTGCGGATGGTGAGGGACCGTTCCGCGGCGCTGATGCCTGTCGTGATGTCATGGGCCGCATCCACGGAGACGGTGAATGCGGTGGACATGTTTTCCCGGTTGACGGAGGTCATGAGCGGGAGCTGGAGGGCATCCGCCCGTTCCGGGGAAAGCGGCGCGCAGACGAGACCCCTGGCGTGGGTGACCATGAAGTTGATGGCTTCCGGCGTAGCGAATTCGGCGGCAATAATCAGGTCTGCCTCGTTTTCGCGCCCGGGGTCGTCCGTAACGATGATCATCCGTCCCTGCCGTATTTCTTCCACGGCTTCTTCAACGGTGCAGAATTGAAGCTGATTGTCCATAAAAGGGGATGAAGAGAGGTTATTTTTGCTTTTTAGCCCAGGAGTCCTTGAGAGCCACAGTGCGGTTGAACACAGGCCTCCGGCCCGGCACATGGTCCCTGCGGTCCGCCACAAAGTAGCCGAGGCGTTCGAACTGGCAGCGGAATTCGGGTTCCGCTCCGGCCAGGGAGGGTTCCAGCTTGGCGTTTGTGATGACGGACAGGGAGGAAGGATTCATGACGGAAAGGAACCCTTCCTCGGCAGCGTCCGGGTTTTCTTCCGTGAAAAGACGGTCATAGATGCGGATTTCCCCGTCTACCGCGTATTTGGTGCTTACCCAGTGGATGGCGGCGCGGCACTGGATTCCTTCCGGCGGGTTGGAGCCGATGGTGCCGGGAATGTGTTCGCAGAAGATTTCCGTGATATTTCCCTCCGCATCCTGTTTGTAGTCCGTGCAGGTGATGCAGTAGCCCCCCCGGAGGCGTACGGTGCGGCCGGGCGCCAGGCGGAAGTATTTTTTAGGAGGATCCAGCATGAAGTCGTCCCGTTCAATCCAGACTTCCCTTGTGATGGGGAGACGGCGTACGCCTTCTTCCGGTTTTTCCGGATTGTTCAGCACTTCAGCCATTTCTTCCGCGTTTTCCGGCAGGGTGGTGATGGTGACCTTGAGGGGATTGAGCACGGCCATGCGGCGCGGCGCGTTGGCATTCAGGTCTTCCCTGACGCTGTATTCCAGCAGAGCCACATCCGTGAAGCCGTTGAATTTAGTGATGCCTATGGTTTGGCAGAAGTTGCGGATGGCGGCAGGAGTGTAACCCCGGCGGCGCATCCCGGAGACGGTGGGCATCCGTGGATCGTCCCAACCGGAGACGTGTCCTTCCTGCACCAGTTGCAGCAGCTTGCGCTTGCTCATGACGGTGTAGGTAAGGTTCAGGCGGGCGAATTCCGTCTGACGCGGGCGCGCCGGGACGGGGCAGTTTTCAATGACCCAGTCATAGAGGGGACGGTGGTTTTCAAATTCCAGCGTGCAGAGAGAGTGGGTGATGTGTTCGTAGGCATCTTCCAGCGGGTGGGCAAAATCATACATGGGATAAATGCACCAGGAACTGCCTGTGTTGTGGTGTTCCGCGAACATGATGCGGTACAACACGGGGTCACGCATGTTCATGTTGCTGGAACTCATGTCTATCCTGGCCCGCAGGATGGCTCTGCCTTCCGGGATTTCCCCGTTTTTCATGGCCTGGAACCGTTCCAGGTTTTCTTCTACGGAGCGGTTGCGGTAGGGGGATTCCTGCCCGGGCACGTTCACGTTGCCGCGCTGGGCGCGTATTTCTTCCACCGTCTGTTCGTCTACGTAGGCCAATCCCTTGCGGATGAGAGAAACGGCGCATTCGTAAAAAAAGCCGAACATGTTGCTGGCAAAGAAAAGGTTGTCGCCCCAGTCAAAGCCCAGCCAGCGGATGTCTTCCTGAATGCTGTCCACATATTCCTGGTCTTCCTTGCTGGGGTTGGTGTCGTCAAAACGCAGGTGGCAGCGCGCACCCGGGAATTCCTGGGCGATGCCGAAGTTGAGACAGATGGATTTGGCATGTCCGATATGAAGATACCCGTTGGGTTCCGGAGGAAAGCGTGTTACCGGGGCCTGATGCTTGCCGGAGGCAAGGTCATCAGAAATCATATCGCGGATGAAATCTCGGCGTTCGGCAGGCTGCAATGACATGGCGGAAATTCTACTACCAAATTTTCTCTTCTGCAAGCGTGTTCACTCGGAATGACGTGAGGCGGGAGGATAAGCATGACGAGTGTTTTTGTCTTTTTTTTCAATGGCCCGTATCGTCAAATTCAAATAATTTATATGAAGGGGCGTTTGGAGATGTGAGCCTTTTATTTATGAAAGCGGACTAAAAAACCATCCTTTCGTCAGGAAAAAATGGGAACTTTCTCTTTACCTTGTTTTCCGGAGTTTACGGAATAGTTTTCAGGTGAATAAGATTTTCAATAAGAGCGGTTTGATCAGAATTTTAGAATTCTGAAGAAATCAGAACTGCGGAATGAAAAGAAGATATAACGGGAATGGAGTTCGGTGGGAGTTTCTTGAAAATTTGAGCGGGCGCATGATCAAGAAAAAGTTTGGAAGACTGGTATTGCAAAAGAATGAAAAACGTGCATATTGGAGCCCGGTGAATCTGAATTGTCCACAGTGCAAACGACATATCAATGTTCCTTCTTCCGCGGAAGGTTCTATGGTGAATTGCAGCAAATGCGGGCATGAGTTTCTTTGCGACAGGGAAAAACTGATTCCTAAGAAACCTTTTGCCAAGGCGAAGAGGGCCGTTTCCGTCCATCCTCCCAAAGACAGAAGGGAGGTCATCCAAAGCGCCCTGGTGGAAACGGGGCTGATTCAATTGGTGTGTCTTTGCGCGTCCCTGGCTGTTGCCGCCGGTTGCGTGTGGATTTTTTACAATGCTTCTTCCAAGATGGATGGGTCCTTTTTCCTTTCCATGCTGCAGCAGCCCCAGCAGAAGGCATTTGCCCTGTTTTTTGCCTGTCTTGCCGGAGGCTTGATGGCCTGTGCCGGACGCAGGCACAAGATTGTTTTCATTTTGCTGGGTTTGCTGGTTGCTGGGGGAATTGCTTCCCTGCCTTTCGTGTATCCGGTCAAGGTGAATCCCTCCCTGCTCGGAGGGCATGAAGAGGGAAACGCCGGGGAAGAAGATGTCTCCGGATTTACCAGCATGGGCCTGGAGCAGCTGCCCTCCAAGAACGCTTCTGTCCAGAATTATGGGGCGGGTGATTTGAAACCTCTGTTTTCCGCTATTGACCGAAAGGAATCCCAGGGGGTTCTGGGCGTATGGGTGGTGGGGGTGAATGCGGCCAACCGGGATATGGTGAAGGCGTATTTGAAGAGGATGACCCAGTCTGAGGACGAGCCTATTTTTTACGACCGCAAGGGAACGGGCGGCGGGCTGTTCGTTATTACTCCCACTCCCATTACGTTTAAGGAATTTGTAGAGGTCGCGGGAAAGATGGGGAAGGTGTCCCTGCAGGATAAGGAGCGTTTTTTTGTGGAAGTGATTTTGAACCGGGACAGGTTTGAAGCGCGGCCCGCTTCCGCCGCGTTGCAGGATGAGCGCCACCAGTATTTTGTGCTGGCCAATTTGAAGGAGCTGTCCTGTCTGGACATCCGCCGCGTTATTGCCGCTGCAAAACGCCTGTCATCCGTAAATCCGGATAAGATGCGGGGAGAGGTTTCTGACAGGCTGGTGGAGCTTCTCCGGGAACCGTGGGGGCGTGATGCGGAATATGTGACTGCGTTGGCTTCGGCCCTTGTGGTATGGGCTGAACCGGATCATGAGGAGGCTCAGCGCGTGGTTTATTACGTGGCTACGGAGCTGAAGAAGGCGGATTGCGAAATTCCGGCGTCTCTGGTCAGGTTTTTACTGCATGGCCCGGAAAAGGGAAGTTTCGCGTTGCTTCTGGAGGAATGGAAAAAGGATCCCCAGAAATGGGAGGACGAATGCAAGGCTGCCGGCCCAACGGGAGAAGCCGATATTATTCGTTCGCTGAATGAGTCCGACGATTTTGTGTTGAAACGTTCCGCCGCCCGCATTCTTGGGGAAATTGGTTCGGAAGCTTCCCTGTCCGCGCTCAAAGCATTCACTCATGACGCCGATAATGAATTGCGCCTGTGCGCGGAGTTGTCTGTGAACCTGATTGAAAAGCGGCTCGGGATAGATTCTTCCGCCAAAGGGGGCCGATGAGGGCGGCTCCGTTTCCGTGATGGCGCATCGCGCTGTTTTCTGGGCAGGAAGAGAATATAGACGAGGCATTGGTGCAGAGGTTCTCAAATGGGTTCCTGCTCCCGGAGGGTTTGTTACCTGTTTCTTTTGCGATATTTTCACCATTTAAGCATATTTGCGGGAAGGAAATTTGTTTTTGCCCGGGAAGCGTCTTTTTTTGGTTGCGGAGGAAAGCCAATTTACTAGAATGCAACGACCATGACAGACCAAGAAAACATGAAGGCCGCCATTCCGGATGCGGCCAGGCGGTATATGCGCTATCTCCTCATCATGGCCGGTTTGGGCGGCCTGCTCTACGGTGTGGACGTTGGCGTGATTGCTGCTGCGCTTCCCTATATTGAGCAGACGGCCGGTTTTAATCCTTCCCAGCTTTCCCAGGTGGTGGCCGCCGTGCTGTTCGGCAGCGTTCTTTCTTCCCTGTTTGCGGGCTATCTGGCCGACAAGATGGGACGCAAGGCGTTGATTACCGTGGCTGCCGCCTTGTTCACGGCAAGCATTCCCGTGATTTGCCTGTCCCAGGAAGTATTCGGCATTATGTTGCTGGGCCGTATTCTCCAGGGAGCCAGCGCCGGTATTGTGGGCGTGGTTGTTCCGCTGTATCTGGCCGAGTGCCTGAGCGCCGAGTCCCGCGGCAAGGGAACGGGGATGTTCCAGTTCCTGCTGACGGTGGGCCTGGTGTTTGCCGCCGTCGTCGGTTTGCTTGCCGCCAGTTATGTGGGCGGCGTCGAAAATTCCGGCGCGAGCGAAGAATCGCTGACTTCCGCCAAGGTTCTGGCCTGGCAGGCTATTTTCTGGGTTTGCGCCATTCCCGGCCTGTTCCTGTTTTTCGGTTCCTTCCGTTTGAGCGAATCTCCCCGTTACCTGTTCCGCCGCGGCCGCAAGGATGAAGCCATGGCTGTGCTGGTGCGCAGTTACGGAGAGTCCCGCGCCAAGGAAGTGTTTGATGAGATGGTTCACATTGAAGAGGAAGAGAAACAGAAGGCGGAGGAACTCAAGAAGCAGAGTTCTTCCGGAGAGTCTCTTCTTCAGCGCAAGTATATCTATCCCTTTGTTCTGGCGGTGCTCGTTCTGGCGTTCACGCAGGCTACGGGTATTAATTCCGTGCTGAATTATTCCGTAAAGGTGTTCCAGCAGGCAGGTCTGGAAGGCACTACTGCCAACTGGGCGGACTTTACCATCAAGGTCGTGAACTGCTTGATGACTATCGTCGCCATGGTGCTGGTGGACCGCAAGGGCCGCAAGTTCCTGCTTAAAATTGGAACGGCCGGCATTGTAGTCGGCCTTCTCGGCACCGGGTTCCTGTTCAATAATGTGGAAAAAGCCCGCAAGGACGTGACTGCGGATGTGGCCGCCCTGCTGGCCGCCCAGAGCCCTGCCGTCCAGAAGGAATTTGAACAGGGCAAGGATGTGGGTTCCATCCGCACGCTTCAATTGGAACGCACTCCGGATTCCCCCTTCATCAAGAATCTCCTTGCCAAGAACGGCATGGCCGACAAGGACATCAACAGGATGCAGCTCATCATCACCTATGACCAGCCGGAAGCCAATCCCGCCTGGTACCAGTTCCTGATGGGGTCCTCCACCCAGCTTTCCGTCGTAGAGTTTTCCGAACTGACCAAGGATACTAAGGATATCAAGAAGGAAGAGGACAAGGCTTCCCTGGCCGTGATCAAGGCTGTTCCGGATTCCACCAACAAAATGGTGGTGAACGGCAAGGACGGCTATGCCATGAAGCCTGTTTCCATTCTGAAGGCGGAATTAGGTGAAAAGCCGGATACCTCCATGGGCTGGGGCGTGACTGCGTTTTTCATCATCTTCATTGCTTTTTATGCCACCGGCCCCGGCGTATGCGTCTGGCTGGCGCTGTCCGAGCTGATGCCTGCCCGAATCCGCTCCAACGGTATGGCGATTGCCCTGCTGATCAACCAGCTGGTTTCTACGGTCATTGCCGGTTCCTTCCTTCCGTGGGTGGGCAGCTGCGGTTATTCCGGCGTGTTCTTTACGCTGGGCGGCATTACGGTGCTGTATTTCATTACGGTGACCTTCTTCCTGCCTGAAACCAAGGGGCGTTCCCTGGAAGAAATTGAAGGTTACTTTACGACAGGCAAGATGCCGGAAGATCCCAAGATGATCGGCGAAGGTATTGAAGCGGAGGAATAAATTCTTCCTTCCTGTGATTTTCAAAGCCGCTTTCCCTGAGTTGGGGAAGCGGCTTTTTTATAACAGGAAACAGAGGGGGCTGCCTGTATGGCTTCGGAAGCGCAGCAGTTCCTTCAGGGCCTGTAACCAGGCCGTAACGTTTACCCTCCCTTTTTTCGCGAACCAGAAGGGGAGAATGGCGGGCTGTGAAGTCCGTGATGACGGTTCTACTTGGCGGGGCCCCCTTTTTTCTGTTTGGACTGCCAGAGCCTGATGGTTTCCGCAATGGAGGGATAACCGTTTTTCATATGGAAGTCATAGGCTGTCTGGCCGTCATCGTTGCGGAGAGAGGGATTGGCCCCGTGATTCATAAGGCAAACGGCTATTTCCGGAGAGTTGCAGACCATCAGCGGGGTCAGGCCATCCACATCCGGTTGGTTGGGGTCCGCTCCCGCCTTGATGAGAAGTTCAATGAGCGGAATGAGGCGTTCCGACGGTTTTTCCTTGGTGCAGATCAGGTGAAGGGGTGATTGCTTGCTTTCAAAAAAGCGCTCGTTAACATCGCATCCCGCCTTGATGAGCCGTTCGTAAATGGCGGAGGACAGGCTGAGGAAGCCGACCCCGCGCGCCTGAGCGTTCATTCTGCGCTTGAGATCCGGGGAACCTGCGTCCAGAAGCGCCAGCGCTATTTTTTCCTGGCCCGGATCGGAGTCATTGAGGGCGGCGGAATACATGAACGGGGTGACGCCCCAGGGCCCCGGCAGGTCCGGGTCGGCGCCGTGTTTGAGCAGGGCGTGCACCAGCGGCAGTCTTTCTTCTGCGGTGGAATTCATATAGAGGCCTGAGAGGCACGCCCAGGTAAGGGGAGTGTCTCCCGGCTCTTTGGTGCCGTCATGCATGAAAATGGATTGAGCATTGACGGGAGCGCCCTTTTCTACCATCCGGACGGCCAGCTGGTTTAATCCCAGGGCAATGCAGAGATGCAAGGGCGTAGTGCGGTCCGGCGTCTGGAGCAGGAGGCTGCCGGTCTGGCGGAATTGTTCCAGCATCTGATGGCATTGAAGAATGGAGTGGAATTCCTCCTGCGCTTCTCCGGGAAACATGATTTCCAGCGGCCAGGAGTCATGCAGGAAACGAAGGGTAAGGCCCAGCAGTTTTTCGTTGGCCGTCTTGATTTCCTGCTGTTCCGCTTCCGTGAGCCGGATCGTCTTTTCCTCCGCATGCGTCCAGGGAGCGGCTATGACGGCTGCTGAGGACAGAAGCAGCATGGTCCCTGTCATTTGTCTCATGAAGTCCTTATAGGGGAAGGGTAGTGAGCTGTCACTTCAAATCAGGGGCATGTCAACCCAACCTGGAGAGACTGATGCGGACGGCTTCCACCGTGCGGTCAATGTCTTCTTCCGTATGGGCCGTAGAGATAAAGCCCGTTTCATACGGGGAAGGAGCGAAGTAGACGCCTTGTTCCAGCATGTTCCAGAAGAAGGATTTGAAGAGTTTTTTGGAAGCTTTTTGCGCGGATTCCAAGTCATAGACTTCCTCTTCCGTGAAGAAGAGGCAGAACATGGAGCCTGCACGGTGGAAGGTGTAATTTCTGCCGTGTTTTTTAAGGGCTTCGCGAATGCCTTCTTCCATGCGCGCTCCGAGCTGTTCCAGGCGTTCATAGGCGTTTCCTTTCAGGAGTTCCCGGAGCTGGGCCAATCCAGCCGCCATGGCGACCGGATTGCCGGACAAGGTTCCCGCCTGGTACACGGGGCCGAGCGGAGAGAGGCAGTCCATGATTTCCGAGCGGCCTCCAAAAGCTCCCACGGGGAGGCCTCCGCCGATGACTTTGCCCATGCAGGTAAGGTCTGGAGTGATGCCGTAAAGCTGCTGCACGCCTCCGGGAGCGACCCGGAAGCCCGTCATGACTTCATCAAAGATGAGGAGGGCGTCGTGGCGGAGCGTGATTTCCCGCAGGAAGTGAAGGAAGTCGTTTTGTGGAAAGTAGAGTCCGGCATTGGCGGGGAAGGGTTCCAGAATGACGGCGGCAATGTCGCTTCCATGGAGTTCGAAGGCTTTTTTCACTGCTTCCCGGTCATTGTAGGGCACGGTGAGGGTGAGCTGCGTCATTTCCCTGGGCACTCCCGCGCTGTCCGGTTCTCCGAAGGTGAGCGCTCCGGAACCCGCAGCCACCAGAAGGGAGTCCACGTGACCGTGGTAGCAGCCGATGAATTTGATGATTTTGCGGCGTCCGGTATAGCCGCGCGCCAGCCTGATGGCGGACATGGTCGCTTCCGTTCCGGAGTTGACCATGCGCACTTTTTCCACGGAGGGCACCATGTCCGTGATCATTTCCGCCATGTCCACTTCCGCCGGTGCAGGAATTCCGTAGCCCAGACCCCTGTCCACGGCGGCATGTACTGCGTCCAGAACGGGTTGCGGAGCGTGGCCCAGAATGGCCGGGCCCCATGTGCCGATGTAGTCAATAAGCTGGCGTCCGTCTGCATCCGTGATGTAGGCTCCTTTGGCCGATTGAACGAAGAAAGGGTCCCCGTCCACATTGCGGAAGGCCCTGACGGGGGAGTTGACTCCGCCAGGGATAACGGAACGCGCGCGGGAGAAGAGCTGGGCTGACTGATTCATGTGCGAGGGAAGCAAAAAGGGCAAACCTTGAGAAAGGGTTGCCCTCATGGAAATTGGGTTCTTATTCCCGAACCAATATTGTTTTAAGCTTCAGGAGCGGAAGCGGGTGTTTCGGCGGTTTCGGAAGCGGTTTCTTCGCTCTTGTTGCTGAAACGCCATTTTACCTTGTTGCGCTTGCTGGCGGAACGGGCCTTGCGGCGGCGTTCGTCCATCGGGGTTTCAAAAGCGCGGCGGCGGCGCATTTCATCCAGAATGCCTTCAACATCCAGTTTTGTTTTGAGGCGCTTGAGAGCGCGGTCGATAGGTTCACCTTTTCTTACGGTAACTTCACGCATGATTTGTTTTCCTTTTTCTATTCGTCCGGGAACGGGAGACAATAGGTAGTGCTTTCCTGCTTACAGGTCAAGATTTTTATCATGACTGACCTATTTTTTGCTCCTGAATGAGGGTTCTGCCGTCCGGAACGGCGGGGAGCGGCCGCGTTGCCCCGTTTCCCGGTTCCGGAGCGCGGTTCAACTGTCCTTGCCTTATAACAGGGGGCGTGGTAGAAAGAGGCGTCTCCCATGAACCGGCTGCATACATTGATTGACGGATTTTCCCGGGTGCGGATTCTCTGCATCGGGGACGTAATGCTGGATAAGTTCCTGTATGGGAGCGTCAGCCGTATTTCCCCGGAGGCTCCGGTTCCCATTATGAAGATGGACCGGGAGACGCGCATGCTGGGAGGCGCGGGCAATGTCGTGTCCAATCTGTGCGCGCTGGGATGCCGCACCACCTTTATCAGCGTGGTCGGGGACGATGACCATGGGCGGCAGGTAAGGCGTTTTCTGGAAGAGACGCACTGCGTTCCGGAGCTGGTGGTGCGCGAGGGGTATGAGACGACCGTGAAGATCCGTTTTGTGGCGGGCAAGCACCATTTGCTGAGAGCGGATCAGGAACAGCCGCTGAACATGGAGCCGGAGCTTGCTTCCCGTTTTCTGGAACGGGTGGATGCCTGTTTGCCGGAGGCGGATCTTGTTCTTTTATCCGATTATGGGAAAGGCCTGTTTGACGGACGTACCACCCCGGAGGTGATTGCCCGGTGCCGTGCCGCGCGCAAGTCCGTCATCGTGGACCCGAAGGGAGCGGACTATTCCCGCTACCGGGGGGCCACGCTGGTAAAACCCAATATGAAGGAGTTCCAGGAAGCTACCGGCGTGGCGCTCAATCCTGCCATGACCGGGTGGGAACGGGATGCCGTGGCGGGGGCGCGAAGGCTATTTTCCGAATTCGGCATTGAGAATCTGATTGTTACTCTGAGCGAACATGGCATGATTTTCATTCCTTCCTCCAACCCTGCCGATTTTGTCTGCATTCCTACGGAGGCCCGGGAGGTTTTTGACGTGTCCGGCGCGGGGGATACCTCCCTTGCCAGTCTGGGCGCGGCACTGGCTGCCGGAGCCGCGGTGCCGGACGCTCTGGTCGTGTCCAATGTGGCCGCCGGCATCGTAGTGGGCAAGTTCGGAACGGCCAGCGTGACCGGAACGGAGTTGAAGAAGGCTCTGAAGGAGAAGGATATCCGGACGCCTTCCTGGCATCACCGTGATAATATCCTGACGCCGGAGGCCGCGGCGGAGCTGGCGGAGCGTTTCCGCCGGGAAAAGAAGGTGGTTGGGTTTACGAACGGTTGTTTTGATTTGCTCCACCTGGGGCATATGCATTCCTTTATGAAGGCGCGTGAAGCGTGCGACGTGCTTTTTGTAGGGCTGAATACGGACGCCTCCATCAAGCGGCTGAAGGGCGAGGACAGGCCGATTAATAATGAGGAGATGCGTTCTTTGCTGCTGGCGTCCCTGGATTTTGTCGATTACGTAGTGCCGTTTGATGAAGATACGGCTCTGCCGCTGATTGAGAAGCTGCGTCCGGACGTGATTGCCAAAGAGGGATATCCCCTGGAATGCTGGCCGGAAGGCCAGTTCGTGAAATCTTATGGGGGGCAGGCTCTGGAACTTCCCCGCCTGGAGGGCTTTTCCTCCACCAATATCATCAACCGCATGAAAAGCAGCCCGGAATGAGCGAATACATCAGGAACCAGATTTTAGGGATAGCGGATAATTTCAAAACCCTGGCTTCCATGGCCGGGGATATTGAGCAGGTTGCCCGCATTTGCACGGATACCCTCAGGGCCGGGAATAAGATCATGTTTTGCGGCAACGGGGGCTCCGCCGCGGATTCCCAGCATCTGGCCGCCGAATTGGTAGGGCGCTACAAACTGAACCGTCCCGCCATGAATGCGCTGGCCCTGACGGTGGATACCTCCATCCTGACCGCCGTGGGTAATGATTACGGATATGAGACGGTATTTTCCAGGCAGCTGGAGGGAGTAGGCCGCCCCGGGGATCTTCTGGTGGGGCTTTCCACGAGCGGCAACAGCCGGAACATCGTTTTGGCGATGGAGCTGGCGCGCCGGATGGGCGTCCGGACTGTAGCTTTGACGGGCCGCGGAGGGGGCGAGATGAAAGAAGCTGCGGATTTCTGCATTGCCGTTCCTTCCGAGGCCACGAACAACATTCAGGAGATGCACATTGCAGTGGGGCATCTGGTTTGCGAACTGGTTGAACGGGAGATATATGGCGGGTAAGGCTTTGTTTCTGGACAGGGACGGCGTGGTTAATGTGGATGGCGGATATGTGCACCGCATCGAGGATTTTCGTCTGGTGCCCGGAATTCTGAATCTCTGCCGCCTGGCTAAGGAGAAGGGGTACCAGGTGCTGGTGGTGACCAACCAGTCCGGCATAGGACGCGGCATGTTTTCCGAAGATGACTTTGAACGGCTGACGGAATATATGAAAGGGGTGTTCCGCTCGTCCGGCGCGGAGATTGCAGATGTGTTTTACTGTCCCAGCGCGGATGACGGGCATCCGGACCGGAAACCGAATCCCGGCCTGTTTCTGAAGGCTGCCGCTGCGCATGGGCTGGATATGAAAGCCTGCGTGTCCGTAGGTGACCGGGAACGGGATATCCGGGCGGCTCTTGCCGCCGGAGTGGGCCGCAATTTCCTGTTTTCTACGGAAGATGTTTCCACCCTCGCCACAGCCCGTGTGGAGACGTTGGAGGAAGTAGCGGCAAGGCTGTAGGCCGGGAATGACTGCTCCCGGGAAGAATCATTGCCGGGAGAATCGTTTTTCCGCCAGGTGCATGCAGCCGAGGACGAGGGCGATGATGACCAGCGGCCCCAGGATGTCCGCGTACCCTACCATGCCCGTGTTCACGGGAGCCACGCAGAGCAGGAACCACCAGGCCAGGGACAGCGCGCGAAGCAGGGGCGGAGTCCCGCTGCCGGAGAGGAAGACATAGATGACGAGAGCCCAGAATTGCGGGAAACGGGGCAGCGTGACCAGCCATTCCCGGTCCCCTCCGGGCCAGACAAGCGTACCGTAGGGGCCGGATGCGGGGAGGTCGCCCCACATGGCGCTTGCGGGAAGCGCCAGGTTTATCAGCAGGTTCAGGAACAGTCCCGCATATACGGTCATCATCAGGACTCTCCACTGGGCTCCCGTTCGCACCGCCAGGAACAGGAAGGCCGGCACCAGCAGGAAGGGCGTCAGTTCCAGCGTGCCCATCCAAAGGGGGATATCGGTTCCTATCGTTGCAAGGCAGTCCGCTCCTTGGGGAATGGCGGAAAGAACAGCCCAATACAGGAGCGTCAGAAAAATGCAGCGGTACCTGACGGCCCGGCTTACCGGACGTTCTTCATCCGGAGGAAGGCCCAGCCATGATCCGGATGAGTGCTGGTTGGAGAGGAACTGCATAGGCGGGTTGGGAATGGAGTTTTTGTAACGGGAACGGACAGGTTTGTCAATAGAGCCCGGTTCAGGTCCGGAGACGGGCTTTTTTTCAACAAAACGGGCATTTTTGTTGTCTACATTGTGACAAAGCTGCTGCCTTCGGATTCCTGCCGCGGGCGTCTCTTTTTGTCAGTCGGCGCCTGAAAGGCCGCAGAAAAACAGCTGTGACTCAGTACCCATTCTTTTTTCTTATGCCCTGTTCCAGATTCCTGACGATTTTACCAGTTCTGTTTTTTTGCCTGCTGGCTGTTTCCTGCGGAAAGAAGGAGAAGGATGATCCTAACGTCGTGGAATTGAATTTCGGTCATTTTCCCAATGTGACGCATGTGCAGGGCCTGGTGGCGCATCATTTTTCCCGGCAGGGGAAGGGGTGGTTTGAAGAACGGCTGAAGGAGGCCACCGGAAAGGACGTCAGGATCAACTGGTACGTGTACAATGCGGGCCCCAGCGCCATGGAGTCCGTGTTCGCCCGCTCCGTCGAATTGGCTTACGTGGGGCCCAGCCCGGCCATTAACGCGTTTGTGCGTTCCCGAGGGGAGGATATCAGGATGATTGCCGGAGCCGTGGAAGGAGGAGCCGCCCTGGTGGTTCCGAAGGATTCCACGCTGAAGGAGTCTGCGGATTTCCGCGGCAGGGTGATTGCGACCCCCCAGCTGGGGAATACGCAGGATGTTTCCGCCCGCGCCTGGTTTTCCCGCGGCGGCCTGCATGTGACGCAGCGCGGCGGGGACGTGACGATTCTGCCGACTCCCAACCCCGAACAGCTCAGCCTGTTCCGGCAGGGCAAGCTGGACGGCGCGTGGACGGTGGAGCCGTGGGTGAGCCGCCTGGTGATGACGGCGGGAGGCAGGGTGCTGGTGGACGAGAAAGAATCCATCGCGACCGTGCTGGTATGCGGAGCTGAGTTTCTCAGGGAAAAGCCGGAGGTGGCGAAAGCCCTGGTGCAGGCGCATGCGGAGCTGAACGAATGGATAAGGCTGCATCCGGAGGAGGCCCAGTCAATCGTGGTCAGGGAACTGGAGCAGCTGACGCATTCCAGAATAGATCCGGCATTGATTGCGGAGGCCTGGAAAAGCATCGTCATCAAGGACAGGATTTCCATTCCCAAGCTCCGGCAGTTTGTGCAGGACGCCCATCAGGCCGGGTTTATGAAAGAGGTCCCGGATGTAGGCGGCCTGGTAGCGCCGGATGCGGCTGAGGAACAGTTGACCATGGTGAAGGAGGGCGGAAGATGATTGCGGGTGCAGAACATTGCAGCCCCGGAGGCTGCAAGCTCCGTATTGCGGGCGTGAGCAAGGTGTTTGACGGAAGGCGCGGAAAGGTGGTGGCTCTGGAGGACATTAATTTGAATATCAGGGGGGGCGAGTTCGTGTGCCTGGTGGGAGCCAGCGGGTGCGGAAAGACTTCCCTGCTGAATATTATTGCGGGGCTGGAGTTCCCCTCTTCTGGGGTGGTGGAGCTGGATGGGGAGCCTGTGAAAGGGCCCGGACGGGACCGCACCGTGATGTTCCAGGAGTCTGCCCTGTTTCCGTGGCTGGACGTGATGGGAAACGTGATGTTCGGCTTGAAGCTGACGCCCAGACTGACTCGGGGTGACCGGCTCGCCATGGCGGAGAAGAATCTGGAACTGGTGGGGCTGAAAGAGTGCGCCCATGCTCATATTCATGAACTTTCCGGCGGGATGAAGCAACGCGTGGCGCTTGCCCGCGCCCTGGCTGCCAGCCCCCGCATTTTGCTGATGGACGAGCCTTTTGCCGCCCTGGACGCCATGACCCGCGAACAGCTTTATCAGGATATTCAGGAAATTCATTTGCGCTGCGGCATGACGATTGTTTTCGTTACGCACAATATGCGCGAGGCCGTGTGCCTGGGGGATCGCGTGGTGTTGCTTACTCCGCATCCGGGGCGCATCTGTGAGGAGTATTTCGTGGATTTTCCTCATCCCAGGGATATCAACAGCAGCGGTTTGGCGGAATTGTCCGCCCGCATCACCCGTGATTTGAAAGGAGCCACGGCATGAACCGGAATAAATGGTCCAAGTGGAGGGCTCACGCCTGTTCGCTCGTGTTTTTCATTCTCGTGGTCTGGGCATGGCAGTATTTGAGCGACCTGAGGGTCTGGAAGCCTTATTTGTTTCCCTCTCCGCTGGAAGTGTGGGAGTATCTGTGTTCTTCATTTCAGGACGGGTCTTTGGAGGAGGCTTCATGGATTACCGTGAAAAGGCTGGTAATGGGGTATGGAATAGGCCTGGTGACGGGAATTCCCCTGGGCATGCTGTGCTCCCGTTTCCAGCTTATCCAGAATACCCTGGGGCTGGTTTCCCTGGGGTTCCAGGCTCTGCCCAGCGTGTGCTGGGTTCCGTTGGCGACCCTGTGGTTCGGCCAGACGGAAGGGGCTATGCTGTTCGTGGTGATTATGGGGACGCTGTGGTCCGTAATCCTGGCTACGGCCAACGGCATGCGGAACGTGCCGCCCATTTACGCCCGTGCGGCGCGCACCATGGGCGCAGGCCCCATTTATTGCCTGGTCCATGTGACGCTTCCCGCTTCCGCTCCGTTTGTCGTGAGCGGGATGAAGCAGGGTTGGGCTTTTGCCTGGCGTTCCCTGATGGCTGCGGAAATTTTTGTTCCCATCCTGACCGGGTTCGGATTGGGGCAGCTGCTGCATTTCGGCCGCGAGCTGAACGCGATGAACCAGGTTGTAGGCATTATGTTCGTGATTGTGGTGATTGGGCTGCTGTCCGACAAGATTCTGTTTTCTCCTCTGGAACGGTTTCTGCACCGCCGCTGGGGGACCGGACAGGCCTGAAGCGGCGGAAGACAGAAACGCGGAGGTGAGGGCCGAGCGTTCAGACGATATGATGCCCGTTATTTGCCGGAAGAATCCAGCTCTTTTTTGAGCGCCCGGACTTCCTTAATCAATGCCGGAAGTTTTTTGAGGGCAGCGTACTGGCGGGTGGCGTCCTTGTAGGGGAAAGCCGGCATGCCCCAGTAAGTAGAGTTTTCCGGAATGTCCGAGAGGACTCCCGTTTTGGCTCCCAGCGTGGATTTGGAACCGATTTTGAGGTGTCCTGAGATGCCGACCTGGGCGGCAATGGTGGCGTAGTCCCCCACTTTGGTGCTGCCGGCTATGCCGGATTGGGCGACGATGATGCAATGCCTGCCGACAACGACGTTGTGACCGAGCTGGATCAGGTTGTCTATTTTGGTGCCTTCCCCCACAATGGTGCGGCCGAATCTGGCGCGGTCAATCGTGGTGTTGGCTCCTACGTCCACGTCATCCCCCAGTTCCACAATGCCCACCTGGTCAATGCCCACATAGCGCCCATTGTCTCCCATCAGGAAACCGAACCCGTCGGAACCGATGACGGCTCCGGGCTGGATGGTTACCCGGTTGCCGAGTTTGCAGCGTTCCCTGATAGTTACGTGGGCATGCAGGCGGCAGTTTTCCCCCATGGAGACGCCGTCTCCGATATCGCAGCCGTTGCCGATGTCCGTTCCGTCTCCGATTACGCAGTGAGCGCCGATGCAGGTATAGGCTCCTACATGGATTTTGTCCGGGTTGAAGCTGGCCGTGGGGTCGATAATGGCTGTAGGATGAATTCCGGGGGTAAACCGGTAGGCGGAAGCCATGAAGTATTTCACCAGGGCGTTGAATGCCATGGAGGGGTTGTCCACTTCCACGAATGCGGCATGTTCCGGGTACGCAGGCAGACCCGGAGGCACCAGCACGATTCCGGCGGAGGTGTTCAGGAAGTCCTGGAAGTATTTTTCGTTGCCAAGGAAGGAGGCTTCCTCGCGGGATGCGTCAAGAAGGGAAGCGACCCCGAATACAGTCAGTTCGGGGTCGCCGGAAAGGATTTTTCCCCCGGTGAGGGCGGCCACGGCTTCAAGTGTAAGCTTCATGGGTATATGATTCCGCCTTCCCGGGGGTAATGTCAAGGGTTAGTTGGCCGGGGCCGCGGGAGCGGCGGGAGCGGCCGGGGTCTTTTTCTTGGTGGGGTCAAACCCTTTGGGTGCGTCCTTGTTGAGTTCTTTCATCACCGCAGGGGTAATGTCCATGCCGGGCTTCGTGTAAACGAATACCTGGTTGGACCGGAGGGCCTGGGCGCTTTTGTCCAGAACGAGGTCATAGTTGCCCTTGGTGGCGATGCCTTCCGTGATTTTTGTGATTTCCCCCATGATTTTGGCGGAACGCACTTTCATTTGTTCCTGAAGGGATTTAAGCTGGCGTTCCACAAATCCGCGGCGTTCCTGTTCCAGCGCAATGACTTCCTGGCGCTTGATCTGGGCTTTTTGTTCCAGCTCCTTTTTGTCCTTTTCATTCAGCATGGGATCCTGGAGCCTTTTGACCATATCATTGAAGTCCGCTTCCATTTTCTTGATGGTTTCCGCGCGGGTATTGTTGGTTTCCTGCACCGTCTGGGCAGCCTTGTCTACTTCCGCCTGGGCTTCATGGGTCTTGTAGTAGTCAGCGAAGAGTTTCTGCACATCCACCGTCGCTACCTTCAGTTCAGCGTTGGCCGTGGCGCTTAATGCCATTGCTGCTGATACACCTAATGCTGTTTTGAAGAATCTCATAATTTTTAGCGTCTTCTGACTTTACCAGTTTACATGTGGAATGGCATGCGTCAACCTTCTAGCAATATTTCAGGATTGAACTTTTGTCATCATGGGGCCACTTTAGGCGCATGCAAACATTTTCCACCAAGGCCCAGTTGAGAGCTGCCCTCCTCAAGCATCACCGCAAGCATGACCATGTGGTTCTCGTCCCTACAATGGGGGCCCTCCACGCCGGACACCGCGCTCTGCTGGAACAGGCGCGCAAACTGGCCGGGGAGGATGGCGTAGTGGTTGCCAGTATTTTCGTCAATCCTATCCAGTTCAACAATTCCTCCGACCTCCAGACTTATCCCCGGACTCCTGAAAAGGATTTGGAGGTGTGCGAAGGAGCAGGCGTGGATTATGTGTTTTCCCCCGCTTCTGAAGAAATGTATGCCGGAGAACGCAGCATTTCCGTGGAAGAAGGCTTTTTGTCCGCAACATTGTGCGGCGCGTCCCGCCCGGGGCATTTTTCCGGCGTCTGCACGGTGCTTGCCAAGCTGTTCAACCTGGTGCAGCCCACGGACGCCATTTTCGGCAAGAAGGATTACCAGCAGCTTGCGATTATCCGCCGCATGGTGCGCGACCTGGATTTTCCGGTGCGCATTCACGGGGCGGAAATTGTAAGGCACAGTAACGGGCTGGCCTATTCCTCCCGGAATGCCCGCCTGACGCCGGAGCAGAAGGAACAGGCCGTGGTAATACGGCAGGCCATGCTTCAGGCCCGGGACGAGTTCCAGGCCGGAGGGGACATCTCCAAAGTGAAGGAGCATGCCGCCGCCATGATTGAAGGGGTGCCCGGCACGAGCATCGATTATCTGGAGATTGTGGATGCGGAGACCATGCAGCCGCTGGCAGTGAACCGGAAGCCGGCCCTGATGGCCGCCGCCGTCTATTTCGGAGACGTGCGTCTTATTGACAACATAGAACTTTAATCCGGCGAGGATTTTCTTATACTGCGCCCCGTGATTACCGCCGCCAACCTCCACCGCAGCTATTCCATCGGCAAGAAGTCCATTGAAATCCTGCATGGGGTGGATTTGCACATCGCCGCCGGAGAGAAGGTGTTCCTGTGCGGACCCAGCGGGGCCGGAAAGACCACGCTGATGTACACGCTGGCCGGATTGGAAACGCCTCAGGAGGGAAAGGTAATGATTGACGGTACGGACATTTACGCCTTGTCCGCCACGGCCCGGTCCGTGTTCCGGAACCGGAACATGGGGTTTATTTTCCAGAATTACCTGCTGATGCCGGAATTGACGGCGCTGGAAAACGCCTGTCTGGCTTCCTCCATCGGCCGGAGGCCGCGCGTGGAATATGTGAGGGAACTGATGGAGCGCGTGGGCTTGTCCCACCGCCTGAACCATCTGCCCAGCGAGCTGAGCGGCGGGGAACAGCAGCGCGTGGCAATTGCCCGCGCCCTGGCGAACGACGCCCCCATTATTTTTGCGGATGAACCCACCGGAAATTTGGACCGGAAGAACGGAGCGGAGGTGCTGGATCTTTTATTCGGCCTGGCGGACGAGTCCCGCAAAACTCTGGTGATTGTGACGCATGACGAACATCTGGCAAGGAGAGGGGACCGCATTATTACGATTATGGACGGGCAGGCTGTCTGAGGCTGCCGGGCGTAGGGACTGCCTACCGTTATTATTTGATGTCCACCGCAAGATGCAGGACGGCTTGGTGTACGCCCCGAACCACCTGAGCCATACGTCGGTAATCCGGCGTTTCCGGACGGTCTCCCTGCTGATGGCAGTTCGGGTTCCGGAAAAGAAAGGAGTCCGGCATCATGACGGCGGCCAGGTTTTGGCCCGAAAATGGCAGAAGTCAAAAGCTGGTGCTCCAACTTCTGACTTCCGCAGGATTGAGACAGACGGCAGATAGGAAGGGACGCCTATGTTTCTAAATTGTCCGGACCCGTCTGCCGCTGTCTCTTCTGCCGATGACGGCGATCATACATTATTCCCTGTAGTCTTCGTCGGAATCACCTTTGCATAGAAATGCGAAATCCGGGGAACTTCCCGCTGTGTCCAGCAGTGAGCTCCATGTGAGATTGGGGTAATCAATGAGATCGTATGCATAAGCCAGCATATTGTCCGGCGCCTGTCCGTATCCACGTCCTACTTCACAGACGCATAAGATGAGAATGAGGTGTATGGCTGGTGATACAGGAGCGTCTTCCGGGATTCCCTCATTGAAATATTTGATAAATGCATTTGCAGATTCCTGGCTGTCATTATCCAATTCCTGAAAGAGTTTTTTATAGGATTGGGGTCTTCCTTTTTTTATTACCGGGTCATATTTTTGCCAGCCTCTTCCCAATTTTATATCCAGTTTCCCTTTAATTTGTTCAAATATTTGCGTAACTTCAGCAGGATCCCTATCTTGAAGTTTCACCCAGGCGAGCCAGATTTTTCCTGCTCCTTTCAATTGTTCGACTGTTATCATTTTGCGGTATTATTTTCGTGTTTGTTTTTTCAGCGTATCCGTCGCAAGCTCATGCACAGAGCCGGGGAAAATCCCTGTTTTTTGAAGTCTTGCTTTATGCGGATTTACATCGTTAATTTAATCCGATTTTTGCTTATTGTTATTATTTGTTTCCCAAAGAGCCGTTCTTTTTTTTGAGAGCTTCTATCTGTCTCCGGAACGTACAGGGATGTTTTCAGATTTGGGGAATTGAGATGAACGGTAAATTCCCGGCGCCTTCCGGCAACGCGAGAGGATCGGTATTGCATTCGGGTGGGTTGTTGTGTAGCTTGTTGGGCATGTGGGACTGGATTGTGATCAAGGATGCGCTCCGGGCGATCGTTGAAATTTTCATCCTGTGGGTGTTCCTGTACCAGATTTACCGCGCTTTCCACGCAACGCGCGGCGCGCGCATTATGGTGGGGCTGTTCGCCTGCTTTCTGGCCCTGGTGGTGCTGGCCTTTTTCTTTCAGCTGAATGTTATTTCATGGATATTGACGCGCATTTTCGCCCCCGGTCTGGCGTTGGCTTTGGTGGTGATTTTCCAGCCGGAGCTGCGCGTGGGGCTGGCAAAGCTGGGAAGCCACCCGTTTTTCTCTTCCTTCGCCAAGCTGCAGCGGGTAGATTTCCTGGATAATTTCTGCAAGGCGGTAAGCAAGCTTTCCAACCAGCGGTTCGGCGCCCTGTTCGCTTTTGAGCGGAGCATCAGCATGAAACCTATTGAGGATTCCGGCGTGAAGCTGGACGCCATTTTTTCTCCGGAGCTGGCCCTGACGATTTTCCATACCAAGACGGCTCTTCACGACGGAGGCGTGGTGATTTCCGGCGACCGCATTTCCGCTGCTGCCTGCGTGTTCCCGGTGTCCCAGAAGGAAATGAGCGACCGCACCCTGGGGCTGCGCCACCGCGCGGGCGTGGGCATGTCCGAGGAAAGCGACTGCGTGGTGGTGGTGGTGTCCGAGGAAACGGGGGCTATCGCCCTGGCCGTAGGCGGGAAACTGGAACGCAACCTGACTCCGGAACAGTTGAAGGGGCGTCTTGAGGAACTGCTGAATATTTCTTCTTCCAATGAAAAAACTGCTATTGCTTAACTGGCCGGCCAAGCTGTTCTGTCTGGTGCTGGCCGTGATTATCTGGTCTTTCATTAATCACTGGGTGACTACGAATGACGGCGTGTCCACCCGCGGGCAGCTTGAGGAGATTAGAAGATCCCATCCCTGAATATTTATCGTTATGAGGAATTTCATTGTTACCGGTACCGATACGGAAGTCGGGAAAACTTATGTGAGCTGCCTGATCGTCAAATCTTTAAGAGAGGCGGGCATTAATGCCGCCGGGTTCAAGCCCGTGGCCTGCGGAGACAGGCAGGATGCCCGCCTTCTGCGTGAAGCCGGGCCAAAGGGGCTGACGCTGAATGAACTGAATCCCGTTTTTTTGAGGAATGCCACATGTCCCTATGTAGCCGCACGGCTGGAGAATACGCAGGTGGATGAAGAGGTTATCCGGAACGCTTATGACGCGCTGTCCGCTGCACATGAATGCGTGCTGGTGGAAGGGGTGGGGGGCTGGGAAGTACCCATTGGCCCCGGACGGAATTTCAGCGACATGGCTGCGGATTTCAAGCTGCCTGTTCTTCTGGTGATAGGCAACAAGCTGGGGGCCATCAACCATGCCCTGCTGACGCTGAATGCGATCAAGAGACGCGGCTTGGAATGCCTGGGCATCGTGTTTAATAATGTGAAAGAGGAATGGGATACTGCCTGCGTGACGAACAGGAGCATGGTAGAGGAGTTTTCCGATGCGCCCATTCTCGGCGAACTGATTCATGGGCAGGATTACATGGATATGGAACCTCTGCTGAAACGTTTGCTCTGACAGGGCGGGGGTAGCGAATGAGTGGGATAGCGGTGAAGGCTCCTGTCCCTTATTGCTAGGGTTGCGGAGTGAAACAGCGATGTGAAGGAATAATCATGTCGTGTTGGAGCGGATGGGGAGAACGCTACGGTTTCCCAGGCGTGGAAGCCCTGTTTTTGCGGAACGGCATCCGTTGCGGGAAATTTCTTTGTATGGAGTATGATTCCTGTCCAGATGTCTGCTGACAGGGCGTCCCTTCCCGTCATTATTCTTTTTCAAAGACGGAGAGGATGGCTTGATGGACATCCTCAGCGGCATGAATTTTCGGCAGGGAGGCCGGGCCGATGAACACGGGCTGCTGGTTTGCAGGCACCCGGTCTCTGCCATGGGAGCCTTTCACCTGGTCTCCGTTGAGGGGGATAACTTTCATCAGGGCGCGGAAACCCAGCTTTTTTTTCAGCAGAAAGGCGGCGGCATGGAACATGGGGAAGGCAAGGTCCGGATCAAAGAACATTTCCGCGGGGTCATAGCCGGGTTTGCGGTGGATGTCCACGCAGCGGGCGAAGTCCGGCGCCTTGGTGTCATCCAGCCAGTAATAGTAGGTGAACCATGCGTCCGGGGCCGCGACGGCGGTGAATTCCGGCAGGCGTTCCAGAGCCGTGAAAGAAAGGCCGGAGAAGTCCGTTTCCCTGATTTCTTCCACTCCGGGGGTAGCGGAGAGCAGCGTTTTCACTTCTTCTTTTACGGAAGGATCATTGATGTAGATATGGGCAGTCTGGTGATCCGCCACGGCAAAGGCGCGGGAGGCGCCGCAGTCCAGCATTTCCGTACCCATTTCCGGTTTGACGGTGATCCAGCCCCGTTCCCGGAAGATGCGGTTGAGGGCAATGCTGCGGGATACGTCGGAAATGCCGTATTCACTGAGGACGAGGGGGGTGACGCCTTCCCGTTCCAGAAAGTCGATCAAGTCGCAGAGAAGACCGTCCATAGCCTCCGCCGCATGGGCCGCCTGAGTTGAGGATGGACCGAATTTCTGAAGGTCATAGTCCAGATAGGGCAGATAGATGAGGCTGAGGTCAGGGCGGTGTTTCCGTTCTATCCACCGGGCGGAGTCCGCTATCCATTGGGAGGACCGGATCCCTGCCATGGGGCCCCAGAAGGTGGGGAAGGGGAATTCTCCCAGGTCCTTTTTAATGGTTTCCCGGAGTTCCATGGGTTGGGTGTAAATGTCGAAGATTTTGCGGCCGTCCGCCGGGTACATGGGGCGCGGCGTGATGGTCCAGTCCGCCGTGGAATACATATTGTACCACCAGAAAAGTTTGGCGCAGGTGAAGCCGGAGCCGTACCGTTCACGCAGTTTCTCCCAGAGGCGCGGGCCCTGCACCAGCTTGTTGGACTGCTTCCAGAATTGGATTTCACACATGTTCCGGTTGTACCATCCGTTGCCGGGAATGGCGTGCTCCCGCGGGGAAAGCCCTGTCACGTAGGTGCTCTGGGCGGAACAGGTGAGGGCCGGAAAGGCCGGAGGGAAGGAGGAAACGCTCCGCTCCCCCGCCCAGGCGGAGAACCGCGGCATGTGTTCCATCATCTGGAGGGAAAGGGCCACCACGTCAATGACGGCCACACGGGTGCGAGGGTGTTTCATGGGAGGGATATTAGCTGTTTGGAAGGGGAATTCCATCTTTCCATTTGAAAAAGATGACGGCATCCGTCATGATTCCCCGCATGGAACGTCAGGATAAACGACTTGTGGACCAGTTGCGTCCGATCAGCTTTGAAACGGGTATTGCCCCGAATGCCACGGCTTCCGTGCTGGTGACTTTTGGACGCACCAAGGTGATTTGCGCCGTTACGATTGAGGAGGATGTGCCCCGCTGGATGAAGGTTCAGCGTGTGGAGGGAGGATGGCTGACGGCGGAGTATTCCATGCTTCCCTATTCCACGCTTGACCGTAAACGCCGGGATATTACGGCGGGGAAACTGGACGGACGTTCCAGCGAGATCCAGCGTCTGATCGGCCGTTCTCTGAGGGCGGCCGTGGATCTGGGCAAGATTGGCCAGCGCACGATTTGGGTGGACTGCGACGTCTTACAGGCTGATGGCGGTACCCGCACCGCTTCCATTACCGGGGCTTCCGTAGCTCTGGCCATTGCCGTAAACAAGCTTGTCGCGGAAGGAAAACTGGCGGAGTCTCCCATGAAGAGGCTGGTTTCCGCCGTATCCGTGGGAATACTGGGGGGAGAGGCTCTGCTGGATCTCTGCTATGTGGAGGACAAGGATGCGGAAGTGGACATGAATCTGGTGATGACCGACCAGGGAGAGTTTGTGGAGGTGCAGGGTTCCGGTGAAGAGGCCGTGTTCACGGCTGACCAGATGAACAGGATGCTGGAATTAGGCCGCAAGGGGCTGGAAGAGATTGCAGAACTCCAGCGGCAGGTGATTGCCGAGGAGGACAGGCCGGACGCCGGAGCTTTGGAAGGGTTGAGTTCCTTTTTCGGCAGCGGCAGGTAGGAATTTCCCCTGTGGCCCGGGGGGGCCCGGGCCTTTTGCAAGGGGGGCGGAGGCGGAGTTTTCACGCCCTTGCAGGGCCAAGATTTTTATGAGAATATGCTTGTCCTGACTGGGAAATCGCGTTAATAGTAGAAACGAACATAGATAACCACGTACGGTTTTCTTAAACTGTAAACATTCCATCATATCCAACAATGAAAGTATCTTTTGCAACACGCCAGTTACGCAGGGGGTTTACCCTGATTGAACTTTTGGTTGTCATTGCCATTATCGCCCTGCTGGCTTCCGTGGCATATGGTCCTATTCTGAATCAGATCAACAAAGGCGACCAGATGCAGGCCCTGACCAACATGAAGAACGTGGGCGTGGCGATGAACGAGTTCAAGGCCAACAGCAAACTGGGCAATTTCCCCGATGACATCACTGCCGACCGCGTTGTGGCCCAGCATAATTACATGAGCGGCTTGGGCGCGCTTCAGGGCGATACTTCCAATGACTATTTCCGCCAGCTTCTGGGCAATGAGTCTGTTTCCGAAAGCAACTTCTACGCCAAGGTTCAGACTCCTTCCGGCGGTTCCACCGTTACTCCCAACGGCGAAATTTACGACGGACAGGCCCTGACCCCCGGTGAAGTGGGCATTTCCTATGTCATGCGCAAGGGCGACAATAACAAGAAGGTAGGTATTGGAAGTTCCGTAGGGGAATATCCCCTGATGGTCACTTCCGTGCTTCCCGGTGAAGACGGCAGCACCGTTGTGGCCGGCAATGCCGTGCGTTTCGACCCGGAAAGCTTCCGCGGCAAGGTTCTGATTTTCACGACTGCCCAGAGCGCCAAGACTCTGGAACTGGACGACAACGACAACCTTCAGGATACCTTCATTCCCAAGAGAAGGGGCAAGGACATCAGCGACCAGTTCCTGATCCTCACGCCCGATTTCAGCGGCCAGGAATAAGTTTGTCGGCAGTATGATTTTGTACAGGGCGCATCCGAAAGGATGCGCCCTTTTTCATGCCTGATTTTTGAAAAGGAAATCTTCTGTTTTACGGAAATCTCCTGCCGAGTTGACCGGTTCTGTCCGTTGTTTGCTTAAAATAGATTTTACGATGTAAGGAAAGCGCCGGGTTTCCAGACGATAAGAAGATTATCTATACAGACAGGAGACGGAACAGAACCTTCTGGAGATGATATCGTGGCTGATTTCAGGAAGCTGGCGTTTTTCCCGGGGGCTGGCGTTGGTATGGGGTTGCAGGGCTCTTGCCGATTTCAATATGTTCCGCATATCGCTGGGTCTGAAGATGCAGCCATGCCGGACCGTCTCTTTGACCCTTTGGCCGTTGCGGCAATATACGGGATATTCCCAGCCTGCTGAAGCGCTGCAGGATGAGTTGGGAGGAATTCCGGCTTATATTCTCCTGCTTGTTTTGATGCCGGTTTGTGTCGGAACCTGTTTCGCAAAAATGAATTCGTGCCGCAAAAAAGGCATTCCGGCCGTAAAAACCGGAATGCCCTGGTGGGGAAAGCCTGGGAGGTTTTATTTGTCTGCGGGAGTGCCGAAAACGTTTATTTCTGCGGCGGAGGCGCCGTTGCCATCCAGAGATCTGGTGCCGATGAAGCGGAAATAACGCACGGGTTCATTCACGTTCTTGAGATTAATGGATTGCTCAATGGGGTTGGCGCGCAGATTGGAGAATTCCCCTTCCGCCGCTTTCGTCCAGTTCTTCCCATCCGCGCTTACTTCAAATTGGTATTTATCCGTCATGCCGGAGGTTTTCCCATCCTGTCTGGGAAGGTAGGAGAAGCTGGAAACCTGGTACGGTTTTCCCATATCCACCACAAAGGATTGAGGCGCTTCCGCCTTGGCAAGCCAGGAGGTTTCCGGGTTGTCGTCGATGGCCGCCGCCGCATTTCCGGATGTGGCGGTTTTCACTTTCCATCCGGTTTTGCTGATGCCGAATTTGGCCTGGCTGACGGGACCCAGTTTACCGTTGGAGAATTGGCAGCGGGCTTTGACAGTGCCGCACTTCGTAAATTTAGCACCCTGGCTGTAAACGGGAGATCCTGCCTTGGGTTCGCTGCCGTCCGTCGTGTACAGGATTTTATTTTTGCCGTCCGCGATGATGATGAGGTTGTCTCCGCGGCGGAAAATGGAGGGCCGTACGGCGCCCGCGGGCTGGCGGAAGAGGGAGAATTCCGAGATGCAGGGCGTGGCCTGGCTGCCCGTGATGCGCAGACGCAGTTTCTGGGTGGTGATGGGGCGGGGCAGGCGGCGCATGACCTGGTTGCCGATGGTTTTCCCTTCATTGTCGATACAAACCCATTTGCCATTGATGAAAGCGTCAATATTGAAGGAGTCCACGCGTTGTCCCAGGCGTGTTTGTTCGCGCAGCCGGATGACGTCGAAAGTGGCGGGTTTGGGCAGCGTAATAATGGCGGTGGGGGTCAGATTGTCATCTTCCACGGCCCAGTAGGTTTCAATGTTGCCGTCCGTCATGTTGGAGGGAGAGAATTTTTTGTCGTTGCCGCGCGTCTGGCTGGCTGTGACGGTTGCTCCCAACGCGTAATCCCTGGCATATAGCTTATCGCGCAGTTCCTTGAATTCCAGCAGGGATTTGACATCCGCAGGATCCAGTCTGCCTGTTTTGTCCGCCGCCACGTTCAGAATGAGATTAGCTCCGCGGCCTACGGAATCAAACCATACCTGCATAAGTTCTTCAGGGGATTTGACGCGGGATGCCTGTCCCTGATGCCAGAACCAGCCGGCATGGTTGATGGTGGTGTCTCCTTCCGCCGGCACCCAGCGTTCTCCGCCGCGCATGCCGGTGCCTCCGCCTCCGCCGTTCAGCCCTACGGTGCTCCAATGGGGATAATTGACGTGGCCTTTTTCGGAGCCTCCCCAGCGGGCGTCTCCGTGGTGGCCCGCTCCCCAGATGATGCAGCCGGGCTGGATTTTGCGGATCATTTCCACGATTTTTTCAAAGTTATAGTATTTTTCCGCGTCACCGATATTGCGCTTTTCCCTGGCTCCTCCGTAATAGCCGTCTCCTCCATTGGCTCCGTCAAACCAGATTTCAAAGACAGGCCCGTAATTGGTCAGCAATTCCCGGATTTGTTTATAATAAACGTCCAGGTAGCCATCTTTGCCGTAATCCGCGTTGTTGCGGTCCCAGGGGCTGAGGTAGGTGCCGAATTTGATGCCATGCTTTTTGCAGGCAAGGGCGAATTCCCTGACTACATCTCCTTTGCCGTTTTTCCAAGGGCTCTTGGTGATGTTGTGGTCCGTGGATTTGGTGGGCCAGGCGCAGAAGCCGTCATGATGTTTGGCCGTATAAATCATTCCTTTCATGCCGCCTTTTTTAAAGGTGGAGACGATATCGGAGGCATTAAAATCCGTGGGGCTGAAGATTTTCGGGTCTTCATCGCCGTAACCCCATTCCCGTCCCGTGAACGTATTCAGGCCAAAGTGGATGAAGCCGTAGAATTCCATGCGCTGCCATTTGATTTGGGCAGGTGTAGGAATCGCGCCGTATGGTTTGGGCGGTGCTGCGGTCCAGCCGGGCAGCATGGAGGAAGAGAGAACGGTTCCGAGGAAGAGTGTTGTTAGCTTATTCATGCAGAAAAAAGTGTGTTGAAAAATACGGAGTCGCTCCTCCCTTCTTTCATACGGGGGCTTTGCTGTCAAGTTGAAAGGAAGCGGGAAACAGGGGACAGTGTGTTAGTGAATTCTAACTTCGACATGCGGGGAATTCCGCTTGATACGGAGTAGGGAGCCGTTTAGCATACAAAGGACTTTCGTTCCCATGTCCTATTTCCGTTTTTTACTGCTGGCGCTGGTTTTTCTGACCGGTTCCGCGTTGATCAGCGAGAGCGCTCCCGTTTACATGGCCCGGCGGGACAGCAAGTTTGCGCTTGTTCCTCTTTGTGACGGTTTTGATTTTCCGGTAGGGAAGCCTGACGGCAACGGCTATTACCGGTCCCGCGGTTTGCGCCTGAAAAGTCCCCGTCACATGGGCGAGGATTGGAACGGCAATAAAGGAGGCAATTCCGATCTGGGCGATCCCGTTTATTCCGTAGGCCACGGGGTGGTAACTTATGCGGCGGATGCCCGGGGCGCGTGGGGAAAGGTGGTGATTGTGCGCCATGCTTTCCGTGAACCCAAGTCCGGAAAGGTTCTTTGCTGCCAGACTCTTTATTCCCATTTGAACGATATTAACGTTGTGCTGGGACAGTTGGTGCTGCGCGGCACCCAGGTAGGCACTATCGGCACGAACCGCGGCATGTATCCGGCCCATCTTCATGTTGAGCTGCATTACAACCCGGATGTGAATTGCGGCCATCAGGGGATTCCCAAGACGGAGCGCAATTATGGCCGCCTGACGGATTTTATTACCCGCTTCCGCCGCCTGCCTCTGGAGAAAAGGATGGTGCGCGTTCCCATCGGCGGGTTTCTGCCTTACAAGGGAACGGAAGGACTTTGACTTCTGCTGGATGACGGTGAAGCTGTGTATTTTCGGCGGTTCGTTTGATCCCGTGCATGAGGGGCATGTTTGCGTGGCCGGGCATGCACGGAAATATTGCGGAATGGACTGCGTGCTGTTTATGCCGTGTTCCCTGTCTCCGTTGAAGGAACAGGCCCCCTCCGTGACGGATGACCAGCGTTGCCGGATGATTGAGCTGGCTCTTCAAGGGCTGGATTGGGCTGTGCTTGACCGGACGGATTTGGAACTTCCGCCTCCTTCATGGTCGTGGAGGGTGGCTGAGCGGACGGCGGAGCGTTATCCCGGTGCGGAATTGTTCTGGCTGATGGGCAAGGATCAGTGGGATTCTCTGGAACAGTGGGGACGCTGGGAATATTTATCCAGCCTGGTGACGTTCATTGTTTACCGCCGCGGCGGGGCTCCATCACCCAGGAAAGGGGTGCGCGCCCTTTTCATTGAAGGGGATGAACCCGCTTCTTCCACCCGCATACGGCATGATTTGCGTTCGGGCGTATGTCCGGTTCCCCATCTGAACCGGAAGGTGGAGGAGCTGATCAGGAGGGAAGGGCTGTACGGCGCGGCACGCGTCTAGAAGGACGGCTGGTTCCAGTTTATTTCTTTTTGTCTCCGAACGTTTCTTCCGGGTAGTGGACCTGCATCAGCGTAAGTCCGTCCGGCGGGGCGCAAAACGGGCTTTTGTCATCCGGGAGCGGAGCGTTGATGAGGCGCGCCAGTTCGTCCAGCGTTATTTTTCCCCGTGCGGCTTCATGGGCGGCGCCCGTCATGAGGCGCACCATTTTGTAGAGGAAGCCCGTTCCGGTAAAGGTGATGAAGACATGTTCCCCCGCCTGTTCCACTTGCGCCTGCATGATGGTCCGGCGGAAGTAATCCTCCGGAATAGGGCGCGGTTCATTGCCGCGCAGGGCGGCAAAGGCAGTGAAGTCATGCGTTCCCCGGAACAGGTGTACCGCCTGTTCCAGAATATCCACGCTCCATGCCAGCGGGCGGTGCCAGGCCAGCCCGGCGTCAAAAGGGTTGAGGATGGGCGCGCGTGAAATGCAGTAACGGTAGGTTTTTCCCGTGGCGCTGAACCGGGCATGGAAACCGGGCGGAACGTATTCCGCATGGGTAATCCGGATGGTTCGGGGTAGGCGCGTGTTGAGCGCGGCAGGCCATTTGTCTGCAGGAATGCGGTGGGTATCCGGAGCGTCTGCATGAAAAACCTGGCCCAGCGCATGAACGCCGGCGTCTGTCCTGCCGGAACCGTGGATGCGGCAGGAGGTCCCAAAGAGCCCGGAAAAGGCTCGTTCCAGCACGTCCTGGACGGTCCGGCCTCCCGGCTGGCTTTGCCAGCCCAGGTAGGGGCGTCCGTCATATGCGGCAATGAAACGAATGCGGGGCATAGGGATGATTGTGTTGGAACGGCCCGGTTTTGGCAAGTGGCAAGTGTCGGACGGTGACGGTTTGGAATGGATGCCGTCCGTTCCATCCGCTCTCTAGCTTGGAAGCCGTTAACGATGGCTATACGAATACAGGATTTTGGAATGTTGCATGTGGCTCCGGATTTGTCCGGCGTGATTCCGTTGAATGCTTTTGAAGCACAGGCCGCCGGTGTGCGGGACCTGGCGGCGGGCGTGATGGATGTGTCCGGCGCGGCTGGAGCCGCGCTGAAGGAAATGCAGGAGGTGAGGGATGCCGGCCAATGGGCGCAGGCCCGTGACGGGATGTACCGTTTTGAACAGGACGTGATGCGGGAGTTGGAAGCAGGAGGGGATTCGGAACATCTTCAGGAGAGATGGAAGAAGGCGCTGGCAGAACGGCTCTCTTCCTATCTGCCTGCCCGGATGTCCGGCCCGGTAAGGGAGCGCGTGGCCCTGGCGAGGGAGAATCTGGAGACGGCCGGGAGCATTTATTTGCAGAAGATGTCCCGTCTGGGGCAGTTGGAGGAGGCGCGCCGGTTTTGGGCCGGGGGGGTGGAGTCTGCCGTGGAGCAGGGAGAGGCCGCTCTGGCCGAACGCAGGATTAGGGAGGGCAGCGGAATATTTGTAACGGGAGACGAGGCTTCCCGCATGGCGGAGGAAGCGCATTCCCGCGCAGCGCTGAACCGGGCGGTGGAGGAGGTTCGCCGTGATCCGGCTGCTGCGGTACGTCTCGTTTCTGGGCAAGAGAAGATGCCGGAAACTCCGGAGGAAAAGAAGGTGGCGGAAGAGGCTGCTGCGGCGTATGGGGAGTTGAAGCGGCGTTATGCGGATGCTCTGGCGGCCACTGTATCCGGCGGCGGGTTGCTGCGGGATGACGGATTGGCGAATGCGGAGAAGCATGGCTTGATCAGTTCCGAGCAGTTGAGGCGTTATACGGCTTCCCGCGACCGGAGGCAGACGGCGGAATTTTCCGGTATCAGCATTCCGGAGGACGATATGCTGTTGTGCCGCATGACCTCTCTGATTGATGAGGACTGCGGGGGGGAGGAAGATGCTGATGCCCTGATAGAAGTGGCCACTTCAGGTTTGCCAGCCGTTCAGGTGGAAAGGCTGCTCCGGCGGCGCGAGGTAATGTCGGGAATACCCCGCGAATTGCGCCGCGCTGCTTCCCGGCGCCTGTCCTCCATGTTCCGGAATGGCGCGTGGGGGCCGCCTGATGATGCCCGCGCGGCAGAGGAATGGATGCGTGTCCAGACGGAATTGGCGGAGGCGGTGAAGAGGGCCCCGGAGCAGCCGGCGGCGGAGATGGAAAAGGTTTTTGAGAAAGAGAAACGCCTCCAGGATGCTGGCTGGGTGGGGTTTTCAGATATGAATAACGAAAAAGAAAGAAAGTGATGATGGAGGAGCATGGAGACAGGAAACAGGCAGAGACGCTCCCTATGGAAGGGAGTTCTCCGAAAGAGGTTCCCGGAATTGTGAGGGAAAGCCATATCCGGGAAGAGAACGCGGCGCTCTCCGAACCTTCCGGTACGGAAAAATTCCCGGAACGGGAGTCGGAAAGGGAGGAATATTGGAATAGCGTATTGACGGGGGATGTGATGACCATTCCGCGGGAAGTGAGGATGAAAGCGGAGGCGATGTATCCGGCAGGGACGGCGGACCGGGAAAGAATTGCCGCGTGCGTCATGCAGTCCTGGGTGGCGGATTCCGGGGCGATTCCCCGTGAACGCATCCGGAGGGACTGGAAGAATATCCGGGAACAGATGGCGCGGCAGTATGGAGCGTCCGGAAAGTCTGATGACGAATTATTCGTGGCAGTTTCCATGCACAATCAGGTGCGCCTTTCCCGGAGGGAGACTTTGTTTGAATTGTACCAGGAAGAGTATGAACGTACTCTGTCCGGTGGCGGAACGGTTCCTGACGAACGGGAAAGGGATGCCATCTCCTCATGGCCGGAGGAGTTGCAGGCTGTGGCGCGGCAATTGAAGGGCCGGGCCGTGTCCGATGCTCTGGATGACAGGAACCGTCTGGCGGATGCCGCCGGGATTATCCGCAAGGGATTGGAGGGGCTGGTAGCCAATGAGGAGCCGGCGAAAGAAAGTTTTCCCGCCGTGCAGTTGAACCGGCAAGCCGTCGCCGGAGCTCCGGACGTCATACGCGCCGTGGATTGCCTGGCTTCCCTGGGGGATGGAGACCGTCAGAAGGTGTTCCGCATGATGGCTCCCTATTTGCGTTCCCGTCCCGCCTTCCGGGATGCCCTGGGGGGCGCGCTTAAACGCGGTGCCGCAGAGGTCGCGGAGAATGCGGCCCAGCTGGCTGTAAACGGCGCGGCATGGTTCCTGCCGGAGGGGCGGGAAAAGGAGGCGCTGGACAATTATTCCCGGAGTTTTGAAGAGCTGAGGAATTTTGCCAGGATGGAGTTTGCCCCGCTGCGCGGGGGAAAAGATTCTCCCTGGTTCCGGGAGATGCTGGTGGATATGGCCCAGCAGGGAGCGTCCACAGCTTTGGCGTTTTGCGGCCCTGCCGGGCTTGGCATGTTGATGGCGGGGGAGACGGGGCGCCATATGGCGGAGGCCCGGCGCATGAATCCGGACGGCGTGTTTGATGCCCAGATGGGGGGATCTGTCGTCTCCGGCGGGGTGAATACCTTGCTTTCCTTTGGAATGACGAAGCTGGGCCAGAAGATGCTGGGGCAGGGAATGCGGGCGTTCCGGGCCATGAGGCCCGCATCCGGGAATTCCGGTGCGTTTTTTCCCGGAATGGGAGCCGTTGCGGCGGATGCCGTGAAGATGGAGGCGGAAAATAAATTGATGGAGTTGACGCCCATGGTCATTCAGGAAGGCGTGGGCGCTCTTACAAATAAGGCGTCCGGCGTGGACTGGGAGGGATGGCGGGCCAGACAGGCTTCCGCGGATGACCAGTTGAGGGAGGCCGTCATGATGATGCCTTTCCTGCTGATAGGCGCGGGAAAGATTACTCTGAATCATTTCCGCCATGCCGGAATGCTGCTTGGAGACGGTTCCCCGCTGAAAGTATTCGGCATTCCGGATGAAACGGTTTCCCGAATTTTGCGGGAGAAGGATGTAAGCCGTGCCGGGGAATTGTTGCAGAAGTCCCTGCGGAATTCTCCGCTATGGGGATCTTTATACATTTCCAGAAAGGCTTTGGAGTGGTCTCGCGCACTGGATGAAGCCGGAGAGCCTTTTTTGAAGACGGAGCAGGATGTAAGAGATTTTTTGGACTTGCCTTCTCCTGTACGTACAAAACCTTGGAAGATGCGGGATTTTCCCGAATCGGAAGCGGCGTTGAAAAAGCTTTTTCCTCATCCGGATTATGCTGCGGCCAGAACCAAGTGGCTGTTGCGTGCCGGCCTGCCCCGCGTGGGGGAAGCCGCTGCAGCGGACGGGCAGCCCGTTTATGGGGCGGAACCGGCTCCCGGCGTGAAAATGAAGCGAACGCAGGGCCGGCCTTCTGTGGAGGAGGCTCTTTCTTCCTGGTATGAGACGCTGGTCCGTATGGAAGAGGAAGATTTGGGGCTGGTCCGGAACAGGAATGGACGGGAAATCCCATGGCGTTTAAGGAATGCGGAGGAATATGACATCCAGGCGGATGCTTTGCGCCGGGCGTTTGTGGAAGACAGGCTGAAGAAGCGCGCTTATCGGCCGTACAGGATGTTGTTGCTGGCTTATCCGGAAGAGGCGGGAAGCCGTGCGGGTTTTCCCGGCAGGGACTGGGACGCCGTTACGGCGGATATGGATCTCCGGACACGAGCCAATGTTTATGAAGGAGTGATGGAACGGGTGCACGGTGTTCCGCATGAGGAGGTGTCCGGCCATGTGGCTTTTCGTTTATGGAAGTCATTTTGCCGGGATGAAGGCGTTTGCGCCAGAGCGCGCCGGTGGCTGGAGGAAGGAAGTGCGTTGCTGAACGCTCCGGATTTGTTGTCTGAATCTTTTAACCCGGACGGCCTGCCCTCCGCCCTGGCCAGGATGAGCGGCATGATGGCCGCCCTTGGAGGAGCGGAACGCCACGGGGTAAGTCCGGAGCTGCGGGAAATGAACCGCATGGTGTGGGGAACCCAGGCGGATGTGAACAGCCTGTACCACGTGCTTCCCAACATGAAGGAATTTGACGTGCATGTGGGACGCGGCTACACGCCTGTGGAGAGTTACGGGCGGCTGCTGGCCCGGTTTCTGGAGGTGGCGCCGGAAAATGTGGCCCGTTATGCCTCTGTGCTGGATGCCCCGCGGCTGCATGCCGGGCCGGAACAGGTTTCTCCGCGTATTTATCCGGGGACGCGGAAAACGGTGGAGAACCTTCTCCAGCTGACTCCGCGCCTGTTCCAGTCGTTTCCCGGAGGGGAGGGGGCGGAAAGGCTGTGGAGAATAAAATATCCCAATGGCAGGTGGTCGGATTGGCATCCTTCTCGGGAGGCGGCGGAAGCGGACCTGATGGCCAATGTTTCCATGATGTTTTCTGCCGCCTGCTCAGCCAAGAGGGATTTGATCCGTAGCTGGAAATGGCATGCCCTCAACGGGCGGCCGGAGTGGGATACCAATTATCTGCGGCTGACAGCCGGGTTGGAAAATGTGCAGGGGGGGCGGCTTTCCTGCCTGTATGACAGCCTGACGGCCATGGCGGTGGCGGATATGCTGAAAGCCGGTTACGGCGTGCGCGGAGCAGTGGGGTCCGGGGATCGTCTGGAGGTGACGGGCCGTGGCCGTCTTGCCGCTGAAACGCTGATGAGCCGTGACGCCCTGTTGGAGCGCATGAATATTCATGAAAAGTATGTAGGTTACGCGCAGAGGCTGGGCGTGGATGCGGATAATTTGCCCGTTTCCTCAGCCAAGGGGTTGGTAATGCACCGGCTGAGGCTTCACAATACGGCCAATCCCCTGGCTTTGATCGAAGACAAGGCGGAAGTCGTATGGGACCGGCTGATGCGCACGGATCAGCTTTCCCCGGAAGGCGCTTGGGAGATGTTGAAACGTCTGGAACGTGTGCCGCGCCGCAGGAAGTTCTCTGGGGAAACGGAATTGATTGAGGAGTTGTCCCAGCTGTCCAAGGAGTATTTTTTTGCCCATCTGGATCATGACGCCGTACCGGAAACGGTAGCCTCCTGGGCGCGCTACGGGGCAGCAAGCCCGGATAAGGCTATGGAGCCTCTGGAGGAGCTGGTGCGCCGCGCCGGGCTTCTGAAGAGAACGCTGAAGGAGGAACCGGAAACCGTTGAATTCATGGGCATGCTCCGTGAGACGGTGGGGATGAATGACCGGATACGGGCTGAACGCGCCTGGGAGCCGGCCGGAGGGGAGGTCCGCCTCCCCATGGTGGAGAGGTACTCTCACAGCCTGATGTCCGGTCGGCTGCTGTCTACCGTTCCGGACCACGTGAAAGAGGGGCTGGCGCGTTCCCTGTCCGCTCTGGACGGATACGCGGGCGGTTCCGTACGCAGGATGGAGCGGCTGGCGGAAAACCGCATGAGGGAACTGTCCCGGGCGTTTCAGGAGTTCCCCCAGCTGAATTCCTGGCGGCCTGATCCGGAACATCCCGGCCTGTACCTGCATTTGGTGAAAAAGCCGTTCCGAGCCGGACTGGGGCCTCTGCGCGCGAAGGATGTTTCCCTGGATGCTTTGGGAGAACATCTTCCGGAACCCATTCTGGAAGCCCCCCTGTATGTGGAAGAAGATTTTTCCGTCAGGCGTGGCGTTCCCGCCCCTGCCGCATGGCGCAGCCGTCCGGATGTGGTCCGGGCTGTGGAGACGCTGGATGCCGTGAGGCGGGATTTTGCAGGCCGACCGGAAGCTACGGAGTCCGGCGTTAGCTGGAAGGGGAGGATTTACCGGATTGATTCCGAAGCGGCTCCCGCGGGGGTGACGTCTGCCTGGAAACGGGAACTCCCGTTGGATGAGGCCATTTCCCTGATTGATGTTCTGGACCGCAGGCAGGAGGAATTGAGAGGCGGCATGCTTCCCTTCCTTCCTGAGCCGGAGGAAGCGCGCGCGATGTATGCCAATTGCGTGATTTACCGTGACCCGGACGACCCGGGGCATACCGTACGCCTGATGCCGGGCATTCCGGAAAGTCCCGTACGGCAGGCGCGCGCGCCTTATGTGGTGCATGCATGGAACGGCGTTTATCTGGACAGCCGGGGAGCGCCTGCGGTGTCCGAACGGGATTCCTATATTCCGCTGGAGTGTTTTACGGGAGCCGGGGAGGAACCTTCCCTGAAAGATTCACGGATGAGCCGCACCCGGTTCCTGGACCGGATTTTGGAAACGCTGGGGGATGCAGATGTTCAGGAACGATGGTGGTGGGACAGAAGGCAGGCTGTGGGATGCTTCATGGAGGATGTCGTCAGGCTGTATGAAGAACTGGGCGTGCGTGAAAATTATTTGAAGGGAAAGTTTGATTTGCTTGATCCCGTGATGGTGCAGACGCTCCGGTTCGTTTCCCACGTGCTGAACGATCCACTGGCATACCGCCTTCCCCTGGACAAAGGGACGGAGGCCCAGAAGGGGATGACCAGGGAAGGAGCCTTGTTGAAAGAATTGATAGAGGAACATGGAACATTCTAATCATTTGACGGAATCATGGAGCCTGCCGTGGCAGTCCGTCCTGTCCAGCCAGCTTTGGAGGCTGGAACACCTGTACTGGATAGAGAACAAAGCCGGTCAGCTTCAGCGTTTTTCCCTGAACAGGGCGCAGCGGCGGCTGCATGAGCGGCTGTGGTATAGAAATGACATCCTGAAGGCGCGCCAGTTGGGCATTTCTACGTATGTGGCCATGCTGATGCTGGATATGAGCCTGTTCCGGTCCAATTTCCATTGCGGCATCATTGACAAAAGCCTGCCGGACGCCCAGCAGAAACTGGCCAAGCTGCATTTTGCCTGGGACCATCTGGATTACGTGCCGCCCAACCCCTCTGCGATGGATGTGGCCCTGGCCCGGCTGGGAGAGAGAATCAAGAGCCTTTCCGGCGTGGAAAAAAAGGGGGAATGGCAGCCCTGTACGCTGGCGCGCAGCCGCCTGGCTTTCTCCAATGGGAGCGATGTGCGGGTGGGGACGAATCTGCGAGGGGGAACCATGCAGTTTCTCCATGTTTCCGAGCTGGCGTATGTTTCCGTGCATGCCCCGTGGAGGGCCAGGGAAATCCGTACGGGAGCAATCAATACAGTTCCTCCCGGCGGTTTTATTCTGAAGGAAAGCACTCATGAAGGCGGACGGTACGGAGTGAATTATGAACTGACGCGCCAGGCTATGGAAAACATGGGTAAAAGCGAGCTTTCCCCCTTGGATTTCAGATTCTTTTTTTTCAGCTGGTTTGACCAGGACGAGTACACCTTGCCGGGGCGCGGCAGATGGAGCAGGGAATTGGACGAGTATTTCCTTTCCCTGGAACGGGAGACCGGAGTGGTTCTGGATGCGGGGCAGAAGAGATGGTATGCCCGGATGGCCCGGGTGATGGGCTCTTCCATGAAGCAGGAGTATCCGGGAACGCCGCAGGAGGCTTTTGCTACAGGGGAAGAAGGCAGTATTTACGGAAGCCGTATCATGGCCCTGCGGGAACGGGGGAGGGTGGGGGTGGAATTTGAGGCTGATCCGGACGCTCCCACTTTTACGGCATGGGATCTTGGGCTGAGTGACCATACGGCCATTTGGCTTGTGCAGATCATGGGAGACAGTTTCCACTGGCTGGACCATTATGCCGCCAGCCAGCAGCCCCTGGCCCATTATGTTGAAAGAATGAAGGAATGGGAAAAAAATTATGGTGTTGCGGTAACGTTCCATCTTTTGCCCCATGACGCTGCACGGAGGGATGCACACGGCATTTCCTACGTGGAGAATATGGGAAGGCTGGGATTGGTGAATGTGCGCGTCGTCCCTAGAACCACGGATGTCTGGCGCGGCATTAATACGCTGAGGGAATTGCTGGAGCGCAGTTTTTTCCATGCCCGCACTCAGGAAAAGGCGCGAGGCATTTGCGGGGAAGAAGAGCCCGGAGGTGTAGAGCATCTGGAGTTGTACAGGTCCAAACCTCCCGGCGTAGGCGGGGCCATTGCGGAAAGTCCCGTGCATGACGGGCATTCCCACACGGCGGATGCCGCGCGTACTTTTGCGGAGGCGTGGTCTCATGGCCTGCTTCATGGAACCGGGAATGGACGGGAGCGCGGCAGGCGCGCCCGGATGTGGTGACGGCGGGGAGGAGAAACGGGAAAGAGATTTTTTTTGATTGATAGTTGACAGTTTTGTCAAAAAGCGGTTCTTTTTTCCGGCCTTCAGCTGTCTAACGCAGTGATGCGATTTATTGAGATGAAATTATCCCTTTTCCATCCGTTGGTTTCCTGCCTGTGCGTTCCGTTTTTGATTTCGTCCTGCGGTACTACGGGAAGGGCCCCTTCCCCTGTTCCATCTTCCCATATGCCGGTAGAAGAAATGACGGGATATTTTGAGGAAACGGGGACTATTCCGGGGCACCTGCTCAAGTGGGAAGATGATCCGTCGCTGCCCGGAAAGCTGCTGGTCGTAGTGGATAAGAAAAAGCAGATGATGTATATCTACCGGGGGACGCACCGCATTGCGTATGCTCCCATCAGTTCCGGGAGAAGTTCCGGCATGACGCCCTCCGGCTACTTCCTCATCTCTTCCAAGGATGAGGATCATCATTCTTATTACGGCGCGTTTATTAATGCTGACGGAGAATTGCGGGACGGGGATATACGAAGGGATTCCCCACGCCCCGGCGAGAGGTTTGAACCTGCCAAGATGCCCTATTTCATGAGAGTGAACGGGGCCGTAGGAATTCATGAAGGGTACTTGCCCGGTCATCCGTCCTCCCATGGATGTATCCGTGTCCCCCACCTGATCGCGAAAAATCTTTTTGAAATAGCTCCCGTAGGAACCCGTGTGGTTGTCAGGGATGGAAACTGGAACATTCACGAGCTTCAAAAAAAGCCGTCCGGAATATTCAGGACGGTGCACAAGTCTTCCGCTCCGGTGGCTGGCGCCAATTCGGCTTCCTCCGGAAAGAAGGAACTTGTAAAATCGGAAATGTCCGTAAAAAAGGATGCCGCCGCCATGCCGTCTGTGGGAAAACAGAAAAACAGGCAACTGCCTTTTTCTGAGGCGGACGCTGTGAACTCTTCTTCATCCAATGGCCTCGAAGGACTGGAATAACATGCTGTCCGGGCGCCTGTATCATGCCCAGGATTCTGAATTGGCCGCCGCCCGGCTCAGGGCGCGCCGGCTCGTTTTCCGCTACAACCAGTCCGCTCCGGAAGATGAGTGTCTGCGCCGGGATTTGGCCCGGGAGCTTTTCGGCCAAATGGGAGAGGGGTGTTATCTGGAACCTCCGCTGCGTTGTGATTACGGCTCCAATATACGGCTGGGGGACCGGGTGTATGCCAATTTCAACCTCGTGGTGCTGGACTGCGCTGCCGTTACCATCGGCAATGACGTGCTGATAGGTCCCAATGTGGGCATTTATACAGCCGGGCATCCCGTAGACCCGGAGCTGAGGCGGCAGGGGCTGGAATTTGCCCGGCCTATTACCATTGAGGACGGAGTATGGATAGGCGGTCACGCGGTGATTGCTCCGGGCGTGCGTATCGGAAGAAATTCCGTGATAGGCGCGGGCAGCGTGGTGACGAGGGACATCCCCGCCAATGTCGTGGCTGTGGGCATATCCCTGCCGCGTGGTTCGCTCCGTGACGGAGAATGACCGCGAAGTTTGGAATACCGGGAAAAATGAAGAGGGGCCGCTTTCGCAGGAACAAAGGCAAATTCCCCGGAATGACGAAATTTGAATTGCTTTTAGGGCTGGATGGTGCATAGTTGGCGCCCTCACAGTGTCGATTAGCCGCTGCCACGAGCTAAATACATTCAAGGAAAACACTTATGAGTAACGAAATCAATTTGCAGGAATTCAAGATGCATGAGAAGGATTCCGGTAGCTCCAGCTACCAGATCGCCCGCCTGACCCAGCGCATCGCCCACCTGACGGAACACCTGAGCACGAACAAGCACGATGTTTCTTCCCGCCGCGGGTTGTTGAAGATGGTGGCTCTGCGCCGCAAGCTTCTTGATTACGTCAAGCGTGAAGATCTGGCTCAGTACCAGAGCCTGATTCAGCGTCTTGGCCTTCGCCGCTAAAAGGCGGAGCATATTCCCGTTTGATTCGGCCGTTGCGGTTTTCCGCAGCGGCCGTTGTTTTTACGGCTTTTCCGGGAGGAAGTTGCCGGGGCGGTAATGCCGTCATGGAAAGGGTGTCGGCATGGTGGATTTGCGTTTTAGTCGGGAGCGTTTGGAAGGCCTGTCTTTTATTGTAGGTATGATGCAGGCGCGCAAGGAATAGGAAAATATGGATGAAAGCAGGATGGCTCCTGATGCGGATGAGATATTTAAGATTCTTGAAGGAAATGAACTGCTATGGCTATCAAACTATTTGCTTGCATTATCCTTGACAGGGATTATGCTCGCATTCGACGTTTGGGGATTCGTTTCCCGAAACGTTTCTGTCGGGCATGCCTTGAGAAATTTTCGGATTTTCACAGGCTGTCAAGCCGGTAAGACTGGGCCGGAGCGTTTGATCCATCTGGGATGCGCGTCCTGCCGCGCGGACAGTATTTCCCCTCTGTTTCTGGGAAAGGACTGTTGCGAATAACATCTTCCTGAGGCACTGCCCGTACCTGACGCCATTCAGGCTTCCCGCCCGGAGCCGGTCTGGATGGGCTGATGAGGCTGCGGGTGATTGAAAGACAAAAATATAATGAGCATACATTCAGTTGAATGCAACGTTGGTACGAATCCCATCACGATTGAAACCGGTAAGATGGCCCGTCTGGCGGACGGCGCTGTTGTTGTCCGCAGCGGCGATACCGTCGTTCTTGTGACCGTGGTAAGCGCCACCAAAGTCAAGGAAGGACAAACCTTCTTCCCCCTGTCCGTGGAGTACAAGGAAAAGGCCGCTGCGGCGGGTATGTTCCCCGGCGGCTATTTCAAACGCGAAGGGCGTCCCACGGAAAAGGAAATCCTGACGTGCCGCATGACGGACCGCCCCCTGCGCCCGATGTTCCCCAAAGGGTACTTCTACGATACGCAGGTAATTACTCTTCTGCTCTCCGCCGATGGTGAAAACGAACCGGACATTCTGAGCATTAACGGCGCTTCCGCCGCTTGTGTCGTTTCCGACCTTCCCTTTGCCGAACCTGTGGGGGCTGTGCGCGTGGGACGTATTGACGGCCAGTTCGTTATCAATCCGACCAATTCCCAGCGCGAACATAGCCAGCTGGATCTGGTATTTGCCGGCACGAAGGACCAGGTCATCATGATTGAAGGTTCCGCTAATGAATTGCCGGAAGAAGATTTTATCGCCGCTCTGCGTGTCGCCCAGGAAAACGTGAAGGTCATTTGCGAAAAGCAGGAAGAGCTCCGCGCCGTTTGCGGTAAGGAGAAGCGCGCTTATGAACTTTGCCTTGCCAAGCCGGAATTGCTGGAAATCGGCTATGAAATTGCCGGCGATCGCATTGAGGAAGCTATTTATGCCCCTTCCAAGGTGGAGCGCCAGAAGAAAGTGGGAGCCCTGCGCGACGAGGTGGAGGCTGCTATCAAGGAACGCCATCCGGAAGCTACTGACTTTGATGTGGAACAGGTTTTTGAATATATTCAGAAAAAGGCCTTCCGCATCTCCATCATGGAAAAGGACAAACGGGCCGATGGCCGGGCTCTCAAGCAGCTGCGCCCTCTGACCGCGGAAGTCAATGTGCTCCCTCCTGTGGTGCACGGTTCCGCGCTGTTCGCCCGCGGTGAAACGATGTCCCTTTGCCTGGCGACGCTCGCTCCGATGGAAGAACGCCAGTACATGGACAATTACACGGGAAGCGTGAATGAAAAGCGCTTCATCCTGCATTACAATTTCCCGCCTTTCTCCGTGGGAGACACTGGCCGTTTCGGTGGTCAGAACCGCCGGGAAATCGGCCACGGCGCTTTGGCGGAACGTTCCATCGCTCCGGTCGTGCCTGGCGAAGAGGAATTCCCGTACGCCATTCGCGTCTCTTCTGAAATCATGGAATCCAACGGTTCCACCTCCATGGCTTCCGTCTGCGCGGGCACGATGTCTCTGCTGGCGGCCGGCGTGCCCCTCAAGCGTCCTGTGGCGGGTATTTCCGTGGGCCTGGTGACGGAACAGAATGACCAGCATGAAATCACCTCTTACAAAACTCTGCTGGATATCATCGGTTCCGAAGACTTTTACGGTGATATGGACTTCAAGCTTTGCGGCACGTCGGAGGGCGTGACAGGCTACCAGCTGGACCTCAAGCTGCCTGGCATTCCCCTCTCCATACTGGAGGAAGCCATTCACGTGGCGAAAGCCGGCCGCACGGATGTTCTGAAGGTCATGAATGACGCTATTGCCTCTCCGGCCCAGATGAGCCCGAATGCTCCCCGTATTGAGACCACCAAGATTCCCGCCGACCGCATTGGCGAGCTGATTGGCCCCGGCGGTAAGAACATTAAAGCTATTCAGGCTGAATCCGGCGCCGATATCAATATTGAGGAAGATGGCACCGTGCATATTTACGCCGCCAAGCAGGAAGGCCTGGACCGTGCTCTGGAATTGGTTACCCGCATGTTCAAGACCATTGAAATCGGGGAACTGTACACCGGTAAGATTGTTTCCACGACCACCTTTGGCGCGTTTATGGAAGTTCTGCCCGGCAAGGATGGCCTGATTCATATCTCCGAGCTGGCCGAAGGCCGCACCGCCAAGACGGAGGACGTCGTAAGCGTTGGAGACGTGGTGACCGCCAAGTGCATCGGCATTGACGACAAGGGGCGCGTGAAAATGTCCATACGTGCCGCTCTACGCGATGCCAAGGCTGCCGAAGCAGAAGCTGCCGGCATTACGGAATAACGTTTTTCGTTGAGCCTTTAAACTCTCAGCCCCGTTTCCGGTTATTCCGGGAACGGGGCTTTTCGATTGCTGGAAGGATGTTTTGCAGTTGGCTCAACTGCTTGAGCGATCAGCCAGAATTTTTTCTGTTCATGCCGGAAGTTGGGCAATGCCGGAAAGGACCGTGAGGAATGGAGTTCCTTCCGCATGGCAGATTTTTTTGTTTCCCGTTCTTGACAGGATTTTTTCGGTTCCTATGATGCGGACGCCCGTTGCGTTCTGCGGACACCCCCTGCCATACATGATTCTTTTTGTCACTTTCGTTATTGTTTTTCTGATTCTGGTCAATGCCTTTTATGTTGCAGCAGAATTCGCTGCAGTAAGCGTACGCCGCAACATGATCCGGGAAATGGCGGAGAACGGCAGCAGGGTGGCTGTTCAGTTGCTTAAGATTTTGGAAAATACCAAAGAGCTGGACCGGTACATTGCGGCCTGTCAGTTCGGTATTACCATTTCCAGCCTGGTTCTGGGTGCGTACGGACAGGTTGAACTGGCTGCCTATCTGTTCCCTCTGTTTGAGCGGTTTGGCGGGATGGATTCCGTAATGGCCAATTCTGCGGCAGCCCTTGTTGTGCTGATCGGCCTGACGGTTTTTCAGGTAATTCTTGGGGAATTGATGCCCAAATCCCTGGCGCTTCAGTTTCCCAAACAGGCAGCTTTGTATACCTATTATCCCATGCGCTGGACACAGGCCTGCTTCGCATGGTTCATTGACTTCCTGAATGGAAGCGGTTTGTTGCTTCTTAAGCTGTTCCGTCTCCCTCCGGGAGGCCATCAGCACATCCACTCCCAGCAGGAGATTAATATGCTGCTGGATGAAAGTCATCAGGGCGGGATGTTGGAAGAGGATGAGCATGAACGGCTGCACAGCGCCTTGTCTCTGGCGGAACGCACGGTGGAACAAATTATGATTCCCCGTTTTCAGCTTGTTTGCCTGGATGCGGATGCCACGCAGGAAGATATTTTGGACATGATTGCAGACAGGCCTCATACTCATATTCCCGTGTATGAAGGGAGTCGTGAGTCCGTCATTGGCATGCTGCATATCAAGGATATGGTAGCCGCGTATGCGGAAAAGGGGATTCTGCCTCCTCTCCGTTCCATGTTGAGGCAGGTGCCGTGCGTGATGGAAATGCAGACGGTGGAGATGCTGATGGCCCGGTTGCGGGAAGACAGAGCCAAGGAAGCCTTTGTACTGGATGAATACGGAAAGTTTGTGGGGCTGGTAACGCTGGAACGTCTGCTGGGTGAAATGGTGGGAGATATTGATGAGGAATTCATCCGTTCCGGGGAGAAAGTGGAAAACCTGCCGGATGGTTCCGTGCGCATCCCCGGTATGATGCGTGCCCATAAGGTGGAATGCCTAATACCTTTTTTGATGAATGGCGCCACTACGGTGGGCGGCTGCGTGATTAAGCACATGTCCTGCATTCCGAAGGAAGGGGAGCGCCTGATTATCGCCGGGCGCGTGCTGGTGGTGGAAAAGATGGACCATAACCGCGTTTCCTCCATCCTGCTGCTGCCTCCGGAGAGCAAGGAGAATGAACCTGCCATGGAAAGCGGGGTGGGCGCATGATGACTATTTTCATTATTCTGTTGCTGATTGTGTTGAACGGCCTGTTTGTGGCCGCAGAATTTGCCTTGCTTGGCGCGCCCCGTGCGGCGTTGGAGCAGATGGGGGTGTCCGGGAACATGGTAGCGCGCCGTGTTTCCCTGATATTGAAAACGCCCCGGTTGCAGGACCGCTATATTGCTACGGCACAGCTTGGCGTTACATTCGCCAGTCTGGGGCTGGGTATGTATGGAGAGCATGCTGTCGCCGGATGGCTTCATGAATGGCTGGCGCAGTACGGCTGGGCTTCCTGGCTGGTGGCTCATGGCGCGGCTAGCATTCTGTCCGTGGCGGTATTGACATACCTGCATATTGTGCTTGGGGAAATGGTGCCCAAGGCGCTTTCCCTCCAGTATGCTGCAAAGCTTTGCCTCATGATTGCGATGCCCATGTACATGATCCAGCTCTGCCTGTATCCCCTGGTAGTGGGCATGAATGCCCTGGGCAATTTCTTTCTGGGGTTGCTGGGCGTGGACCGGAATGAATCCAAGTCCCACTACCATTCTGCGGAAGAACTCCAGTATATTATTGAAGAGAGCCATGAAAACGGGGCGTTGCCGCAGGAATCCGGCCGAATTATGGATGGCTTGTTTGACCTGGATGATCTGTATGTTCACCAGGTCATGACCCCGCGCGTCAGGATAGACGCCATTCCTGAAGGGGCGGAACATGAGCAGATACGGGAAATTGTGCGTCGCACCCGCCGTACTCGTTACCCTGTCTACCGCGGTGACCTGGACCATGTGGTGGGCATGGTGCATGCCCGCGACCTGTTCCGTATCATGTTCCGCAGGAAGGCTCTGACTCCTGAGTACATCCATGCCATACCCAAGGTCCCCAAAACGGTAAAGTTTGACAATGTGGTGGAAATCATGAGGAAGGACAATGTGCGCCTTGCCATTATTCTGGATGAGCACGGGGGGACTTCCGGACTTCTGACCCTGACGGATGTATTTTCAGAAGTAATGGGCTGGGACCGCGGCCGCATCAAAGTGCTGACGGAGCTGCCTGGAGATGCGGTGGGCTTCTCCTGTGACGTATCCGGTCTGGCACGCATTGAGGAATTGGGGGAAGCCATGGACATGGATTTGGAGGACGGGGAAATAGATACCGTAGGTGGCCTGATTCTTAATTTGCTGGAGGCTCCTGCGGAGGAAGGGAATACTGTCAGCTATAGAGGGCTGGAATTCAAGGTGACCCGGACGGAGAATGGCGGTGTGGAGCGCTGTACCGTGACCCGGGTTACTCCCCTGATGAAGGATGAGGCCCTGGAAGAGGAGGAATAATCTGCCGTTTGCGGACTGGGCATGTCAGGGCTGCCCTGCCTGATGCAAAAGTTCCTTGGTGGAGCGCGTATGCTATGGCAGAATATTTCCGTCATGTCCGCCCCTGAATCTGCCGATGCGCCTATGAACCGTCCTTCCATGAAAAAGTGGGTGGTTCTCCTCGTTATTCTTGGGGCTTTGGTCGGACTGGGCACGATGATGAAAGCCTGGATGGACAAACGCGCTGGAGCGGCGGTGCAGCCGGTTGTTTTTTCAGGAGGCAGTGAGCACTGGGACCAGAATGAGGTGCCCATTTCCATGCAGTGTGGAGCCTGTCATGAAAAGGAATTCCGTCAGTGGGCCGGTTCAGACCATGCCTGGGCATTCCGCAAACTGGGAGATCAGTGGGAGTCTGAAGCGTTCCATAATATGAAGCTGGATGCCCATGGCAGCATTCTCCAATTCTCTACGGATGGCCACGGGCGCATGGTCCATGACGGTCAGTCCTCAACTTCCTGGCGCGCGGAATGGGCCACAGGGAGGATTCCCCTGGTGCAGTATCTGGTTCCCGCCAGGGACGGCGGTTTTCATACCTTGAGCGCCGCATGGGACGTGAACCGCAAAGAATGGTTTGATATTTTCGGCGAGGATGCCCGTCAGCCGGGAGACTGGGGGCACTGGACAGGGCGCGGCATGAATTGGAACACGCAGTGTGCGTGGTGCCACATGTCTCTGTTCCATAAAAATTATGATCCTGTTAAAGACCGGTATGCTTCTACTTGGACGGAGCCCGGAGTGACTTGCATTCAGTGCCACGGCCCCCTGCTGGACAATCCGGAGGCGGGGACGGGGTGCATGATTTCCACCAGGAACAAGCTGACGCCGCAGCAGATTCATGATAACTGCGCTTCCTGCCATGCCAGAAGGGATGAATTCGATCATGATTTTGCCGTAGGCGACCGCTTTGACAATCATTTCCAACTGGTGCTTCCCGTTCAGCCCGGTGTTTTCTGGCCCAACGGCATGCAGAGGGATGAGGATTATTGCGAGACTGGCTTGCGGTTAAGCCGTATGGGCAAGGCGGGGGTGACCTGTTTGGACTGTCATGATCCGCATACGGGGACGCTGAAGCTTCCTCAAGAAGATAATACGCTTTGCTTGAGGTGCCATGGTACTGGAGAAGCGGTAAACGGCGTAAAAGCTCCCGTTATTGACATGGCTGCGCATACGCCATGTCCTCAGTCCAGCATGGGCACCCGGTGTGTGGAATGCCATATGCCGGAAAGCCTGTATATGGCTCGTGACCCCCGCAGGGATCATTCTTTCAATTCTCCTGATCCTTTGCTGAGCGTAGAGTTGGGTATTCCGAATGCCTGTACCATGTGCCACAGAGAAAAAAGCAATGAATGGGCTGCGGAGACGGTAAAGGAATATTACGGGGTTAACCCCAAGATGGCGCAGTACAGGGAACGGACCCGGGCCGTTCAGCATGCCTACGAAGGGAAGGAGGATGTTCTGCCTCTGCTTATGGAATGTTTCAAGAGGGAGGAAGTGGGCGCATGGCGCGCTACGTTATTGGATTTGATGGATGCGTGGGCTCATGAACCCTCCGTTCAGGAAGTGGCAGCCGCAGCGGTTAAGGAACCGGATCCTCTGACGCGGGCCGCCGCCGCCAAAGTGATGGGGCGTGCGGGTAATCCAGTTGTGGGCAAACTTCTTAATGATCCGTTCAGGGTCGTGCGCTTGCAGGCGGAGTGGGCTTTGCGGGATTCCCTTCCTCCGGACAGTCCGGGAATGAGGGAGCTTACTGCCGCCGCTTTGCACCAGGCGGACCAACCTTCCGGAGCTATGAAGCTGGCCCAGATAGCCATCAGCCGCAAGGATGCGAAAACTGCGGAATTGTGGTTTTCCAAAGCTTTGAAATGGGATGCCACTTCTTCCGTGGTGCACCGTGATTATGCCGTTTTCCTGGCTTCTCAAGGCCGCAGCCGGGAGGCGGTGTACCAGATGCAAAAGGCTGTGCGGCTGGCTCCCAAGGATGCCAACCTGTGGTATCTTCTGGGACTGGGGCAAATTGAAAATAATGATGAGCCGGGAGCTTTGGAATCCTTTAATGAAGCTTTAAAAATAGAGCCCGCCTTTATCCGCGCTTTGTTTAACCGGGCTCTGTTGAATGAAAAGGTGGGCCGGTTGGAGCAGGCTTTGCAAGATTTGGAAAACTGTTCTTCCCTGGATAAGGGAAATGCGGATATTCCTTTCACTCTTGCGGTGATGCTTTACCGCAATGGGCGGTATCGTGAAGCCGCTGCCGCGGCTGCGGAAGCCCTTCGCCGCGACTCGGGACATGTCCGGGCCAGGCAAATTCTGGAATCAGCCTCTCGACATGGAAGATAAGAAATAGTATATTGACCTCATGTGTATGAAATTTTCATCTTGGTGTATCTTGCTGGCGTCTGCGTTCATGACAGGATCTTCTCTCTGTTGGGGGGATTCTTCAGGAGCGGCGGATGATCCCTCCCTCCGTACTTGGACTAATAAAAACACGGGCAGTACGGTGGAAGCCCGGCCAGTAGCCCTGAATATGAAGACCGTCAAATTGGTGACAACGGCCAAAAAGCCCATTACGATGCCGCTGGAAAAACTTTCCGACGAAGATCGCGCATGGCTGGAGGAACACAAGGAAGTGATCGGCAAGCCTATTGCGGAATGGTCGTCCATGCCGTCCGGCCCTGTGGCGGAGGAAATGAAGGGAAAGACTTACATGCTTGAAAACGGCAAACTTAAAAAGAGGGATGGGAAATTGAATCCCAAGCATTTCATTTTATATTTCAGTGCAAGCTGGTGCGGCCCTTGTTGCCGGAATGCGCCGCACAGCGTGGAAGCCTACAACAAGGTGGTAAAAGATAATCCGGAAGTGGAGGTAATCATGTGCAATATGGACCGGAACCTGGATGACGCCCAAAAATGGGCCGTTGCCAATAACATGCCATGGCCTATCCTGTTGAGAGAGGATTTGACGGATCTTGCCAAAAAAGTAGCTCCGCGCGGTATTCCCACCATGATTCTGGTGGATAAGGACGGCAAGCCTATTCAGTCTTCCCAGAACATGGAACAGTTGGTGAAAGCCATCGGTTCAAGCCGTTCTTCCCGCTAGGCGGCACGTTGTCTGATTTCTGAGGTGATGTCTTCTCCCCGCAAATCCCAGTCTGACCGTTCTGCGGAAACCAGCGGCAAAATCCTTCGTGCTGCGCAGAAGCTTTTTGCCCTCAGGGGATTTAATGGCGTGACCATGAGGGCGGTCGCTTCTGAAGCAGGAGTAAATCTGGCTTCTATCGTCTACTATTTTGAGAACAAGGAAGGGCTGTATCTGGCTGTTTACAGGCAGTATGCGGAACCTCTGATGAAAGCGCGCATGAAGATGCTGAAGGAGGCGGATCTTCAGCCGTCCCTGAGGGCTTATGCCCGCGCATTTATAGAACCTGCTTTCCGGTTGTTTCTGGATAAGAGCCTGGGCGGTCCGGATCATGTCCGTTTATTGTGGCGTCTGCCGCAGGAACCGGAATATCTGGGAAGAAAAATCTATGATGAATTTTATGCTCCATCAATCCAGGAGATGATAGCAAGAATCCGGAAATTCTGTCCGTGGAGTGATGAGCTTTCCTTGTCCTGGCATGCGCATATCATGAGTTCTATCTTCCATGCCACGTTGGGGAAGTATGTCGCGTGCATGGATCTCCAGGAAAAGGAGCCGTGGATGAAAGATCAGGACCGCATTTTGCAGATGATTGTAGATACGGCAGTCCTGCTGATTTCCCGGTCGGCTCTCTCACTGGAGGAAGAGGAAAGGCAGGGATAATATGAATGAAGACGCATGTTTTTCCTTATGCTTCCCCCAATTCCTTTTTGAGTGTTCCGACTGTTCCCGTGATGTCGGAGTGTGTAAGCAGCCAGGAAACGATGACGACCCTGTTTGCCCCCACCTCCAGTACGGAGGGCAGTGTGTTCCCATTGATGCCGCCGATACAGAAGACGGGGAAATTTTCCGGTAGCTGTTGCCGTACTCTTGCGATGTCTTCCAGGCCGATGGCCTGTCTTCCCGGTTTGGTGCCCGTGGGGAACAAGGGCCCAAACCCAATATAGTCCGCCTGCTCTCCACATGCATCCAGGGCCTGTTCTGGACTGTGCGTGGACCGTCCTATGACGGCATCCTTTCCCAGCAGAGCCCTTGCGGACGCCAGGTTCCCGTCATCCTGCCCCAGATGGACGCCGTCTGCGCCGATATTCAGGGCAATTTCAGGATAATCGTTGACGATAAAAAGACAGCCGCATTTGCGGCACAGGGGGACAAGCTGGCGCCCCATATTTTCAATGTGTTCCGGGTTATGGTTTTTCGCCCTTAACTGGAGAATGCGCAAGCCGCCGGCCAATAATTTTTCTGTTACAGGGAGTAGTTGATGTTCAGCAATATATCCCGTATCTACAATGCCGTACAAACGGCAGGATGAGAGGCATTCCTTCCTGTTCATGGCAAGGAATTGTACCGGATAAAATCATCCCGGCAAGACGCTTCCCATTCTTGACCCTAAAAGAGGGTGTGGTATACTCCCCGCATCGTGTCGCCCGCCTTATATTCCGCCGCTAAAAGTGTATTATTCCAAATGAATCCGGAAACTGCCCACAAGGTAACCTTGTGGGGGTTGCGCCTGGCAGAGAAGATGCGTGTCCTGCCTTTAGTAATGGGGAAAGTTCCTTCTGATCCTGTGGAAATTCTGGGAATGAAATTTCCCAACCGGGTGGGGCTTGCCGCCGGAATGGACAAGGAAGCGGATACGGTAAACGCTTTTGGTCAGGCCGGATTCGGTTTTGTGGAAGTGGGTACGCTGACGCCCCGGCCGCAACCGGGCAATGAAAAGCCCCGCCTGTTCCGCCTGATTCCCCAGAAAGCTATTATCAACCGGATGGGGTTCAACAATGAAGGTATTGCCGCCGGAGTGGAAAACATCCGCTCCGCCACTCGTTTTCGAGGTGTTCTGGGCGTCAACATTGGGAAAAATAAGATAACTCCCAATGAGGACGCGGCCCAGGATTACCTTGCTTGCCTGCGTGCGGCATGGCCAGTGGCGGATTATATAGCCATCAATTTCTCTTCTCCCAATACGCCCGGCCTGCGCGACCTTCAGGCGGCGGAACCCGCTGCCCGTCTGCTGGCTTCCCTGAAATCGGAGCAATCCAATCTGGCTGCGGAAACCGGTCGCCATGTGCCCATTTTTATGAAAGTGGCTCCGGATGTGACGGATGAGCATATTGCGGAACTCAGCCGCGTTTTTCTGGATGAAGGGCTGGATGGTCTTATTGCTACGAATACGACTCTTTCCCGCGCCGGGGTAGAAGCCAATCCTCGCCATGAAGAAGCGGGCGGCCTGTCTGGCGCCCCTCTGACGGAACGGTCCACGGAAGTGATTGGAGCTTTTGCTTCCGAATTGAAGGGGCGTATTCCGATCATTGGCGTTGGCGGCATCATGAGCGGCGCGGATGCCGTCGCCAAAATCAAGGCAGGAGCCAGCCTGGTGCAGCTTTATACCGGCTTCATTTATCGCGGCCCGGACCTTATCCGGGAATGCGTGGAAGCCATGAAGGCTGAATGCCCTGTTAATGGCTGATTTCCTTTATTAACCGCTTACAGGATCCATTCATGCCCGGCTCCTTCGTACACCTTCACAATCACACGGAATATTCCTTGTTGGACGGCGCAGTCCATATCAGGGATCTCATTGCTGAGTGTTCCCGCATGGGAATGCCCGCCGTTGCCGTTACGGATCACGGCAATCTGTTCGGAGCCATTGAACTGGTCATGGAGACAAACAGCCTCAATAAATCCGTGGCCGCCTGGAACAAGGAGCATCCGGAAGGTCCGCGGAGGCAGGAAGTAAAGCCTATCTTTGGTTGCGAAGTTTACCTTTCTCCTACGCCCATCAGCGTGAAAAAACAGCTTCCCGGACGCCGCAAATACACACATCTCCTTTTACTGGCGGAAAATGAAACCGGATGGCAGAATCTGGTTAAGCTGGTGTCCCGTTCCCACTTGGAAGGCTTTTATTATAAACCCCGCGTGGATATGGAAACCCTGCGGGAATTCCATGAGGGCCTCATTTGTTGTACAGCGTGCATTGCCGGACCTCTTAATGAATGGCTGCTCAATGACCAGCCTGAAAAAGCGGAGGAAGCCCTTCTGGCTCTAAAGGATATTTTTGGAGACGACAATATTTTTGTAGAGCTTCAGGACCACGGCATGGAGGAACAGAAAAAATGTCTGCCGGAGCTGGTGCGCATCGCCCGCAAGACTAATACCCCCATTGTTGCTACCAATGACGTGCACTTCCTCAGGAAGGAAGATCACGACATGCACGATGTTCTGATTTGTATCGGAACCAACGAAAAGCTGGCTTCCCCAAAACGCATGCGCTATTCCACGGAAGTGTATTTGAAATCTCCTGAAGAAATGCGGGAGGTGTTCAGGGATTATCCGGAGGCCGTGGAAAATACGTTGAAAATTGCGGAACGGTGCAATGTTACTATCAAGCTGGATTCCACCAGTACGGAAAAATACCCTGAATTCGGCACGCCGGACGGGTCGTCCCGCGAAGAATACTTGCGTAAAGTATGTTATAAGGGGCTGGAAGAACGGTATGGAAAGGAACGTGTAGCTGCGGACAAGGAATTGCGCGACCGTTTGGATTATGAGCTTGGAATTATCAACCAGTTGAAATTCCCTTCCTATTTCCTGATTACGGCGGACTTCATCAACTGGGCCAAGGATCATGACATTCCCGTAGGTCCCGGACGCGGTTCCGCAGCCGGTTCCTTGGTGGCTTATGCCATGAAAATCACGAATATAGATCCTCTGAGGTTCGGATTAATCTTTGAACGTTTCCTAAATCCGGAACGCGTCAGCCCTCCGGATATCGATATTGACTTTTGTCAGACTCGCCGGCCGGAAGTAATCGACTACGTCCGGCAGAAATACGGGGAACGCGCTGTTTCCCACATCATTACGTACGGCACCATGGGGGCCAAGTCTGTACTCAGGGACGTAGCCCGTGTGATGGATATGTCCTATGCGGATGGAGACCGTATTTCCAAACTTATCGAAACCGGTCCCAAGGTGACTCTTCAGTCCAGCTATAAGAGTAATGAAGAGCTGAGGGAGCTGATTGCCTCTGATGAGGGGTATGCGGAATTGTGGGGGTACGCGACCCGCCTGGAAGGATTGATCCGCAACGTGGGGGTACATGCGGCGGGCGTCGTGATCGGTGACCGCCCCCTGGACGAGCATGTGGCCCTCACTCGTGATGACCTTTCCGATCCTCATGCCGCTGTCGTCGCCCAGTGCGATATGAGCGCGATTTATGAAGTGGGGCTTTTGAAGATGGACTTCCTGGGCTTGAAGACTCTGACCGTTATGCATGATGCGGAGCAATACGCCCGCTGGCGCGTGCCGGAATTCAAACTGGATTCCGTCCCTCTGGATGACCGGGAAACCCTGGACCTGCTGAACAGGGGAGATACGATGGGGGTTTTCCAGTTGGAATCCGGTGGTATGGTGGACACTTGCCGCCGTTACGGGATTCAGAAAATAGAAGACATCATTGACCTGCTGGCTCTTTACCGACCGGGAGCCATGCAGTTCATGGATGAAATGATTGAAGTCAAGAAGGGGTTGCGCCAGGTGGAGTACGAGCATCCTTTGCTGGAACAGGTCAGCGGGGAAACCTACGGCGTGATGATCTATCAGGAACAGGTGCAGGCGGCTGCCAAGCTGTTGGCCGGTTATACGCTTGGCGGGGCCGACCTTCTGCGGCGCGCCATGGGCAAGAAGGACCCGGCGAAGATGGCCAAGGAAAAAGCCCATTTTGTTGAAGGATGCTGGAAAACAAACCAGATTGATGAAAAGACGGCTACAGCCATCTTTGACAAAATTGAAAAATTCGCCGGGTACGGTTTTAATAAGTCCCACTCCGCCTGCTACGGGCATATTTCCTACTGGACGGCCTACCTCAAGGCCCACTTCCCTGTGGAATTTCTCTGCGGGCTGATGTCTAATGAGGCGAACAATGACAAAATCGGGGTGTTCATTCAGGAAGCCAACCGCATGGGTATTGAAATCCTGCCTCCTGATGTGAATAAATCCATGCTCAAGTTCACTCCTGAGAAAATGCCTTCCGGCAAGCTGGCTGTGCGTTATGGACTGGCGGCCATTAAAAACGTGGGAGAGGGGGCTATGCAGATTCTTCTGGAAGAAAGAGAGAAGAACGGGGAATTTTCCAGTATGGAGGACATTTGCAACAGGCTGGATTCCAAATCTGTCAACAAAAAGATTCTTGAATCCCTGATTCGTGCGGGAGCGCTGGACTGGACGCTGGAGCCGCGTTGCGTCCTGTTTGAACGTGTGGATCTGGCTCTCAGCGGCGCTTCCCAGGTACACAAGGATAAGGCTCTGGGGCAGGGTTCCCTGTTTGACATGACCTTTGAAGCGCCCAGGGTAAAGGACGAGCCCGCCGTTCCGGAATGGTCCAAGGAGCAGCGTATGGGGGATGAAAAGGATCTGTTGGGCGCTTACTTCTGCGGCCATCCTCTGGACTCCATGCGCGGTGTCATTGATGCGGAAAAATACACCCGCATAGGGCTCATTGACACACTGGAACCGCACGAACTCAAGCAGAAGCACCAGATTGCCGGCATGGTTCGTTCCGTCACCCCCAAGATCAGCAAGGCCGGTAGAAAATTCGCCATTCTGACATTGGAAGATTTTACTGGCAGCATAGAAGTGTTGTTGTGGTCGGATGTTTATGAAAAGGCTCAGGAAATGGAGGGCGGCCTGGAACCGGGCGTTTTCGTTTCCGTGCGAGCCAACATCCGGGAGGATGACCGCACATCCTCCAAAAGCGTGGCTGCGCAGGGCATTGACCCCCTGGGAGGCAAAAAGCGCAAATCCAAATCCGGGGAGCAGGGGCCTCTGAATATCATTGTCAGTCCCCTCCGCCACACGAGAAAAAATCTGGAACAGATACGGGATATTCTAAAAAGGTATCCCGGTCGTTCCAAAGTCAATCTCACCATCAAGGACAGCCTGGGACATAGCCAAATTCTGGAACTGGATGAACGGTTCCGCGTGAATCGCTGCCCAGAGTTGGAAACAGAGCTTTCTATGTACAATTAAGGTCATGCCGGGAGGAAAGCTGTCATTGCCGGAATCTGAACGCCTGGTATTACGGGCGTGGCGGGAAGAAGACTGGCCCTTTTTTGCGGCTATGAACGCCAATCCCCGGGTAATGCGTTTTTTCCCCGGCATCATGACGGAAAAGGATTCTCTTTCCATGTGGGGCCGTATGCGGGAAGAACTGGATGAAAGAGGATATGGATTGTACGCAGCGGAATTGAAACATTCCGGTTCCCTGATTGGTCTTCTCGGCTTTCATTGGGCTGATTTTGAAGCGGATTTTACACCATGTGTGGAAATAGGCTGGAGGCTTGTGCCGGAAGCCTGGGGATATGGATATGCTACGGAAGGCGCCCGTGCATGCCTGAAACATGGTTTTGAACGATTCGGTTTTGACCGGGTATATTCTTTTACTGCTTGCGTGAATTTCCCTTCACAAGCCGTGATGCAACGCGTTGGAATGAGGAAAATAGCGGAATTCAACCATCCCAAAGTTGCTCCGGATTCTGTCCTTTATCCGCATGTACTTTATGTAAAGGATGCTCCCTGAAGATGAGCCTCTGGCTGATTTTCGACACCGTATCCCGGGCTTTTCATGGGAAGGCTTGTTCTCCCTTATAGGAAAATGATGAACAGGTTGTGATATTTTGCAGGTTTATCCATTCTTTTTTCCCATTGTCTCCCGGCAAATCGAACGGACTGCAATGCTGAAGAAATGCAGGGTGCGCGTTGGAGCCTTTGTCGCCAAGCGTGACTTAAAAGGTGTAACTTGCCACGGCGTTGAATTGGTGCAGGTGGAGTTTAGAAATATGGACGGATTTTTATAAGAAGGTCTGCAATTAAATCATTTTAATAGTCCATCAATAATGAAATATATCTATATTTTGTCTTTTTCTGGAAAATTTATATATAGGATAATGACAATGGAAATATGAACGCTTTGATTCTTGGGTGCTTCTATCCTTCATGCGGGCAGCCTGTCATGGTCAGCCCGGAAACGATGAAACAATAAATACCGTCATGTTTGATCCAAATCAAAAACCTGATACAGCCCGGGCGGAAAATTCCATTTTCGGCTCTCCGGAAGCAGATAACCTTCTCCCCAAGGATGAGTTCCCGGATTACGCGATGCGCGCGGAGGACGCTTTTCAATTGGTGTCCGATGAATTGATGCTGGACGGCAATGCCCGCCAGAACCTTGCAACCTTCTGCCAGACCTGGGATGAAAAGCAGGTCAGGATGCTGATGAACCTCAGCATTAACAAGAACATGATTGACAAGGATGAATATCCCCAGACAGCCGCTATTGAAATGCGTTGCGCTGCCATCATTGCCAATCTTTGGAATGCCAGCAAAAATGAAAAACCCATTGGTTGTTCCACTATCGGTTCCAGTGAAGCATGCATGCTTGGAGGCATGGCCGCCCTGTGGCGCTGGAGAGCCCGCCGGAAAGCTGCCGGCAAACCCATTGACAAGCCCAACCTGGTATGCGGTCCTGTCCAAATCTGCTGGCACAAGTTCTGCCGCTATTGGGATATTGAAATGCGTGAAATCCCGATGGCGCCCGGGAAATGGAAGATGGATGTTGACCGGATGCTGGAACAGATTGATGAGAACACCATCGTTGTGGTTCCTACGTTTGGTGTGACCTATACGGGCGCTTATGAATTGCCGGCGGAAATTGCCAAGGCTCTGGACGATTACGAAGACAAGACCGGCATCAGCGTTGACATCCATGTAGACGGCGCCAGCGGCGGCTTCCTTGCCCCGTTCTGCGCCCCGGATGTTGTCTTTGACTTCCGCATTCCCCGCGTCAAGTCCATCAGCGCTTCCGGCCATAAGTACGGATTGGCTCCGCTCGGAGTCGGCTGGGTCGTTTGGAGAGATATTTCCTACCTGCCTGAAGGATTGATTTTCAATGTCAACTATCTTGGCGGAGAAATTCCCAATTTTGCCATTAATTTCTCACGGCCGGCCGGACAGATTATCTGCCAGTATTATGATTTCATCCGCTTGGGCAAGGAAGGCTATACGAACATCCATACGCAGGCTTATGAGGTAGCGAAGTACATTTCAGATGAGCTTTCCAAACTGGGACCGTACGAATTTATTTGCACGGGCGATCCGGAAAAAGGTATTCCCGCTGTCTGCTTCTTCATCAAGGATGGAGCCAATACGAACTACACGCTTTTTGACCTTTCAGATAAGCTGAGAACCCGCGGCTGGCAGGTGCCCGCCTTCACGCTCCCTGCCAACTGTCAGGATACGGTGGTGATGCGCGTCATGGTTCGCCAGGGCTTCTCCAAGGATTTGGCAGATCTGTTCCTGGAAGATTACAAGCGCATGCTCGCTTTCTTTGAGAAACACCCGGTTTCTTCTCCGATGACGGCGGAAGAAGGAACGGCTTTCCACCATTCCTGATGGAAGAAGCTCTGCTGAGCGATTTTTGTTGGATGAATAAGTGTGTGTAAGCGCGGCTCCGCAGTTGTCAAGGTTTGTGCGTGGACCTGACAGCTGCGGAGCTTTCATAAGCGTTTATTTGATGCGTTTTGATATTTCAGCGGGGCATTCAACGGTTCCCTGGCAGACAATCCGGGGAGGAAAGGCTGTTCCGCTATGGGCCGGGGCAGAATAATGAAGTTCCTTTCTTTTGTTGAGGAATGAAATATCCCCCTCACCGGAAATAATCCGGAGAGGCTGGTTATGTCAGGGCGGTTCGATTTCTCCGTCTTCCATCCTTGAGCAAGAAGGAATAATTGACATCTGGAGGGCGGGGAGGAAACGTGCGGACTGGCATCTTCTATCTCTCCTGAATTTGGCCGCATCTTTTCGGGAGATGGCTTTTTCACATCTCCGGGTTTGAGTCTCTCAGCAGCAATCTGCTGGTCCCTGTTATAATTGCCCGGATAGTCCATCTTGGGGAGGGAACCGGGGCCGCCATCTCTTTATCTTCGTTTTCCCCTCTTCCGGTCTTCCGGCCCGGTTCCGGCCGCCTTTCCTTTGGTGGCTTTAATATACAGGTGGCTGTTAGTTCCACCTTATGAATCAGTTCTTTATCCATCGCCAACAGGGTTCCGTCTGACTCTGCCGGAACTGGTTGCTGGAATCAGGTTCGGAAGAATTGTTCGTGTTGGTGCGGACAACACTTTCTCTTCTTGGGCAATCATCGCGGAATCCTCCTCCGGGAATGGCCATATTATCGCTCCGGAAAAGTAGATGACAATATGGTTTCCATCTCCATTCGGATGTTGAACTGTGCTTATTCCCCTGCCGTGAAGAAGGCCGGTGAATATAACTTGATATGGGAAAACGCATAGCGGCGTTGAAATTTGAATCAGAGAATAATTGGGGAAAGCATGTTGAAAAAACGGGATGCCGGGTGTGGTTGCCAGGTTTGTTCCCTGTATTTTCCCATTCAGGCATGAAAAAGTATTAGTAAGGATTTTTTCAGGAATCAAAATTTTTAAGAAAACTAACATATATTAAATTATTTATATGTATAATTATAAACGGATTGTGTTGTATTTTATTTTTGAAAACTTGATAATAAATTGAAAACGGAATTGACAGTGATAAAAACCAATAATATTCTCCTGTAATAATCAGGGGATAGTTGGTTATGTTGATTAAATTCAAACACTTCATAAGGATATTTGCGTTGATTTTCCTTTTGTTGGGGGCGTGGGCGGCAGGAGAAGTCGTAACCGTTCAGGTACCGGAGCAGCTTCCGGAATGTCCGGTCCGGTTTATTCGCGGTACGCTGGTAGCTGTTGACGGCTCCATTTGGGTTGTAGGAGAAAAAGAAAGCATTTACCGCCTTCAGGTTGGGGACCGGGCATATGAAAAATCGTGGCTTAATATGGACTATTATTCCGGTTTTCCCAAAGGAAAGAATTTCACCTGTATTGCGGAGGACAGGCAGGGGCGCATCTGGGCGGGCACGGATGACAGCGGCGTAGCCGTTTTTAACGGAAGAGAATGGAAAATGTATAACCGCAGCAATGCACTGAATGGCGAGCATGTTTATGCTTTGGCCATTTCTCCCGTCTCCGGGGAGGTTGCCGTAGCCTCATCCGGCGGCGTATCCGTTTACGATCCTGCAGGCGATTCGTGGAAGACGCTGGACAGATCCACTGGCCTGGCGGAAGACCAGGCGGCTTCCGCAGGTTTTGATGCCAGGGGCAATTTGTGGCTGGCCTATGCCTGCGGCGGAGTATCCTGTTCTTCCCGCCAATCAAGGTATATGCAGTGGAAGAATGTTCAGGCCCCCTGGTACTGGGACAACAGGCAATTCGCCCGTCAGCCGTACCAGCCGTATGGTGATGGCTTGCCTTCCAATATCTGCAATGTGTTGACTTGTACGGATAAGGATCAGATTCTGGTGGGTACCTGTTCGGGGTTGGCGTACAGTAACGGCATCAGTTCTTGGCGTTATATGAGAGGGCGTGATTATGCCCAGAAAAACAGTCATCTGTATGGTTCTGCCGCACGGAAAACCGCGGTTCCGGGAGAGTCGAATTCCAGAATGTTGTCTGAAGATTTTATTTCTTCCGTTATCCAGCAGGGAAAGGAGATTTTCGTCGGTTACCGGATGCAGGGAGTGGATGTGCTGGATGCTGAAAAGATGACGGTGAATCAGAGAATAAGAAAGGGGCTGGAAAACGTGGATGTCCCTTCCTTGCTGGCGCTTCGGGACGGGAGCGTCTGGGCAGGGACATATGGACGGGGACTTGTTCGCCTGAAAAAGGGGGCTCTGGCTTATCAACTGGACAGGAGCCCGCAGGACAATGAAGTTTCGTTTCCTCGTCCGGCGCAGATGGAGGAGCCTTCCGTGGTACTCAGAAGATTGGAAAAGCTGGGATCCGATGCGCATGCGGGGAAGAGTATTGTGTTCCGGGGGGAGGACTGGACTACGAAAGGGGACTGGTGCGGGAAGTACGGGCACACGCGTGCCACGCTGTGCGCCACGAATGCCCCCATGAGCAATTCCGAGTTTAAAGCCAAGCCTATCCGGTTCCGTACCCTTTCTTCCGTTCCCGGCCATCCCGGATACAAGGGGGCCTTGTCTCCCTACTGGATTCAAGGGCTGATGGGGCTCAACCGCAAGAAGGGAGACGCGCTGCGCTGGTGGGTGCACAGCATTAAGGAAAATAATAACCGCAACGTTCTTTTCGACCCTACGGATTCCGTGCGGACAGAGGCGGAGTGGGATGACCATGGGGAAGCGTATCCTGGCTTTGTGGACGGACCTGATATCTGGGTAGCCGTGGAGGTGCCGGAGGGTGTTCATGAAATAGCTCTGTATTTTTATAATCCCAACGGTTATCTCACCAATGAATCCAGGCGGGATTACGTAGTGGAAGCCAGAAGGCACCCTTCCACCGCCCCCCTTGTGTTCCTGTTCAATATTGAGGGGGATCTTGCGATAGGAGAACAGAATAGTCGGGGGAAGGAACTTGCCTCCTCCATGGAGCAGTGGTATTCCTACCCGGTGGAGGCGCGCACTCGCGTTTCCAGATTTGCGGGGTCCGGGGTTTATAAAAGGTTCATGAGCAGGAAGGGGGGGATTTACCTGTTCCGTATTTGCCGGAACGGTTCCTTTAATACCATTTTAAACGGGGTGTTTGTGAATGAAAAAATACCGTGGGAAATCCGAATGCCTGAGGAATTGCCTTATTACGTATCCGGTGCGCTGGCTGGCATTGTTCCCACTCCGGAAAGGGTGAATGGAGCTGCTCTGGGACAGAGGGAAAAGGCTGTGTGCAAGCCTTTGTATGAGTTGCAGTATACGCGCAAATACCTGACGCCGGCTGCGTGCAGTCTTCAGAACAGGTATATTCTTGCCCTGTGGCGGCAGGCCCGGGAGAGCCGGGCCGAGGGTGGTTGCCTGGCGGACTGCCTCCAGTGGGAAGCCAGAGTGAGCGACGACCGAGTGAGAGCTTCCTTCGATGAAACCATGAAGCGTTCCTGGGATCAGAGCCAGATTTATTATATCGGCAACAGGTCCCGGGATTTTATGCCGAATGCCCCGGGTACTGTCCCTTTCTCCCTCAGTGAATTGCGCCTGATGGCCAAACTGCGCATCGACTGGCGGCAGTATCGGGACGATGCGAAGACTCCTCCTGAAAAAACTGTTCAGGAAATGAAGGAATTCCTTAATAAAGAATTGCTGAAACAACAAAGTAGAAAATAACAATGAATAAAATTGCCTGTGCTATAATGGTTTCTCTCTCGGGAATCTGTCTCTTGAAAGGAGAAACAGTTCCGCAGAAAACGGAATGGAAAGGGGGACGCCTTATTTATGATGGAGTCATCATCAAAAATCAGTTCAATCTGCCTCAAAAAGGAATCAAATACCATGATGAGGATAGATTGTCCTATGATGTCATGAACACCACCCTTGAAATGAGCACCACCCTTTCCAAAAATCCGCAATGCGGCAGGGAATGGTGTTACAAGGGAATCAGCTATATTGTTGTCAAATATTCCGGCCCGATTTCAGATCCGAGAGACGGGGGCACCATTTATTTTGAACCATACTATAACCATCATATCTGGTTTCATGAGAAAAAGCATGGGGAATGGGGGATTTTGTACTCCAAAGTCTATATTATTACCCGGATTAAAAATGCGAATATCGAGGATGTCAGAGACTATGGAATCAGCGGAGAGGACGGTAGCATCTTTTTCAAGTATGTAGAAAAAGTAGTAGATGATAATATGTGAATTCCGTTTGGTTTTCCCGGATGAAAATCATCTTCCGCCGGTTCCCGGCTATTTAGGCTCCGGAGGTCCGCAGACGGCGACCTCCGGAGCTTTGTTGGGTCAATCCTGCTTTCGGGGCAAGCCTTTCCGGTTTAGAGGGGCAGTTTCGTGCCGCTTGATGGAAAGGTGCTGCTTCCCCGGCGGGAAAACATCCGGCGCCTTGGGATGCCGATGATACTGAAAAGCTCCTGTCCGTAAAACACGAGGCTGCGGAGGGAATGTCCCGTTTGCCGGAATAAAGGGGGCCCTGTGCGAGGTCTCTGCGTTTTTTTGCGTGGGGCGGGGCTGCGTTTTATGGCGTTTCAAAATACACTGTTCCGTGGGAATCCCGGCCTCCGGCCCCTTTGAATTTGGCTTTGACCGTATAGGTTGCTCCTTGCCTGGGTTCCGGGGCATTCAGGATGTACTGGATATTTTCCTTATGGGCGCCGCTCCTGCCCGCATGGGCGTCCCGGGAGATTTCCCGGGAATTTTCATACAGGGCTACAGATTCGATTTCAATGGCGTGAGCGCCCTTGTCGTACAGCAGGGTGACGGTGTATTTGCCGGGAGCCCTGACCAGTTTGGTAACGTCAAACGAATGTTCCTGTCCGGTCAGGACGGCGGGCGTCCATGTGCCGATCCTGGGCGTATTGAAAAAGTCGGACTTGTCTATTTGGCTGATGATATTCCGGGCAAATTTGATTCCCATCAGGTCCATGCGTTCGCTATACGCTTTCAGGCGTTTTTTGAAATCCGGAAAATCCTTGTTGCCTGCGGGAGTCCAGCCAACCTCCGCAAAAGCGCAGACACGGGGAAACGCCTGGTAATGCAGACGTTCCGGTGTGGCAATCCATTCCGTCCATACTTGGGCGCCCAGCCCCTTGACTCTGGAATGGTACTGTTCCTCCAACCCGGGAAAAACGGGTTCGAATCCGTATGCCTTTTGCAGGGGAATGCTGCCGTAGCTGTAATCCAAATAGGTGGAGGTATGGAGGGAATTGATGACGTCATGTCCGTCCCGGATAGCGTTTTTGGCCAGGCCGGTGTTGCCTTTCCAGAACTGGATGACGGCGTTGGTGTCCAGTTTGGCTCCGGCTTTTCCTCCTCCGTCCCCATTGACGTCATGTCCGTAAATTTCATTCCATCCCATCATGCGGCACCCTTTTTGGGCAATAATGCCGGACATGCGGTTGGTGAAATACATCTGGACGTCCGCATAATTCTTCATGCCGTTTTTTTTCATGAATTCCTCAATTTCCGGAACGCCCTTCCATTGCTTGTCATAGCGCACCTCATCCCCGCCTATATGAATGATTTTGCCGGGGAAGAGCGCCGCGATTTCATCCAGAACATCGGACAGGAAGGCATAAGTTTTTTCCGAAGTGGGATCGAAGGCTGTGTTGACAATGAATGTGGTGGGCACTTCCACGGGAGTTTTCAGGCTCAGGAAGGGGTATGCTGCGGCGGCTGCGCTGGCATGGCCCGGCATTTCAATTTCCGGAACGACGGTGATATTGCGGCGGACTGCGTATTGCACGATATCCCTGATTTGTTCCTGGGTATAAAAGCCTTCATGCGGCGTTCCGTCTGATTTGCCGCTGTGCCATGTGCCGATTTCCGATTCTCTGCGTTTGGAGCCGATTGAGGTCAGGAGCGGATACTTTTTGATTTCAATGCGCCATCCTGTGTCGTCCGTCAGGTGCCAGTGCAGGATGTTCATTTTTAGCAGAGCCATTTGGTCGATGATTTGCTTAATGGTTTTTTCACCAAAGAAGTGGCGCGCCTCATCAATCATCAGAGCCCGCCAGGAGAACCGCGGATAGTCCGTTATGTGGAACGGAGTTTTGGAAATGTTCCACGGGACGATGGATTTATCCGCCGTCCCGTCGTGGAAAATGGCAGGCATCATCTGGACCAGGCTTTGCCCCGCATAAAAGATGCCCCTGGCATCGGCCGCGGAAAGGATGATGCCTCCTGGGGAAGATTGAATGGAGTAGGCCTCTTCTCCCCTGGCGGCCAGGGACGGGTCTTTTTTGATGATGATGCAGGCGGCTTTCTTCGACGCTTGTCCGGCTGTTTTAAGGGGAAGAGGGAGCCCTGTCCCTTCGCTGAGCATCTGCTGTAATTGCCCTGCCTGATTCAGGAAAGCCTTGTCCTGCGTTGTCGTGATGATGAAGGAATCCCGGGTGAGCCGGGCCGGACTTCCTTTGAACAAGGTGATTTCCGCAGGTTTCGGGATGATTTGTTCTTGTGAGAAAGCTGCTGGAAAGCTGGCGGACAGAACAAGTGCGGGGATAAGGAATTTCATGGACACGGTTATAGGTACAAAGGCTGCTGACACAATCTTTCATGGGGAATTTGTTTTTTTGGCTCCTGAAACTGAATATTGTTTTTTGATGCGGGTCTCATCTTCAGAAGGTATGTGTCCGGGGCGGACGCAGCGTCCGTTTGCGGCAAAAGCGGAGTGCGGGTGCGCAGGATGGAGCCGCTTCCGGATACGCCATTTCAGAAAATCTCCAACCATGACCAATATGAAGATGAAAACCGTAATTCTGTTGTCGCTGGCGGCCTGCACGGGCATGCCGGCGTGCTCCGGAGCCTGGGCGGCGGCAGTTTGCCAGGAACAGGCCTACCACCTGAAGACGGCATGCCCCCATCCCCTTTCCCTGGCCGGTCCTGCGGATGAGCGTGTTTATTTGCGCTTTCAGACGGGGTGGGCCAGCAAGTACGAGTGCGAGGGCCTGGACTTGTGGGACGGCCCTCTCTGCATGTTTGTCCCTGAAATACAGTATAAAGAGTGGGTGGGGAAAATATGGTACGGCGTTTCCACGGACCATCGGAATCATGCGGAGTTGAAATACCGGCTGGATTACGTCAGGGAACTGGGAAACTGGACGGTCATGCCCTGGTATGAGCACAGCTTTGTTTTTCCGGGAGACAAGGGAATTCCGCGTCCCGGCTTGAAAACGACTTATCATTTTTCCGACCGCTGGTTTGGTGGCGCGGACCTGTACTGGCAGTATAACAACCATACGTTCCGCGGTTATTACGCCGTATTTGCGGGGCTGCATGAGGAAATAGCGGATTGCGTGCGGGTGGACGCCGTAGTGCGCTATGGTTACAATGGAGGGTATGTAGGCCCGGTGGTGCACCATGGCTCCAATGCCCTGGATTATAATCTGAGCGTTACCTTCCGCGCCACCGGACGCCTGACTGTGGAATTGTTTACCAATTACAGCCAGGCGCTGACCGTGGTAAAGCAGAAGGGGCTGGGGGATGATTTCTATTATGGCGTCAATTTAAAATATACATTCTGACTTCCGGACGGGTCGTCAGCGTGTCCGTTGCGAATTTCCGCTGGTTCCGGAGGGTGTGGGGCAGGGAGTTTTTTTCTTCCGTATCGAACGGCGGGGGACATTTTTTTGTCACAACGGAATAGTATTTCTCTCTTTTCATGAATACTCCGTCCCCCCAGTCTCAGCCGCCGGATTCCGTCTGGTACGGATGGATTTTGAAACTGTTCCATCATTGGAAAGTGGGGGAAAGGCAGGTCACCTATGTATGGGCCGTGCTCGTCGGGATGGTGGGCTCCTGCATGTCTCTGTTTTTTGAGTGGATGGTGGAAGTAATCCAATGGATGCTCACAGGCATCTGGTCGGATTCCCGCGTAGGCACTTTTTCCCTGGTGGAGCCGGAATGGCGCATGTTTATTCCGGTGGCGGGCGGACTGGTGGCCGGCTGCATCCTGCTGTTCCTGAAGAAGAGGATGCCGGGGCAGGCTACGGAATACATGGAGGCCATGTCCATCGGAAACGGGCTGATCAAGTTCCGTGCCTCCGCCCTGAAAGTCTTTTCCGCGGCATGGAGCATCGCTTCCGGGGCCGCCATCGGCAAGGAAGGGCCAATCATCCAGTCTTCCGCTCTGATTGCGTCTAATGTGGGGCAGCGCCTGCACGTATCTATTCCGCGGCTCCGGCTGCTGGTGGGCTGCGGGGCGGCGGCTGGGTTCACGACGGCGTTCCATGCCCCTTTTTCCGGTTGCCTGTTCGTGAGTGAAATCATCATTGGCACCGTGAGCATGGATATTCTGGCGCCACTGCTCATCGCCTCCTGTACCGGATTCGTGATGCTGCATCTGCTGGGGGATCCTTCTCCCCTGTACAGTTCTCCGTTTGAAAGCTTTACTGTCTTTTCCCAGTCTCTCTGGTGCATTGCCCTGGGGGCGGCGGCTGCCGTGGCGGCCAGGGGATGGGTCAGTTTGCTGGATGCGGCCGCCAGATATTTGAATGGCCGCCAATCCCTTCTGCCGCTGCGTCTGGCGGCCGCCGGGCTGGTCGTGGGGATTCTGGCCGTTTTTTATCCGGAAGTGGTGGGCAATGGTCAGGCTCTCATTACCGGGCTGGTTCATGAGGATTACGGCACGCGGGAGGCGCTCATCCTGCTTCTGGTAAAGGTGTCTGCCGTGGCTGTGGTGTTTGGCTGCGGTACGGTGGGGGGAGCCATGACGCCCACCTTATACGTGGGGAGCATGGTGGGGTTTATTTTCAGTACGGTTCTGACGTCCCTGGGAATGGAGGGCAACCATACGGTGGCGTATGCGATGGTGGGGATGGCTTCCTTTTTCGCCGTGGCGGCCCAGGCCCCCCTGACGGCCCTGGTGATGGTGGTGGAATTTTCCATGAGCGGGCAAATGATTTATCCCTTGCTGATTGGGGTCGTAAGCGCTTATGGCACGGGAAAGCTGATTCGCGCGCGTTCCATGTATGCCGCCAGTCTGGCCGGCAGCCCGGCGTCCGTCGTCAACCTGCCCATGGCGCAGGTCTATGTGCATGACCTGGCGCGGCACGTAGTGCCCCAGGTAGCTCCGGACGCATCCCTGGATGACGTTTCCTCCCTGATGCTGCGGAACCCCGGAGACCTGGTTTTTGTGGTGAATAAAGATGGGACTTATGAAGGGGCCATTTATCCGGAGGATTTTCTGGAGGTTCGCCGGAAGATGGAGATGCAGAAAGAGGGAACTCCTCCTGATGCGGGGGCTCTGGTTCGTACGGGCGCTCCCGTGCTGGATGCCGGCACCCATCTGACGGATGCTTTGAAGCTGTTTGAACAAACCCACCTACCCGCCTTTCCCGTAATCTGGAAGAATACCGGGAGGCTGGACGGCGTGCTGTACCGCAACGCGTTGTTCCAGGTTATTACGGAGATGATGAAGCGGGAGTCCGGCGGAGACGTGGGCATGTAAAATGAGACGAAGCAAGGGCTTGGTATTACAATTTTGTAAAATTTTTTGATTTCCGTTCGTAACATTACCAAAATTAAGCGCCAGGATGTTATCCGTATTTCCTGCGCTGTTTTTTGCCCGGCTGCATGGCGGTGAAAGAAAAAGTAGTTGGTATGGCGGGGGCGTGCGGTTAATATTCGCCCAGCCCCGGATTGCATGAATGAAGTAAACAGGTCACCGGATTTGGAGATGGTCGTGCTGAAGGAAATCAGCTCCGCTATTGTCAATGAACGCAATGGCACGGCTTTGCTCCGGCATATCCTGGACGTGCTTTACCGCCGCATGAAGATGCTGCGCGGCACATTTACCATCCGCCGCGGGAATGATTTGATGATTGAAGCCTCCCACGGACTGGACGAGCAGGAAATGAAACGTGGCCATTACCATGTGGGGGAAGGCATTACGGGGCATGTGGCGGAAACGGGAAGGCCCCATGTGATTGAGGACATTTCCCGTGATCCCAGGTTCCTGAACCGTACCCGCACGCGCAAAAGCGGTGAAAGGGCAGCGTTCATCTGCGTTCCCATCATTCATTTGCAGCAGGTCATCGGCACGTTGAGCATTGACCGTGCCGTGGACCGGGACACTGATCTGGAGCGGGACCAGAAACTGCTGGAAATTGTGGGCAATATCGTTGGGGATGCTCTGGCTGCCAGCCTCCAGGCGCATGAGGAACGCGCCGCCCTGGTGGCGGAAAATGAGAAACTCCGGGAGCTTCTGACGACTAATCCGGGAGAGTTGATCGGCAATTGCAGCACCATGCTCCAGGTGTATGAACAGATCCGCCAGGTGGCGCCCAGCGATGCCACGGTGCTGATTCGGGGAAGTTCCGGAACGGGGAAGGAGCTGGTGGCGCGCGCCGTGGTGAACCTGAGCGGCAGAAAGGATAAGCCGCTGGTGACGCTGAATTGTGCGGCCATGCCGGAGAACCTGCTGGAAAGCGAGCTGTTCGGCCATGAAAAGGGCTCTTTTACCGGAGCCACCAGCCGCCGCATCGGCCGTGCGGAGGCGGCGGACGGCGGCACCCTGTTTCTGGATGAAATCGGGGATTTAAGCCTCCAGATGCAGGTGAAGCTGCTGCGTTTTCTCCAGGAAAAAACTTTTTCCCGCGTGGGAAGCAACAGGGAGCTTCATGCAGACGTGCGCTTTATCGCCGCCACCAGCCGCAATCTGGAGGAATTGATGGCGGAGAGCAAGTTCCGGGAAGACCTGTATTACCGGTTGAACATTTTCCCCATCGTCATGCCGGATCTGTCCAAACGCAAGGGGGATGTCATGCTGCTGGCGGAACACTTTCTTTCCAAGTTCAATTTGAAATACGGGAAGGACATCAAGCGGTTGTCCACTCCCGCCATCAATATGCTCATGGCTTACCACTGGCCCGGCAATGTGCGGGAGCTGGAAAACTGCATGGAACGTGCCGTCATTACGGCGCAGGACGACTGCATTTACGGCTACAACCTCCCCGCCTCCCTCCAGATGCCCAGCCATGACGCTCCTTATTCCCGTGACGGGGAGGCTCCCGCTGATTTGCCGACCATGGTGGACTCCTTTGAACGGGAATTGATTGTGGCCGCATTGAAACGTTCTCCGGGCAATATGTCCGCCGCGGCCCGGGAACTGGGCATTTCCCCGCGGGTACTCCACTATAAAATGCACAGGCTGGGCCTGCAGAAATCATGAAAGGCCTTGATCAGCTTCTATCGGCCGTCTCCCGGTCCTTCTACCTGAGCATGCGCTTCCTGCCCCGGGAAATGCGCTCCGGCGTGGCCGTGGGCTATCTGCTGGCGCGCGCCACGGATACGGTGGCGGACGCCGTGGATATGGACTGCCGGGAACGCCTGGCGCTTTTGAGGATGATGGGGGAGACGGTGGCCGGCTCCGCTTCCAGGGAGGATGCCGCCACCTGCTTTGGCCGTCTGGGCGTTCTTTCTACAGTCCAGCCGCACCGGGGGGAGGCGGAACTGCTGGCCCGTTTCCCCGAATGCCTGGCTCTGCTGGAAAACCTTTCCCCGCATGAACGGGAGCTGGTGCGGCAGGTGCTGGCCTCCATCGTGGAAGGGCAGGCGTGGGATCTGGAGTATTTTGAAAGCCATGCCGCCGTCTCATGCCCGGAACAGCTGGAGCGCTATACTTATATGGTGGCCGGCTGCGTAGGGGAATTCTGGACCAGGCTGGGCCTGCTGGCGCTGGGCCCGGGCTTCAGCACGCAGCCGGAGGAGCAGCTTTTGCGCTGGGGCAGGCACTACGGCATGGGGCTGCAGCTGGTGAACATTCTGCGTGACCGGGAGGAAGACCTTGACCGCGGAAGAAGCTATTTGCCCGCGCCCGATGACCGTCCATGGCTGGAGCGTGCGGAACGCTGGCTGAAGGAAGGAGTATTTTACGCGGAATCTTTGCGGAACGGGCGGCTGCGTTTTTCCACCGTCCTGCCCGCCTGGCTGGGGCAGGATACGCTGGAATTGCTTCAACGGTCGGATCGGCGGCATCCGGTTTCCGGAAAGGTGAAGATTACGCGCGGAGACGTTTATTCCCGGGTGTGGAAAGCCTTTCTCTTCTCCTGGAAAGAGGCTCTGTAGTTTATGCGGCGCTTTTTGCGGCTGACGGAGCCGACGGGGCTTGCGGGGAAGCCGGGGCAATCGCAGGCTTGTTCCCGGGGGCTTCCTCCTTTTCCCGCTTATCCGCGGATGTTTTCGCTGCGCCGCCGGTTTCCGGTTTTGGGGAGGGCGGCGGCTTGGGCGCCAGCAGGTCTTCCCATTGGTGGAGCTTGAATTCCTTCCCCATGCCGCCTATTTCGTTGAGAAGTTCCCGGCATTTGTCCGTAAGTTTTTCATAGTCGGGAGGTCCTGCCTCAGGCTCTGCGGAACCGGGAAAAATCAGGTAGCTGACCTTCAGATCGGAGACGGGGCGGCTGTAAGGTCCCGCCTTGGGGTTGATTTCCCGGCTCAGGCGCAGGGAACCTTCCCCCGTTTTGTAGCGCGGTCCGGCGTCTCCCACCAGGGCCGGGTACAGCTTGTCTCCCACGATGACGACGGCATAGTCCCCGAACTGCGGGGAGAAAGGGGAGGATTGATTGACGACTCCCAGCGGAACGACGATGAACGGATCGTATTCCGAGATCAGGAAGCTGTACCGCTTCAGTTCCTCAATGACCCGTTCCGCATGGTCTATTTTGCGGCGCAGAGCCGTTTTTTCCGCGGCGGGAGCTTTTTCCAGCGTCTTCTTGTAGGAGGCCAGCCTCTGCTGCCAGGGTTTGAGCAGGGGATTGGGCTTGTCTGTGCGCTTTTTCCAGCGGTAGGAAGTGCTGGGCTGGTAGAAGGAGCTTTTCAGGATTTTATCCGGCATGGCGGCCAGCCGGTCTCCGTCCGAGCCGTCGGAAACAACGTCCATTTCACTTTGCAGCCAGAGAAGTTTCCTTCCCGTGTCCGGATAGGCGGTTTCCAGAATCGTCTCCGTATCGTAATAATTATGGCGGTCCAGGAGTTTGAGCAGGGAGGCCAGGTTTTTGCGGATTTCCGTCTGTTTGCGGACGTAGATCTGGCCGTAATAAGGGGAGACGCGCGCATGCCTGAACAGGGTGGTCAGGCCGGGAAGCATGGAGTCCAGTTTCGGATTGAGTTTCAGAATGTCTTCCTTTTTCGTCAATGCTTTGGGCTGCTTGACGTTCAGGGAAAGGGTCATCTGGTAATTGCTTTTGGTTTCCCTGTCCCTGGAGGCCAGGGTTCCGGGCTGGAAATTAACCTGCGTTTTCAGGTTCAGTCCGCGGGCCAGTTCATAAATATGGGTCATGGCCCCTTCCGCGGGCCTTGTGGGAAGCACGGGCGGAAATGGGGGGTACTGCACCGGGGGGAGGGCGATTGTGCGCTCCGGCGTCCATGGCGTGTACAGCCGCTCATCCTGGGGTTCCTTTCCGGAGGCGGATGGAGCAGCGGTTATTGAAGGTTCTTCCTGCCCGGGCTGTTCCGCAGGGGGGAATTCATGGGGCGGACAGGTTCCGGAGTCCGTCGGCGCCAGTTCCGGCTCCCCTTTCAGGGCGCGTATGATCTGGGCGGGATACGGCGTGAACAGGGAGGCTGCCATGGCTGCCAGGCAGATGCAGACTGCGAGCTTGAACCAGGTGAGGCGGGGTATTCCGCGGCGATGCGCTTTCATAATATTGAAGAAGGTAAGTCATTGGATGCCGGAAGAATTTTCCGGGGGCGCCTGCCCATGAAAAGGCGTATCAGCCCCAGCGGGGCTGCGGCCAGAAGCATGGCGGCCAGCCGTATTTTCATGCCGGGAAAGACCCGGGCGCGTCCGCGGACCAGGGCTCGGAGGGTGTCTTTCACGACGGTCTCGACGGACGTGTCAAAAGCGTTGCGTCCCGGCATCATATTTCCGGTGAAGCCGGGACGCCGCGCCGCTTTTCCAAAGCCTGTGGAAACCGGGCCGGGGCAGACGGCCAGCACGCGGATGCCGTGTTCGCGCAGTTCCAGGCGCAGCGCTTCCGACAGGCTGGAAACATAAGCCTTGGTAGCCGCATAAACGGCAAAATCCGGAATAGGCAGGAGGGCGCCCAGGGAACTGAGGTTGATGATATCCCCTCCGTTTTTCTTCATGGCGGGGATCAGCGCATGGCACAGGCGGGTGAGGCTTTCCACATTCAGACGCAGCAAGGAACGTATTTTTTCCCAGCGGCCGTCCGCGAAATCTCCGTAATCTCCGGCTCCGGCGTTGTTGATCAGAAGGGTTTTCCCCGGAGGAAGGCCTTCCAGGCGGGAAATGAGCGTATTCAGGGAGGTTTCATCCGCCAGGTCGCAGGGAAGGACGGCGGCGTGAAGGCCGGGATGGCGTTTTTCCAGGGCGGCGGCAAGCTGGCGCAGGGCGGCCTCATTCCGGGCGATGAGCACCAGTTCCGCCGTATGGGGCGCCAGCGTTCCGGCAAACGCTTCCCCGAAGCCGGATGAGGCGCCCGTAATAATAATCCTGTCGTATTGGAGGCGTGCGGTTTGCATGGCGGGTCGGAGCAGCCCGCATCATGGTCAATCCGGTGCGGAACCGCAATGAAAAAGGGGGAAGGAGGACGCAAAAAGCAAGGCCGCCCTTTTTGAGGCCGGGGCCGGGCGCTGCGGTTTCCGGGCGCATGGAACCGGAGCCGGATTGTTCCGCGCTTCCGGGCGGCCCGTCCGCTCCAATAAAAAACCGCCTGCCGGATGAACGGGAGGCGGTTTGGTGAAAGCGGGAGTATTTGCTTAGGCCTGGGCGGCTTCTTCCTGCACCTGCACCACACGGAAGGGCACGCGGGAGGCGAGTTCGCCGTCAACCGTCAGGTCGATGGAGTAGTTGCCCGGCTTTTCAAAACGCAGGCCCTGGAAGTTCATGATCAGGTTGCGGGTGAAGAAGGAAGCCCCTTCCGGGAAAGCGGGAACCGGGAAATTGATCTTGATGGGCATGCGTTCCTTGTCCAGCGGCGTGCCGTCGGCATCAACGATGCTCAGGCCCAGTTCGTGCGTGCCTTCGTCTTCAGGAGTGAGGCAGATGCGCAGGGCGACGGCGCAGACGGGATGCACGACCGGGAACTGGCGGGCGACCAGGGAGTCAAAACCGCCCTGGATGCAGAGCTTGCCCTGGTAGTCGGCGGCGAAGTCACAAAGAGTAGAAACTAAAATATCCATGTTGTGATAATGTTGATGTATTTGGCTCGCTTTCACGCGGAAAGCATGAACATTGGACAGAACTATACTCCCTCCGGACCTATTGCAAGATAAAGCTGTAGAAAATATTGTCATTTCTCCGTGAAATTCCGGTTGCGCTTGAGATAGGGCGGGAATCCCTGTACTACTGGTTCCGGCAACGCGTTCCCGGGCATGATCCAATGGTTTTTTGACATTCCTTCCAAGCTGATTCACTGGAGGCTGAATCTGGTCAGGACGCTGGGCGCCTACGTACCGTGGCTGCGCCGTGACGACGGTTCCATGAAGGTGCATGCCGGCACGCTGGTGGACTTGTTCGCCACTATTTTGAGCGGGCGCCGCCATTTGAGCGCCCGTGATGCGGACGCCGCCCTGGATATTCTGCGCTATACTTTCCCGGAAGTGGAGCACCGCTGGCTTTCCACCCGTTTCGAGCGCTCCATGAGGGCCAATCTGACGGTGGCGGACGTTCTGGCCTCCGCCGCTTCCGGCCGGGATGAGACGGAACGCATGACGATAGCTCTGGAGGTGCTCTCCCTGCTGATCAATACGGGAGATTCCCGCATGACCGGGGAGCTGTTTGACCAGGTGACGTACGGTTTGGAACTGCCGGGCACGGCAAACCACTTGAGGCAGCTGCTGATGACGCCGGACGTGGAGGCCCAGGAACCGGCGTACAGCGTCAGTTTTTCCTCCGGCATCGGGGCGGAGGTATCCCTTCCGGAGCAGGACAAGGGCATTTCCTTCCGTCTGATCCGGTGTTCCCGCCTGGTGCTGGTGGTGAACGACGGCTCCCGCCCCATTGTGGTGCGCGGGCGCCATTTGCCGCCCGGCGGGGTGATGCCGCTGACCAACGGGCAGGTGGTGCTGCTGCCATCCGGGCCGCTGAGCTTTGAGGACTTTTCGTTTTTTCTGAACTGCAAGCGTTCAGGCAAGCAGGAAGTATGCTATATTTCCCTGGACGGCGGTTCTCTGCAAATCAGCCGGGTGCGTTCCCGGGCCAGCGAGGTGCGCGTGAACATGGGACTGGCATGCGAGGTGGAAGTGCTGAGGCCGGAGGTGGAATTCGCGGTTGACGGGAAACGTCTGTATCCCGGTGAAAGCGTGCGCATGGCCTATTATTCCTCTTTCATGCTGGACGGGGAAGGGCCTTTCTCCATGGGAGAGGTGCAGAATTCCATGTCGGACATCGGGCGCCGCTTCCGCCTTGACCCCGGCACCCGCAAGCTGCGGGTGACCAATCTTCCGGAAAAAGCGCGCAAGGGGGACATGCTGCTGACGCCCGGGCTGGCTCCCGGTGCGGTTCTGGAGGTTTCTTTTTCCAGCGCCACCAACTCCGGCTGGCTGGAAGTGGTGGAGGCCTCCATGCCTCTGCTGCTCAATGGCCGTCTCATCCGGGGAAGGGTTGCCCTGAGAGATGGAGACGTAGTGCATCTGAACGTCTATCATGCGCTGCGCTGCCGTTTTTCCGCCGGGGTGCTGGATGAAGAATACCATGCGATCAGGACCCTCAGCGTGGAGGGGGTGACTAAGGAATTCCTGCGCTCCGGATGCGTTCTGGACAATATTGACCTGACCGTGAAACGCGGGGAAATGGTGTGCATCCTGGGGCCCAGCGGGTCCGGGAAAAGCACGCTGCTCTCCATGCTGGCCGGTCAGCTGCCGCCCACCCGGGGCTGTATCCGTTACAACAACCAGCTTCTGTACAGCGCCCCGGATCTCATACGTCCTTACATCGCTTTCATTCCCCGGGAGGATATTCTGGATGCGGCCATGAGCGTTTCCGAACACATCTCCCAGGCCACCATTATACGCCGTCCGCGGCTGAACCGGTCGGAACGCGTCAGGCGCGTGAACGCCATTTTGAAATTCCTGGGGCTGACGCACATCGCCTCCCGCCGCGTGGGCGAAATGAACGCCCGCACCATTTCCGACGGGGAGCGCACGCGCCTGAACCTGGGGCTTGACCTGGCGGGCATTGCGGACGTTTTCCTGCTGGATGAACCTATCAGCGGCCTGTCCACGTCAGATGCCAAGCTGGTCATGCAGACCATGCAGAGCATGAGCCGCGACAAAATGGTAATCGCCACCATGCACCGGCCCAGCACGGCTATTCTGAACCAGTTCCACAAAGTGCTGGTGCTGGACCACGGCGGTCAGATGGCTTACTGGGGGGACGTGCCGGGCATGATGCGGTATTTCCGGAAGGCGGCTGCGGACATGGGCATTGACGTTTCCGAGGAGGCGCGGACGGCCGGAGGCGCGGACTACGTGTTTGAAGCGCTGGAAGCCCCCCTTTCCTGGCATGACCGCCGCAGGCGGCAGCACCCCCGTCTGTGGCAGGAGCGTTTTGAAGGCTACCGGTTCCGCAATGTGATGGGGCATCATCATGAAGGGGGCGCTCCCAGGACGCTGTATGAAGGCACGCTGGAATTTCCGCCCGTGCCCAGGCGCAGCGTCATGCAGCTCTGGCGGCTTTTCCGCATTTGGGCCGTGCGCACCTTCCTGGGGCGCGTGCGAAGCCGCATGGGGTTGTACACCATGCTGCTGGAAGGTCCGGTTCTGGCTCTGCTGATTTCCGTGACCCTGCGCGCCTCTTCCAGCCCGGAATACACGTTTGCCACGGCTCTTCACATACCTTCCTACCTGTTTCTGGCGACCATTGTGGCCATGTTTTTCGGCCTGACCGGGGCGGCCAGCGAAGTGCTCAAGGACCGCGCCCTGCTCAAAAGGGAGAGCAACGCCAAGGTGTTTGTGACCGGTTATGTCCTCGCGAAGGCGCTGGTGCTGACGGGGCTCTCCGCCGTGCAGTCCGCCCTGTTCCTGTGGGTGGGGAACGCCATTCTGGAAATCCATGAAATGTTCCTGATTTACCTGGGGACGATGACGCTGACGGCTTTCGTCGGCGTAAGCCTGTCCCTGCTGGTCTCTGTCTTCGCCAGAACGGAGAGGGCGGCGCTTAACATGGTGCCTCTGCTTCTGATTCCCCAGATACTGATGGCCGGGGCCATTGTCCACTTTGATGAAATGAACCAGTTTATTCCGTGGTCCGCCCACCGTACGGACGAACATGGGCGCCTCAAGCCGGGGCGCGTGCCGCTGGTGGCGGAATTCTGTCCTCTGCGTTACTCCTTTGAAACAATGTTGGTGGACCAGGCGTCCAGGAATGTATGGGAGAGGGAGCGTGAAATCATTCAGGAGAAAGTGGATGAACTGAAGGAACGCCCTCATTTGGACGACAGGGAATTTGAAGAATTCAAGCTGCTCAAGATGGCGTTGCTCCACATTGCCGCTATTGGAGCGGATGGACCGGAACAGGCTAAAGCCGCCGTCCGGCAGGTTCGGAGGGCGGCTCTTGACGGTTCGGAAAGAAGCTACAGGCGGACCATTGCTGAATTGGAACTCCTGGGCAAGGGGCATCCGTCCGTCAAATCCTTCTACGTCAATGACCGTGTTGTGATGCTGGATGAATCCGCCGAGATTCAGCGCGTCAGCCGGGATGCCCTGGACAGGCCGGAAATTTTTCTGGCCCGCCGCCAGCCTCTGCCCTGGGAAGGCTCCGGCCAGTCCCCGGGGGATTCCGGATACAGCGCGGATGACGGAACGGTTCCCACTCCATGGAAGGATTCCCTGTTTCTGTTCCTGATGGGGGCCGCCCCCCTGCTGGTCACGGGCCGCGTCCTTAAGCGCAGGCTGGAAAGGGCTGGATGACGCTTGCGACCTGCGGGGATTGGCGCCTGTATTTCCTCCGTAAGGCGGAAAATCCGGCGCGCGCGTCCGGGGAATGGCAGCGGCCCGTAAGCCCCCCGTGCATCCCGCAAAAAACGGAGGGACCCCTTCAAATATTCTTTTATTTATGTGTTGACGCGCCGGACGGAATCACTATCCTTGAAGAAAATCTTTTTCTTTATGTTTTCCCGATTGACGAACAGGTGCGTATTATCTTCCCTTTCCGCAGCAGCCTTGTCCTTTGGACTTTTTTCCTGCGGAGGCAGCGGCGGCAGCGGTGACGGGGAAAGCCTTCCTTCCGGCACCATGCTGGATTTGAGCGCTTCTCTTTCCACGGAAGATGGGCTGGGGCCGTGGAATATTGTCGTCAAATTGATGGGTAATGGTTCGGATCTGCCCCTGGTAAGCATTAACGCGGCAAGCAGCAATGAGAGCGCCCCTATGAATATTGCTTCCGTAGTGTACCGCAGGACGGGGTCATCCGCTATTCTGCGGGGAAACTTCACGATTACTTCCGGACAGTGGACGGCTCCGGGGCCAATTGTCGTGACAAACAGGGACAAGGCCTTTGTGGATGCGAACATTTCCTTCAACTCCTCCAATGAACGTGAAAGCTGCGGCGGGACGTTTACCGGTTCCATCACTTATCAGGTTCCCGTTGAGAATGATGAAGGTGAGGAGGAAGCGCAAAACTGGACCGCTACGGAAGGAGCGGTGAGTTACACGGTATCCTGAAGTTCTGATCATTTATGACGGGGCTTTGCCGCCGTGAAACGGGGCAGGCCTGTTTGAAATTATGGTCGGAAGGGCAAAGAAATGTCTTTGGGGCATCTGGTTGTGCTCTGGGCTGGCCCTTTGCGGCTGGAATGCGGAATCGGCCGACCGGGGGATTGATATGGCGGCATCGAAAGATGCCTGTTTTATCAAGACCTTCCGCGCCAAAATTGTCCCGGAGAGGCTGCGTTCCTTTGTCATGCCGGCGGATGGAATTGTCAGCAACTGGATTCCCGCGGACGGGCGCGTTCAGAAGGATACTATTATTGCAACAGTCAATGAAGATGAAATTGAACTGGAGCGCAAGGAGCTGGAAGTCAAAATTCTGAAGGATCGCATCGCCAGGGAGGAAGAGTTGTCAAAGCTGGAAAAACAGCTTGAAGAGATAGAATTCTACTCTTCCCTGACGAGGGAGGAACGGCAATATGCCAGCAAGCAGGCGGAAGGCGGGGAAAGGGCCATCCGGGCATTGAAAGACAAGATTGAGCTTTCCAAAAGGGAGTTGTCTCTGGTGGAGGACAAGCCGCGTCTGGATTTTCGCAAGAAGGAGGAAAAATATATCCTCAGAATGCCTTTTGACGGGAAACTGCAGTACCAGTTTTCCATTCCGCCGGATAACAGCGTCGCCCTGTACATGGATGCCGCGTCCCCGATTGCGACCGTGTGCGATGACTCCTCTTATTATCTGACCATTTCCATTTCGGACCCTGATTTGACGAATCTGCCGCCGGAATCCCTTTCCCTGTCCGTCCCCCTGGGTGACGGTTCCGCTTTGAAGGGGGTTTTTGCCTTCAAGCGGGTAGAGAAAAATATTTCCGGCGGAGGGGAATTGCTGGCGTATTTTTTCCGTCTGCCCCGTCAGGAGCATGAACGCGCCCATTCCATGCTGGGCTCCAACTGCACGGCCCGTCTTTATTATATGCCGCAGGGAGAAGTGTTTCATCTCAACAAGGTGAGGCTGGCTTCCCTGCCGGAAGGAAAAAAATGTTCGTCCTGGCAGGAACTTCTTGAAAAAGTGCATCCGGAACTGGAGCTGGTGGTGAATGGGGAAACGGAATTGATCGTTCGAAAAAAATGAAATTGCTATGCGAATCAGTCTGTTTCAGTTATTCAGGCAAGCAGTGGATTTTTGAAAATTATAACAGGGTGTTCACTTCCGGAATCACCATTTTGAAAGGGTATTCCGGATGCGGGAAAACAACTCTGCTGAAAATTCTGGCGGGTTATCTGAGACCGCAGCGCGGGCGCGTCATTACTCCCCGGCGGAAGGTTCAGGCGGATTCACTCTATCGGCGCAAGGAGGTGAGTTACATGTTCCAGGGGCTTAATCTCCTTCCCCTGGCCACGGTGGAGAGAAATCTTCAATTATGCGCGGAAATGGCCATGCTGCCTAAAAAACAGTGGACGCGGAGGGCGGATGATTTGATTGCCCGCCTGGGCCTGGAATCGTTGAGGCATAAAAAAGCGGGGAGTTTGTCGGGCGGCCAGGCTCAGCGGGCGGCTCTTGCCCGCACGATGATGAAGGATTCCGATGTGCTGCTGCTGGATGAACCTACTTCCGGCCTGGATGACGGCAATACGGAAATCATTAAAAATTTGATCAGGGAATACCCTGCTGACAAAATTTGCATTTTGAGCACGCATGATTCCCGGCTGTTCGACCTGACCCATGAAATCATTGATTTTAACCTGTCTGTATCTCTTTAAAGATACTCTCCACCGTTGGAAGGAACGCCCGGCCAGCCCCCTTTCACGGATTCTGGTGGCCTTTTTCCTTTCCCTGTGCGCGCTCTCTTTTCTCGCCAATTATGTTCTCTCCTCAAAAATGCTGCATGATGAAATCAGGAAGAACGGGGCGGACCTGATTATTGTTTTTGATACTGTGCGCGACGGGGACCCTTCCAAGAAAAATTTACTGCAACATGAACTGCCGTCCCTGTATGGCTGCGATGTCCTGGTGCTGAATGACGCCCGTGCGGGTGCGGCGCGCGTGGGTAAGACAGTATTCCCCGTTCTGGAATACAACATGGAGTCCTGCTCCTTTCTTTCCGCGCTCGGGTTGGAGGACGTGGCCACCGTCCTTCTGTACAATCCCTCCCGGAGCCCGTTGCAGGCGGGGCCTTGTACGGTTACCATAGCGGATTTTGATTTTTCCCTGAATGCCTCCCCTCTGCCGGAGGGGCATTTGCTGGGCAGGCTGTATCCTTCCGGTGTCATTTTAGCCCCGGAGGGAACTTTCAGCTCCGGACAGGAGGTCCCCATGGAGAATTGCCGCTATATCATCCGGGTGCATGAAATGACGGCGGCACGCATTCGGAGCATCGAAGAAGTGCTGAACAACATGGTGCGTTATGACGGCAGCATGACTATGGTTCAGACTCACGTGGGGCTGCTTGACAGGCTGGAAGTGCTGATGGGCAACCAGACGGAGTGCAGGACGGGGTTTTCCCTCGGCATTGCGGTGATCGTCGGCATTCTGCTGACAGCCCTGGCATCCATGGAATTCCGCCAGAATGAATATGTCTATACGCTGATGAAGAGCTTCGGGGTGCGCCCTGTTCTGCTGATTATGGCGTTTATCGTGGAAAACGCGTTCCTGATTGGCGTCTCCTTTGCGGGCGCCGTCTGGGCGTTCATGAAAACCCAGAGAATCGTCTTGGGGGAATTCTTTAAGCTGGGAAACTCCGTCCTGACTTATGCCGATATACGGCAGGATTTGTGGCTGTTGGGAATTTCCCTGGCGGGGTGTGTGCTGCTTTCCTCCATCCCGGTCGCCTTTTCCGCCTGCCGTCCCATAGGGAAGGTGCTTAAGTAAGTGACGGGGATTCGGGATCTGCTTTCCGGCATGTCCGTCTTTGCCTGCCTGGGGAAAAGGCTGGCTGTGTCCCGGCAGGGTGGGAGATACTGGATAAAAAAATCCCTTCCCGCCATGAGAGCGGGAAGGGACGTATGAAAAAAGGGGGTTATTGATCCAGCTGGGGGGGGACTCTGAAGTCTCTGATGACCGCCTGGCAGTTGTCCTGCTGGGTCTTCGTCTCGGTATATTCGGCGTCTCTGACGCTGCAAGTGGCGGAACCGAGGCCTTTGGAGATGTTGTGGGGGTTATACAGCACGACGAGAGCGTCCGAATGGGAGGTTGTTGTGCCGTCATTGGATGACCAGTAAAAGCCTATCTGTTCCGCAGTGTCGGAGGCGGGCTTGTAGTTGATGACGTGAACGGATGCCGTCGATGAGGTCGGGCTGGTTCCGGTGTAAATGGCGGCGTTGCTTTCTGAGGTTGTGATGAAGGAGAAGACGTAAGGATTGCCGTCCGGAAGCGTAATGTCCAACGTGCGCTGAAGGCCGATGGGAAGATAGGCCTGTTCACTGGAACTGGATCCGCCGCAACCGGAGAGGGGCCCAAGCCCGAGAGTAATTAAAGCGGGAATGTAAAGGCGGGAATTCATATCTTGATGAATAGAAGGTTGATGTTGTTAAGACTGGGATATGATGTTGATGCTGATGGTGATGCCGTCGATGGGAATGGGCGTCCTGTCTTCCGCTTGCATGTAGGAAATGCTGGCTCCGCCTTCTCCGGAAGAAGCATGGGTGGCGTTTTCAAAGGTCAACTGGGGGATCCTGATGGTGCTCATGAGGGTGTTGGGTTCTGAGGATGAACCGCTGTTTCTGTTGTAGGACAGACTCAGTTCCGCCGTGTTTTTCCCGGTTTTGGTATAGGAATAAATGCCGGCTCCGTTCCACATGTTCATGTCTTCCCCTTGTGTCTGGATGATGAACATCCCGTTATCACCGGTGGTCATGTCAAAAATGGCGGGAAGCGTTATGGCGGCATCCGTAATGCCTGTTACCTGCATGTTTAACACCTTGCTGCCGATGGTGGAAGGCGCCAGGCCTTCAGCATCGGAACTGCTTCCGCCGCACTGAGCCAGCGTAAGAATGCCGAGGGTGCAGCAGACCGCAGAAAAAGAGGTAAAAAGAGGACGCATCATAAGAGGATAATAATTTTCCGATAAACTGTGATATCGCACTTGATTTGTCAAGATAGGAATCGGATGGCAAGTATTTTTTACACGGGAAAGGGAAAAACCGGATTCCCTGCGCTCCGGCCCCTTTTTTCTTCTTCCCCGGCCTGCCGTGTTGATGCTTGACTTTTCAGGGGCAGGAGCTATGTAACAAGGGGCCTGTATGTTCCCTTTTCCCCCGGTTGTCCGTTCTTTCCTGTTTTCCCTGTTTGAAGTGGCGTGGCTGAGGGCTGCGTTGCGCTTCTGCCTCTGTGCGGCGGTATGCGCCTCCTGCTCCGTGGACAGGCACATGGAAAAAAAAGCGGGGGAATTGATGTCCAGGATGGATGCCGTTCCCGATTGGCGGCAGCTGCCGCGGAAGGAAATTTCATGGAGCCAGGCTCTGGAGATGATGATGGAGCGGAATATTGACCTGAAAAAATCGGAACAGTCTCTCAAGACGACAAAACGTTCCGTCATCAATGTTTTTACCCAGATTATCCCCGGCGTCAATCTGGACTGGATGCTGACCAAGGAATTGAGCGACCTGGCCAAGGTGACGGCCAGCGATGTGGAATACAACACGAACATCCTGTTCAACATGCCGTCCCTCACCCAGATCCCGTTTGATTATTATTCCGCCAAGGCGGCCGTTTATACGGCGGAAAAGACGCTGGAAATGAAAAAAAGGGAGCTGGTGGCCAGATTGTACCAGCAGGTGCTTTCTTACCGGAATGCGCAGATCAGCTACAATAACCAGCTGGGCTCCCTGCCTTATGACGATGATGGCGTCCAGAAAAAGAAGCTGGACGTGGAACGGGAACGGAATTTGAATGAGATTTCCCAGGGTTTTGCCGTGCTGCTGGGGAATATGGACGCCCGGTGGCTGGTGAAGCCTGAAACGATGCCCAGGCTGGACTGGGGCAGGTACAGGGCGGCGTCCCGCCAGCTGGATCTGCTGGTGGTGACGATGGTGGCCATGGAGCTGGAAGCTTCCCGTCTCCAGGTGTTGAATGCCAAGCTGAAGTTCCTGCCTTCCGTGGATATTAATTTTTACAGCCCCACTCTGTTTTCCAGCACGGGCGGGACGTACGGCGGTTTTTTTGCGGGCGCGGGCGATATGAAGGTGAACATGAGCCTGCGGGAAGAGCTGGATACGCGCCTGACCTCCTGGTTTCAGTATAAATCGGCCAGGGAAAGCCACGAACTGCTGCAGCGTGAAGTGGTGATGGAACTGCAGCGGCGGCGCATCAAGATAGCCGCGCTGCTGGAGAGCCGCAGGAGGTTTGAACTTTGGCGGGGGGTGCTGATGAAGGAAATCGCGTTCAAGGAGTCCAGATTATCCGTTTCCGGAGAGGAATATCTGGAACAGAGGAAGGATATCAGGAAAATGTATGCTGACCTGGATAATGAAGCTTCCAAGAATGCGGAGGTGGAAGCGGCTCTCATCATGGAATACGGCTGGCTGAAGTAAGGCAAGGGAGGATGAGGGGGCTTCCCTGTGTGACTGCGGGGCTTCCTTTCTTGATGCTTTCAGGGGCTTGTGCTATGATCCGGATATGCAAAAAGTTCGGCAGCCCGCGGGCACGGCATTGATGATTCTGGCTTTCCCGGCCGCCATTTACGGAGCGTTTCCATGGGGAATTGCCCTGGGGGCCTTTTTGTTTTTGCTGGGGGTAGTTGTGGCGGTCAGCCGTTTTTCCGCCATAGTCTGGTCATGGTGCCTGTTTTCCCTGGGAATGTATCTGGCGGCTCCTTTTATCTGGATGTGGAATCCGGACTATTTTTTCAGCCGGTCGTTTGACGTTCTGTTGATAAGCGGCTGTCTGGTGGGCAGCCTGGTGTTGCTTACGATCCGGTTCGCGGTTATTCCCGTGCTGTGGCCCAGGGTTTTCCGCTACTTCGTGGAAGGAAGCCCCACGCTGGAGGATCTGGCCCCGGAGAAGGGAAAGACGGTGGCTGAACTGCGGGGCGGCATAGAACGCAGACAGGTGAATTTCCTGTTCGGGCATGCGGACCGGGAACTGGTGGAAAAGTGGGGGAAAATAGCCCAGGGAATCGTAGCTCTTTCCAAAAGCCGCAAACGGCTGGCCATATGGGCTGTAGGTATTTTCCTGGTCTGGCCCGCAGCCGTGTTTTTTCTTTCCGGGGGGATGAGCGGCGCGCTGGACCGGGATATTGACCGCATGTGGGAGACCCGTCCGTTCCGGGACGGCATGGTGGTTTCCAGCCCAGCGGCGATGAATGCGGCGCGCCGCGTTTTCAGGGATGCCCGGGCTCTGCGGGGGCTGACGATGGAGCAGGCGCGCGCGTGGCTGAGGACGGATCGCAGGAATGCGGCATTCAAATTAGGCAAACCCCGTTACGATTTTGAAAAGGATGAAACCGTGCTGGTGCTTTCAGATGGGAGGGATTCCATCCGCCTGGTGGCGGTTTTCAATGATGCGGGGCAGATTACCCATTCCTGGCCTGAGGAGTATATGACTTTGATGGTCAGGGATCTGGAGAAAAATTGAATGCCGGGGCCGGAAGGGGGGGATTGCCCGGCAGGGCACCCGGTGATTGCGGAAGGTCCTGCGGCTTTCCGCTATAGCGTGCGCTTTTGCGGAGGCGTCAGGTTCAGCCTGCCTTCACTGATATGAATGCCCATGCCGCTTTCTTCAATCATGTGGATGAGCGGCAGATAGGCCTGAAGCAGGTTTTCAAACGCGGGCAGGAGAAAGATCATGTAACCCTGGGGAACGGAAAGGCTGCCGATGGTGCCCCCCACGTGGATTCCTCCCGGCAGCGTTTCGTCATTGTAGAATTCGAAGCGGGTCTGCACCGCCATGTAGTTGTGCGGGTCCAGGGATTGAAAGGGCGTCAGGAACAGGGAAATCGTCTGGCGGGAGTCGATGCCCGTATAGCGTTCGATGATAATCTCCATGTATCCTTCCCCGATGGTGCCGTCCGGCCGTTCCTTGCCGCCGTGCAGCCGGATGCCTGCCGCCGGGTTGATGGCGAAGATGGCCAGGGCTCCGTGCTGCAGGGGATGGATGGAGGAAGCCAGATAGCGGTTGATGTCTTCTTCCGAGAATGAAACGGAGGCGTCCCTGTTGATGGCCTGTTTCAGGATTCTGGGGATATCCGGGGCGTTTTCCCTTTGGCGGAAGCCGGGCAGGTCGTCCGTTTTCTGCGGGCACCAGGAGGAGTAAACCAGCCAGGCAATAGCGGCCAGAATAGCTATGGTCAGCAGGAAAATGAGATTGCCGATCAGGGAGAAAGGCGTTTTTTCACGGACGGGTTTTTCCCGGGAGCCCTGATCTTCCGGATCGTAGAAATGTTCCACGATGTTTTCATGTTCCGGCAGGTCGCGCAGGGATTCTCTGCCGGCGGCGCCGTTCCGGGGGGCGCCTTCATTGTCGGAGCTGGGTGCCATGGTGCGGAGGGGGGAGGTTACGGAAGTCTGGGGAATTTGGAGAAATCCGGAGCGCGTTTTTCAACGAAGGCGTTTTTGCCTTCCTTCGCTTCTTCGCTCATGTAATAGAGCAGGGTGGCGTTGCCGGCCAGATCCAGCAGCCCCATCTGCCCGTCGCAGTCGGCGTTCAGGGAGGCTTTCAGGCAGCGCAGGGCCAGAGGGCTGTGGCGGAGCATCTGGCGGCACCAGGAGAGCGTTTCCTCCTCCAGGTTCTCCAGGGGCACCACGGTGTTGACCAGGCCCATGTCCAGCGCTTGCCGGGCGTCATACTGCCGGCACAGGTACCAGATTTCCCGCGCTTTTTTCTGGCCCACGATGCGCGCCAGGTAGGATGAGCCGAGGCCTCCGTCAAAGGAGCCTACTTTGGGACCAGTTTGTCCGAATTTGGCGTTGTCCGCGGCGATGGTGAGGTCACAGACGACGTGGAGGACGTGGCCTCCGCCGATGGCGTATCCGGCCACCATGGCGACGACGGGCTTGGGCATGGTGCGGATGGTGCGCTGCACGTCCAGAATATTCAGGCGCGGCACGCCGTCTTCTCCGATGTAGCCGGCGTCTCCGCGCACTTTCTGGTCGCCTCCGGAGCAGAAAGCGTCCGGGCCTTCCCCCGTCAGGATGACTACGCCCACCTTGGGGTCTTCATGGGCGGCGTTCAGGGCGTTGAGCATTTCATGCACGGTTAGGGGGCGGAACGCATTGCGGACGTGGGGGCGGTTGATCGTGATTTTTGCGATGCTGCCGTCGTCCGTTGTTTCATACTTGATGTCCGTGTATTCCCTGGCGGTGGTCCATTGTGCGCTCATACGGATTACTTTAATAAGGCGCTTGGCAATGGGAAGCCTAAAATGCGCCGCCTTTCCGTTCCGGTATGTCGGGAACCTGCGGGGCTGGGGCTGCGCGGCGGCCGCAGGCGTTTTCCTTGCCGTTTCCGGTGTTTTCCCGGCAGGCTCTCCGGTGGCCGGAAGCTGGCGGCTTTTGTCATTTACGGCCTGCGCTTCTGTGCTACATTGGGAACGGTATGATACATGACCTACTGGTGAGCGGCGTGACGGTGTTTCCCGGGAGAGAGCATTTTGAATTTGTTCCGGGAATCAATGTGGTGGTGGGAGGCAATGATTCCGGCAAAAGCCATTTGCTGAAATTATGTTATACCGTGGCCAAGTGGAGCGCTGACGGGGGAAGGAAATCGCTGCCGGAGAAATGGGCGGAGGAACAGCGGCTCAGGAAAGACCTGATGCGGGTGTTCGCGTCCCGCGGGCTGGCCGGGCTGACGGCCCGGAACCGGGGAAACGCCCATGCGCGCGTGGAGGCCTCCATGGAGGGGGACGGCGTGCCGGAGGGCATGGGAAACCTGGTGTTTGATTTCCAGGCGGGGCATGAAGAAGAAGGGCTGAGCATCCGGGAAATGCCCCGGCGTTTTCTGAACGTGCCGGTGGTGTTCCTGGCGGCGCGGGAGGTTTTGACCATTTATCCGAGCTTTGTTCAAGTGGGGAGCAGGTTCCCCGAATTTCTGGACGGCGGCAGCTGGGACCTCTGCCGTTATCTGGACATGGAGGCGGAAGCGGAAACCATCAGCACGGATGCCGGGCGCGTGGTTGCCAGGCTGGAAAAAATTATCGGGGGGAAGGTGGTGAAGCGTGACGGGCGTTTCTTTTTGCAGCGTCCCGGACAGCAGCCGATAGAAATGAGCCTGGTGGCGGAAGGATTCAAAAGGCTGGGAACGCTGAGCTACCTGATCCGGAACGGTTCCGTGAAAAAAGGTTCCGTCCTGTTTTGGGATGAACCGGAAATGAATCTGAACGCCTCCCACCTGCCCGTGCTGGTGAAAACCCTGACGGGGCTTGCCAAGACGGGGGTGCAGGTTATGTTGTCCTCCCATAGCCTGTTCCTGCTGCGGGAGCTGATGATTCAGCTCTCTGAACCCCGCAATGCCATGGTGCAGAGAAAGTTTTTCGGGATGAGCGTGCCGCGGGGGGGGCATGCCGGGGTAAGGGTGTCCTGGGGGGAATCCCTGGAGGACGTGGGGCCTATCGAGTCTCTTGAAGCGGAAATCGAACAGGCGGACAGGTATTTGAAGCTGAGTTATGAGTCATAAGCCGTCAAAAGCTTATTACGTGGAGGGCGTCCACCGTTTCTGGATCGATGAAGGCTACGTGGTGTGCCGCATTGAATGCTCGGATTATTATGCCCGGCAGGCGCAGAATTTCTGCGGGGGATGCAAGGAAATGGATTTTTTGCTGTATCATCCGGAACGCCGGGATCTGTGGCTGGTGGAAGTGAAGGATTACCGTTTTGACGCCCGGCCCAAGGTGGGGGAACTGGTCTGCGCCCTGAGCCGCAAGGTCCGGGATACGATGTTCCTCCTCCGGGCCGCTTCCGTGGCCGCCCCGGATGAGGAGCCGGCGGAGGGCATTTCCCTGAGGGATTTTTCCATTCAGGCCTCAGGAGCGGAAACGCTTCATCTGGCCTTTCTGCTGGAAATGGGCATGGGCGGCGTCTGGACGGACGGCGGCCTGCTGGCGAATGTCAAGAACCTGCTGGTGGGGGCCATGCGTTTTCTGGATGCGGAACTGGTTTGCGCGCCCATTACCTATCCCCGCCGCATCGGCCCCTGGCGCGTGACCTCCGCCCACGGGGAGGTGAGCAAGCGGGTGGAAATCCGACGCGCCAGAAAATTGGCGGAAATCCAGGAACAGAGGCGGCGGGAGCGGCTGAACGCGCAGGAGGAGGGGGCCTGGCAGGAAAAGAGCCGGGAAGGTGCCGGTTCCCATGCGGCCCCGGCGGAGGAAAGGATGCCCCAGTGGAAGCGGCGTCTCCGGCAGCGCATGAACGGAGAAAGCGCGAACCACGAAGGGCGGCGCAGAAAAAGGAAGCGGGAATGAGGCCTGCGCCGGCTAAGGCCTTATTGCCGGGAAGAGCCCCGGCCCGGAACGGTGCGGACCCGTCCTGCGGCGGCTGTCTGGCATGTCTCGGAAAAAAGTTTTATTTTACAAGGACTCGCGTATCATGCCGCCCTATTCATTAACTTCTGTGTGCTAACCACATTATGTCTGACAGAATGCCACCAAGTCCTCCCCGTCCTCCCAAATTTCCCGGCTCCGGCAGACCCGAATCCCCCAACTGGGGCGTGTGGGTCATGGTACTTCTCATTGTAGGCGTCCTTGCGTTTGGCTTTTTCACCCCTGAATCTTTCGGGCTGGGGCCCCGCAAGGAAAATCTGGAATCCTTTGAAGCCCAGTATAAGGCGGGGCGCGTGGTGCTGAACGATCCCAAGGCCCCCGTGGAAGTGGTGCTGAGCGAGAACGGTTCCGAAGGCGTTATTCACGCGCTGGTGTACAGGAAGGAAATTCAGCCGAAGGTGGAAATGACCCCCTTTGCGCTGACTTATTCCATGTCCCTTCCGGACCGCGACAAGCCTTTGCTGAATGAGCTTTCCGGCTACAGGGTGGTGGAGAGTCCGTACCGGACGGAAGAAGGAAAGAATGTTTCCCTCATTCCCGAGGGAGCGCAGAAGCTCTCCGTGCCCGAATTCAATCGTCTGGCCCTGGAAGGCCGCATTGCCGGAGGAAAAGACGGAATCGTCCTGGCGGAAGACGGCAACCAGAACGTGCTGGTCGGCCAGATTGTCACCCGTATCTGGCCCGCGGCCACGGGAGACGCCTCCGTGGACAAGCAGCGTTTTGAACGCGTGGAAGTGCCTTTTACCCTGGAGTTCCAGGGAGACCGCGTCAAGCAGCTGCTGGGGCCGGATACGAAGTTCAAGCGCGAATCCGGCTCCTGGGGCGGCATCCTGCTGAATCTGCTGCCCATCGTGCTCATTCTGGTGATTCTGTTCTTCATGTTCCGCGCGCAGAGCGGCGGAGCCCGGGGAGCGATGAGCTTCGGCAAAAGCCGGGCGCGTCTCATCTCCCCGGACAAAAACAAGGTGACGTTCAAGGATGTGGCCGGCATCAGCGAAGCCAAGGAGGAAGTGTGGGAACTGGTGGAGTTCCTGCGCAATCCGGAAAAATTCCGTGACCTGGGCGCCACCATTCCCCGCGGCGTGCTGATGGTCGGGGCTCCCGGCACGGGCAAGACCCTGCTGGCGCGGGCCATTGCCGGGGAATCCAAGGCTTCCTTCTATTCCATCAGCGGTTCGGACTTTGTGGAAATGTTCGTGGGGGTGGGCGCGAGCCGCGTCCGCGACATGTTTGAACAGGCCAAAAGGACGGCTCCCAGCCTGATTTTCATTGATGAAATTGACGCCGTGGGCCGTCAGCGCGGCTACGGCATGGGCGGCGGCAATGACGAACGGGAACAGACGCTGAACGCCCTGCTGGTGGAAATGGACGGTTTTGAAAACAACTCCAATGTAATCGTCATCGCCGCCACCAACCGTGCGGACATCCTGGACCCGGCCCTGCTGCGTCCCGGCCGCTTTGATCGGCAGGTGGTGGTGAACCTGCCGGACGTCCGGGGGCGCGAACAGATCCTGCAGGTGCATGCCAGAAAAGTAAAAATGGCGCCCGGAGTCAGCTTTGAGCGGATTGCCCGCGGCACGTCCGGCTTCTCCGGCGCCCAGCTGGCCAACCTGGTCAATGAAGCCGCCCTGCTGGCCGCCCGCAAGGGGCTGAAGGAGATTACGGAGGCCGAATTGGAAGAAGCCCGCGACAAGGTCAGCTGGGGGCGGGAACGCCGCAGCCTGGCGATTAACGAACGGGGGCGCCGCATTACCGCCGTGCATGAGGCGGGGCATGCCATCTGCCTGCTGAAAACGCCGCACAGCGAGCCGCTGCACCGGGTGACCATTGTTCCCCGCGGCGGGGCCCTAGGCATGACCATGTGGCTTCCTTCCGACGACAAGATGCACCATCTCCGGTCTGAAATGCTGGACCAGCTCGTCGTGGCGATGGGCGGGCGCTGCGCTGAACAGATCGTTTTTGGCGATGTGACCAGCGGTGCTACCGGAGACATCAGGAGCGCCACCAACCTGGCTCGGCGCATGGTGTGCGAATTCGGCATGAGCGAAAAACTGGGGCTGATTGAGTACGGCGAACACCAGGGAGAAGTTTATATTGCCCGCGACCTGGGGACGCGTTCCCGCAATTATTCCGAATCCACGGCGGAACTGATTGACTCGGAAGTTCGCTTCCTGGTGGACAGCGCTTATGAACGCGCCATGGCCATCCTTACGGAAAACCGGGACAAGCTGGATATCCTGACGGAAGCCCTGATGGAGTTTGAAACGCTGGAAGGTTCCCAGGTCATGGATATTCTGGAATACGGGGAAATGAAGAACCCTCCCGCCAGGGTGACTCCGCCCCCCATGCCTTCCGAAGTGGAGGAACAGCCCGGGAAAGATGATCCCGGCCATTCCGCGAAGGATGAAGCTGAAGAGCCCCGCGAGGACGGCGCTGAAGAACGGGAGGAGGAAGAGAAGCAGGAACAGGCGGAGCGTGATCCTTCCTCCTGCAATCCCGCTGATGAGTCCGGCATGGACGGCGGAGAAAAGAAATAATTCAATAGAAACGAATCGAATATGGTAGCCAATGATGCGATGGAACTGGCCAGGATGTGCGCCCGCGCCGCGGATGACGCCAAGGCTGAAAATGTGCGGGTGTACGACTTGCGGGGCATGTCTTCCCTGACGGATTTCATGGTAGTGTGCACGGGGTTGTCCGTCCCCCATCTGCGCGCCGTCATCCGGGAGCTGGAAGAAGCCGTCCGGGAAAAGGCGGGAGCCCTCCCCACCTATGTGGAAGATACGCCTGTGGCATTGTGGTCCGTAGTGGACTACATTGACGTGATGGTTCACATCATGGGGCAGGAAACGCGCGAATTCTACGGCATGGACACCCTGTGGAAGGATGCTCCCGTGGTGGGGTATTAATTGCGTCAATCTGATTTTACACCGTGCCGCTGCCGGTTGCGGCACGGTTTTTTTCTTCCTTAGAGTAAATGGCCTGTTATCAGCCGCGCACCGCAAAAAGATGAAAGGCAGCGTGGTCGGGTTCTTCCGTATGAGGGCCTGTTTCCGGGAAGGAGAGAAAAGGTGTAATGATTGCTGCGGCAACGCATTTTCTTTGCGGGGCATTGGATGTTTTCTCCCTGGCTTTTCCTTGGAAAAGCGGTGGGGAACCCCGGTTCTAACAAGATTCCAACCTTGCTTTGAAGCCTTAATCGGATTACTCTTCCAACGTTATTTATGAGTAGTTCCGGACCTGCCTCAACCCCGATGATGGATCAGTACCTTCGCATGAAGAAGGGCTTGCCGGAAGACGTGCTGCTGTTTTTCCGGCTGGGGGATTTTTACGAAATGTTTTTTGAGGACGCCAAGGAGGCCTCCGCCATTTTGGGCCTGACGCTGACCAAGCGCCACGGCATTCCGATGTGCGGGGTGCCCCACCACAGCGCGGAAGGGTATATCGGACGGTTGGTGAAGGGAGGAAAGCGGGTGGCTATTGCGGAGCAGACCACCATTCCGCAGCCGGGCAAGCTGGTGGAGCGGGAACTGACCCGCGTGATTTCCGCCGGAACCCTGGCGGACATGAATTTGCTGGATTCCTCCCGCCATAATTACATCGTGGCGTTGTACAGGGACAAGAAGCGCTTCGGCCTGGCATGCGTGGACCACACCACGGGGGAATTTTCCGTGGCCCAGTTCGAACACATGGATTTGCTTCTGGACGAGTTGTCCCGCATCAATCCCTCCGAACTCCTGGTCAGCGACGAGCAGACGGACTGCTTCCCCGGAACCCACCCCACGCTTTATTACGACGGATATACTTTTTTGCCTTCCACGGCCATTCCCAATTTGCTGAGCCATTTCCGGGTACATTCCCTGGACGGCTTCGGCTGCGGGGAGATGACCGCCGCCCTGGGGGCGTCCGGCGCGGTGCTCCATTATCTGAGCTACCAGCTCCGCCGTCCCACGGACCACTTGCGCCGCATTTCCGTGCGCGCCACGGAGAACGCCGTGCTGATTGACCAGGCCAGCCAGAGGAATCTGGATCTGGTGGATTCCCGCGGCGGCGTGAAGCTTTCCCTGCTGGGGACCCTGGATAGGACAAGCACCCCCATGGGAGCGCGCAAACTCCGGGACTGGCTGCTCCACCCACTGTGCGATCTGGAAAAGCTTCTGGCAAGGCAGGAGGTGATCGCCGTTCTGCTGCAGGAGCCCTACCTGATGAGCAAGCTGAGGGAGAGCCTGAAGAATGTACGGGACATGGAGCGGCTGACGGGCCGCATTTCCCAGGGCGCCGGGAATGCCCGCGACCTCCAGGCTCTGGCTTCTTCCCTGGCGCGCATCCCCGCGCTCAGGGATGATTTGGAATCCCTGCCCGGCGGAGGGGAGATGCTGGAGAGCATCCGTTCCCGCATGGGCTGTTTTGATGAGCTGGTGGATTTGCTCCAGCGCGCCCTGGTGGATGAACCGCCCGTGACCATCAAGGAGGGCGGCATCATCAGGGAAGGGTACCATGCCGGTCTGGATGAATTGCGTCTGGCTTCCCGCGACGGGAAGGAGTGGCTGGCACGGCTGCAGGAGAAGGAGCGCAAGCGCACGGGAATTGATTCCCTGAAAATTCGCTTTAATAACGTCTTCGGTTATTACATTGAAGTAACGAAGAGCCATTACGATAAAGTGCCCCCGGATTACCAGCGCAAGCAGACGCTGGTGAACGCGGAGCGCTTTATTACCCCGGAGCTCAAGCAGATGGAGAATACCATCCTGGGGGCGGACGAGCGTTCCCGCCAGGTGGAGTATGAGCAGTTCCTCCTGTTGCGTGAAGAAGTGGGCCGTCACATTGACGATATCCAGATGACGGCGGACGCCATGGCGGATCTGGACGTGCTGCTGGGACTGGCGGAGGGCGCGCAGCAGTACCGGTACTGCCGCCCCGTTCTGGACAATTCCATGACCCTGCGCATTGTCAATGGCCGTCATCCTGTTATTGAGCAGAATGTTTCCGGCGATGTGTTCGTTCCCAATGACGCTTTTCTGGAACCGGAGGAAAACCGCCTTATTCTGCTGACCGGGCCCAATATGGCGGGCAAGAGCACCTATATCCGCCAGGTGGCCCTGATTACGCTGATGGCCCAGATTGGAGCGTATGTGCCGGCGGAAGCCGCCCACATCGGTTTGGTGGACCGCATTTTCTGCCGCGTGGGAGCCAGCGACGACCTGGCGCGCGGCCAGTCCACTTTTATGGTGGAGATGAGCGAAACCTCCCTGATTCTGAATAACGCCACGGAGCGTTCCCTGATTATTCTGGATGAAATCGGGCGGGGCACGGCCACCTTTGACGGTCTTTCCATCGCCTGGGCCGTGGCGGAATACCTGCATGACGAGTTGAAGTCCCGCACCCTGTTCGCCACGCATTATCATGAGCTGACGGATTTGGCCAATTCCAGGCAGGGCGTGCAGAATTACAATGTGGCCGTACGGGAATGGAAGGAGGAAATTGTGTTTCTGCGCAAGATCGTGCCGGGAGCGGCGGACAAGTCCTACGGCATTCAGGTGGCCCGACTGGCCGGCATGCCTGCCGTCATTGTGGACCGCGCCAAAGCCATCCTGTCCCATCTGGAGATGAATTCCACGCGCCCCAGGAAAAAGGGGCGTTCCCGGCTGGCGGAACCGAGAGCCAAGAATACGGACATGGACGACGATATGCCTGTCGGGGAATACGCTCAGCTGGAGTTGTTCTGATATGCCTCCGCTTTCGGATACAATCGGCGGCCTGCGTTTCGCCGCCATTGATTTTGAATCCGCCGGCGCGGCCCGGGGGGAGACGGACCAGCCCGTCCAGATAGGCATAGCCGCATGTTCCCGCCTGGAGGACGAACCTGAGTTGTGGACTTCCTATATTGCGGTGGAGAAGCCGGTTTTATGGTCCGCCTCCCAGGTGCACGGCATTACTACGGAGATGCTGGCGGATGCCCCGTCTTTTCTTTCCCTGTGGCCGGAGATACGTTCCCGGCTGGGGCAGGCCGTGGTGGTGGGGCATAATCCTGCCACGGAACGGAAGTTCCTGCGGCGTTTTCCGGGCCACGGTTTCGGTCCGTGGCTGGATACGCTGGCTTTGGGCCGGATGTGCGTCCCCGGTCTGGAGGATTATTCCCTGTCTTCTTTGTGCGGCGCCCTGGGGCTGACCTGTTCCGTGGAGGCTCTGCTTCCTGCGCGCCGGTGGCATGACGCTCTGTATGATGCGTTGGCAAGCCTGCTGATTGTCCGTTTTCTGGTAAAGGAATTGAATTTGTCCGGACAGCCTTTGGAGGTATTGGGCAGAGCGGTGAGAACATGATTTTCCCGGCAGGGGAAAGAATGTTTTTCCGGGATGCGGTTCCTGCTGATGAGGTTCCGGATCCGTCCGATGTTCCCAAACTGAATACCCAGCCGTGGGTTCCGGCCCGTTACAGGGCGGTCCGGGGAAATTTGCTGGGGAAGGAATGCGGCATTCTGTTCGTGGGGGATTCCATTACGGAATGCTGGGAACGGGAAGGTGCCGCGCTGTGTAAGAGGCTGTTCCTGCCGATAAAGGCGGTCAACTTCGGAGTGAGCGGGGACAGGACGGACAGTATGCTGTGGCGCATGGAGGATACGAAACTGGCGGTCAAGACTTCCCCCCGCTATTGCGTTTTGCTGGCCGGGACGAATAATATCGGCCGTTGGAAGGGGCGGCAGCCCGCGGCGCAGACGGTGAAGGGCATCCGGGAGATAGCCGTACGCCTGCTGAAGAAGTTTCCGGAGACCCGTTTGATTCTGATGGAGGTGACTCCCTGCGGCTCCGGTCCCGACAGCCCGTTGCGCAGGAGGCAGGAGGAGATTAACCGTTTGCTGCGCAGGCTTGAGCTTCCGAGGACCACCATTTTATCCATTAACGGCAGTCTGCTGAAGCCGGACGGGACGTTCAGGGATGGCATGTTCAGAGATCATGTCCATCTGACGGAGAAAGGTTATCAGGCGTGGGCGGACGCGTTGCTGCCGCTGTTGAACGGGGAAAGATAAGCTTTCCCTGTTTTCAGCTGTCCGGCCCGGATTGATGGGAAGGGCGGCGGATGGCCGCCCGTATAACAGGATATTCTAGCGGTTCATTTCCTTTTCCAGGAATTCCAGCAGGTAGGCCGGGGACAGGAGTTCCCTGGTGACGACAGGTTTTCTGCCGGGAAGATACAGGGCATTGACGGGAACGGCCGTGCGCCCCAGGTTTTTAAGTTCCTGGTCAATGGCGGGGTTCGTGCGGGTCTTGTCCGCCTTCATCATGACGATGCCGTCTTTCTTGAAAGCGGCCAGCACTTCATCCGTATAGGAAGCCTTGTTGACCTGGCAGGTGGAGCACCAGCGGGCCGTGAAGTCCACATAAACGGGTTTTCCTCCGTCCAGGGCGGCCTGCATGGCTTCCGGGCTCCAGGGCGTCCAGATGTTTCCTCCCTCCTGGAGGGAGGGGGCTGCGGCAGCGGAGGACTCCGCCGCCCCGGGAGCGGAACCGCGGCCGAACCAGGCGGCTCCTTCCGGCGGAAGCATGTAGTACAAGCCGGCCAGCAGGAAGATTACGGAGAAGATGCCTCCCGTGACGCGGGACTTTCTGCTGCGGTACATGGGGCACCATCTGCCGTATACCCAAAAGGCCATGGAAAACAGCACCAGCCCGAAGAAGAGGAACAGGATGTCCTGGGGATGGTTGTCAGCATCAAAGAATGCCATGTAAATCCAGAGGAAGTAGGCGGCGGTGCCGAACATCAGGAAGGACATGGCCTGCTTGAAGGATTCCATCCATGCGCCGGGTTTGGGCAGGTATTTGGTCAGGACGGGAAAGGCGCCCAGAATGATGTAGGGAAGGGACATTCCAAGCCCCATCATGGTCAGGCAGAGCACGATGCCCAGCGGCGGCTGGAGCATGGCCGCGCCGATAGCCTGGCCCAGGAACGGAGCGCTGCACGGGGTGGAGATGACCGTAGCCAGGGCGCCGGACCAGAAGGAGCCGGCATAACCTTTCCGGCGCTGGAGGTTGTTGCCCATGGTCGTGGCTTTGACGCCTATTTCAAAGACGCCGAACATGCTCAGCCCCATGGCGAGCATCAGGCCCAGCAGGCAGAAATTCACCCAGGGGTTTTCAAACCAGAACGCCCAGTTGACGATGCCCTCCGCGCCGCGGCCCAGCCAGAAGTCGCCGCTGAATATGCCGGGGCCGACTGGGGCGCTCCAGTCAAACATGTTCGCTTTCAGCGCAATCAGAATGGCAGTAATGATCCAGAAAGAAATCAGGATGCCCAGTACGAAGGTAAGGGAGTGGGCCAGCACTTTTTTCCGTTCCCCCCCTCCCAGCTGGACGAATCCCATAATCTTGAGGCCGATTACCGGGAAGACACACGGCATGACATTGAGGATGATGCCGCCGATGAACATGAAGAACATGATTTCCCCCAGGCCCATCAGCGGAGGCGCGGGGATGGAGGCGGAAGGTTCCGGGGCGGATTCCGTTCCGGCGGCTGTTGCCTGGGATTCCCCGGAGAAGGGGCGGTCGTCCGCGGTGATGATGATGCCTTCCCTGCCGGCGCGCAGGATGCCGGAAAGGCTGGTCAGCGGTTTCCCCTTGTCCGCGTCCGGCAGGTTGTTGGGGTAAAGGCCGTCCGTGGTGTCATTGAATTGCATGGACAGCTCATAATTGGAGTCATCCAGTTTTTTGAAGGTTTGGGGAGTGGTAGGGTTGATTTCCCCCTGATTGCAGAAAAAATAGACGGAATCCTGCGGAACGGGGCGTCCGTTTGTCCTGAGGTGCAGGGTGACGGTTTTCCCTTCCTGGGAAATCCGGGCTTTCAGCCCTTCCGCCCAGTCGGGGGCGGCAAGCCCTGCCATATTCCCGGTCAATTCCGCCGCGTCAGGGGCTGTCTGCCCGTCTCCGCGCTTCAGCGTGACGTTGAAGTTTCTGGTTTCCGGGGCGGCGCACTGTTCCGCGCACATCTGCCACGTCATGGTGGTGGTGAACGTCGCTTCCGGGGGAGCGTCCTTTTCCGGAGTTACCCGGAACGCCATTTTAGCCTTTCCGCTGTATCCGTAAAAATCCACAAGCCCTTTCCCCAGTTCCGGAACTTGCCAGAAGGGGCCTTCCACCCGGAAACCGGACACAGGCTGGAAGGCGGCTTCCATGGGAAGGCCCACGGTTCCCGGATTTTTGTAGTAAACGTGCCAGTGGTCCGGCAGCTCCAGCTCCGTCACGATGACGAAGGGAGCTTCTCCATAGGAGGTGACTGTGGCCTTGGAGGAACCGGATGTCCGGGGAGGGCCAAAGTCCCCCGCCTCTCCAAAGCTCATGCCGCCGAAGTCCTGGGCCGCCCCCGTGCTGAAACACCCGGCGATTATGCCCAGGCAGCCGGCGGCTGTTTTCAAAAAGTTTCTCATAACAAAGGCGGTTACCATAAAGAACGGGGGGATTCAATGTTTGTGTGTTGCATGGCGGGGAGCCTTGTATAAAATAAGGCCATGGTAAAAACTAAAACGACGTACGAGGGCGGCCTCCATTGTTCCATGGTTCATGAACCTTCCGGGGCCACGCTTTCCACGGATGCCCCCGTGGACAATAACGGCAAGGGCGAGTCTTTTTCTCCCACGGACCTGGTAGGCGCGGCGCTCGCCGGCTGCATGAGCACGATCATGGGTATTGTTGCCGGGCGTAAGGGTATTCATCTGGAAGGAATGACGGTGGAAGTGGCCAAACACATGAATGCGGATCCCCGCCGTATCGGCAAGCTGGAAGTCGTCATTACCGTTCCGCTTCCGTCCGATTGTCCGGACAGGAATCTGCTGGAACAGGCAGCTCTGAGCTGCCCGGTCAAGCACAGCCTGCACCCTGATATTGAAATACCCATTACCTGGAAATGGGTTGGCTGACAGCTTCCGTATTTTCTTGAGACCGCCTGTGAAAACAGGCGGTTTTTTTATGATGTTAAAAAATGTTGGAAAAATGAAATAATAGTTGAGTGCGCTTGACTTATATTTTTATGTTGTGCATTTTTCCGGGGATGAAAAAGTTGTTCCCTGTCTTGTTGATGATTCCTGTGACGGTGTGCGGATTGTTGTCCGGATGCGGCGGAGGTTCGGGGAAATCCGGAGACGACGGGAATACTTCTTTGAGCGGACAACAGGTAAGCCTGTTTGAGGGAGGGAGCATCTTATTCCAGCTCCAGTTCATCGGGCAGGACGTGGATGTTATCAGAATGGATACAAGAGCCGTGTACGACGGGGTTTATACGTACCGGTTCAATAGCGGGGGGAATGTTGGCGTATTGAATATTGCTCCGGCTGCCAACAGCAGCTCCGCCTGTACCATGGCGAATGTGAACATTGCCTTTGACGACGCCGGGCGGAATGCGGGCGTCATTACTTCCGGCACCATTACGGAAACCGGGCTTGATCTGAACCCGGCCATTGACGGCGTTCCCCGGTCCATGGCCGGTTGGACATGCCGCGTGCACCGGGATTGATTTTCCGGGGATCAGTTGTCCAGGACAAGGGGGAAGTGCCGGCTGAGCGGATAGTCCGTAACCTGGATCAGTTCCACGCCGTAAAGGCTGGCGATGGCAGGGGCTTCGGATTTATCATAAGGCTCACAGTAATAAATGGTCTTTACGCCGTGGGCGCACAGCGCCTGCATGCAGGAGGTACAGGGCATCGTGGTGCATGCCACCACCTTGGCTTCCCCCCTCCGGAACAGGCTGCACAGGTTGATTTCCGCATGCAGCATGTATTTCTGGCGTTCTTCCCGGCTGGCCCAGAAGGTGTCCTGAGCCTTGAATCCGGGATACAGTCCGTTGTAGGCAGTGCCGATGACGCGGTTGTCCGCATCTAGGGCGGCGGCTCCCACCTTGCGGTACGGGTCCTCCGACCGCAGGGCTGCCGCGTGCGCCAGTGTCATTACATACTGCGGGATGGGAAGGCGGGTTGACGAGGAGTTATTGTTCATGGTTGGAAGACTGGAGTTCCGCCAGGAAGCCCGACTCGTCCAGGTACAGGTTGGGCGGCAGGGAATAAGGGGTGGAGAGGGTGGCCCCGGCGATGACGTTGGAAAGAGGGGGATTCAGGTAAAAGCCGGGGAGAAGGCGCCCCCTTGTCCTGGCCCGCATGCCGAGCTGCACGGTGCCGTCATCCAGCTTGAAGACGCTTCTCTTCATGGACATGGCTAGGATAATGCCGCGGTCCGTGGCGAAGCAGGGCCGCCAGCCGATGTTGGGAAGAACCAGGTCTCCCGAGCCGCTGAAGTCATAAAACGGCGTGCGCGTCTTCGGAACCAGGCTGTAGAGCCTGCGGCGCAGGAAATCGGAGCCGGCTATCTGTCTGATGCCTTCCGGCATGCTGTGGTCCCCGTCGCTGATGAGGTAAACGGGAGTGCTGGTGAGGATGGGCCAGAGGACGGCGGCCACCGTTTCGTGGACTTCTTCGCGTCCTACGCTGGTGAGCATAAGTTCCCGGGGCTGGAGAGAGTTCACCCGTTCCAGCTGCTGGGCGTTCATCCAGAAGTCGCACAGACGGCTTTGGGAGCGGGTGCTGTCCAGCAGGGTGGACAACCATTTCCTGAGTTCCGGATGCTCCGCTTCCACGGTGTCGTTCATCAGGCATTCCGCTATTTCATACCCGGAGAGCCGCGCGTTTTTAGAGAAGACCAGCGGCTTGTGGGCGATGCGCTCCAGATGGTTCAGGATGGCATCCCTGCCGATGCTGGCTGCAATTTCCAGGCATGTAGAGGATAGCTCCCGAAGCGTGTTGATGACCATGCGGGGATTGACGGCGTCAGGCTCAATGGGCTCTCCGATGGCGGCGGTGAAACGGTAGGGAACGCGGAGAGGCGCCTTGGAGAAGAAGCGGTTGCCTGAGTAGGAGAAGATGCTGCCCCATAGTTCGTCCATGTAAATGGGCACGATGGGGCAGCGCGATTTTTTCGCCAGCATTTCCAGCCCCCGGCGCGCGGCGCACAGGGTTCCCGTGCGGGTGAGCTGGCCTTCCGGGAAGATGCAGATGACTTCTCCGGCCTTCAGGGCCTGGATGGCCTTGGACAGGGATTCCCGCGGATTACGGGAGGAAATGGGCAGGCAGTTGAAGAGTTCCAGAATCCAGCCGAGCCAGCGGATGGCTACGAATTCCTCCGCCACGATAAATCGGATGGGGCGCGGGCAGATGAGAGAAAGGAACAGCGCATCCCCGTAGGTGACATGATTGGAGACGATGACGGCTCCGCCGTCTTCCGGAATGCGGTCCTGGTGGATGATGCGGGAGCGGTAGACAATCCTCATGATCCAGAGGCCCATCATGCGGATGAATTCACGGGGAATAAGCCGGAATGCCACAATGGTGATGACCACGCCTAGGGCGGCCAGCACCCAGAATTGGTTCTGGATGGAGAAGATATTCCTGAGCATGAGCTGGAAGCCGACGGCCACCAGCCCCATCAGGCAGTCCATCAGGTTGCCGGCGGCGATGACGGTGCTGCGGTTGGAGGGGTCGCAGTTGTCCTGGAGGTGGGCGTTTAACGGCACCAGGTACGCGGCGGCGAAAGCCCCGGTGATGCCGAACCCGATATTGCTGGGAAGGGAGCCGGGAGCGAAGAAGGACATGAATATGCACCCGATAGTGAAGCCGATCGCGCCCAGGGGAATGAGCCCCAGTTCAATCTTTTTACGGCAGATGATGGAGGCGATGACGCCGCCTACCACCGTGCCGCCGCTGAGCCATGCCATGAGAATGGCCGCGGACATGCTGAATCCGGTGCCGTCAATGGGGTGTTCCTGGGCGATTTGGAGGGAGATGAGCATCAGGGCCCCGGCCAGGAACCAGAAGTAGGAAACGCCGATTTCACTGAGCCTCAAGTCCCGCTGGCTCCAGAGGTATTTAAGCTGCACGAAATGTTCGTAAAAGAGCTTCCATTCGAATTTCCTGGTCTGGTTGGCCGGATACCGCGGGAGGTAAAGGGACGCAATGGCTACGGGAACGGCGATGCAGGTGAGGATGAATGTGGGGAAAGCGGCCGCTTCCCAGCCGTCGTTGGAGGAGACTTGCAGGATGTCGAACCAGGCGAAGATGCCTATCTGGGCCGCCAGCATGGACAGGATGAGGCTCATTTCCATCAGCCCTGAAGCGTAGCCCAGCTGCCGGGAGCCTACCATGTCCTTGACCACTCCCTTTTTGGCCGGGCTCAGGATGGTCGCCTGAACGGAGAAGACGCAAAACCAGAAAACGGCCATTTCAATGTTTTCGTATTTATAGCACAGAAGCATGGCCCCCAGCACCAGGATCTGGAGGAAAGACATGAATTGAATGATGCGGGCCTTACAGAAGCAGTCCGCCAGCCATCCGACGAAAGGGGAGAACAGGATGTAGGGCAGAACGAAGATGCAGGCCAGAATGTACTGGAGGGAGTTGACCCAGGAATCCGGCCCGTATGCGGCGTTGGTGGAAGCCAGCCAGACGCCCAGCGGAATCAGCAGGAACTGGGCGGCTTTTTCATTGAAAGCGTTCTGGGCTTGAATGAGAATCAGGGAATAAAAACCCCTCCATTCCTTTTTTGAGGGCATTTTTTTCTTAGATGTCTGTACGTCATCCATGTGGGGCGGATTGTAGCAGATCATGGGGTGTAGGGAAGGATAATCTGTTCCCGTACAGGCGCGTTCCCGGGAGGAGGGGGAACCGTTTTTCCGGTTTTTTGAAAGGGGCGGGCAGGGGATGGTCCGGAGGCTGGCGCGGCATGTCCGGGCAGCTTTGCCCGCGTGCGGGAGCGGAAGCCGGAGATTCCTTGTCATGAAGAGGTTCGGCAAACAGGCTTTATGGTTGACATGAGGTTGCGGGGCCGTAGGATGCTGGCAGAAAGCTATCACCCGAAGAGAGATTATATGAATACTTCCCCGACGATAGGCGTGTTGCTGGCCGCAGGTGCGATTCTTCTGCCTTCCTGTGAAACGGAGCGCGTGAATGAACGCCCCATCGGCATTTATCCTACGGAAAATGTCTATCCGTCCGGTGCTATGGGCGCCCAGGGCGATAGCCTGCTGAATGATATCCAGCGTGAAAATTCTCTGGACCCGATGGCCGGGCAGAATTCCGGTTTTAACCCGGACCCCGCCCGCACTAATTCCGGGACCATCAGCAATATGGTGGGAGGGGCCAACAATATCACGCCTCCGGCTCCCGTTGTGCCCAAGCCCGTCGTTCCGAATCCCGTGGGTGGCTCCGCCGGTTCCGGCATTGCCGCCCCCAGGCCTGTGGAACCTTCCGCTTCTTCTTCCGTACCGGTGGCGTGGCCTACTGCGGATCCCACGGTGGTGGTCAGCCCGTATGACCGCACCAAGAAGATCAAGATTTTGAACAGGAGCACCAATAAGCCGTATCCCTCCGGGACGGTGTTGCGGGACACCAACTTCCCCAACGAGATTAAGAAGTTCCGCGTGCCCTGATGCGGCCGCCGCAGCGAGATCATGCCGCGCCCCTGAACATGCCGATGTTCCGGGGCGCTGATGTATTCCCCTGTAAATCCATGAGAGAATATTCCCGAAAGCAGTTTTTCTTCTCCTCCGTCGCCATTCTCGGCCCCGGCCTTCTGGGCGGGTCACTGGCGCTGGCCGTCAGGAAGCAGTTGCCGCATGTTCATGTGCGTTTGTGGGGCAGAAGGGAAGAACCATTGGAATATGCCCGTTCTTCCGGAGCCGCCCATGCTGCTTCCACCCGGATGGAAGAGGTGGTGGAGGGGGCGGATTTGGTTGTGCTGGCTACCCCGGTTGGCGTGATGCCCTCCCTTGTTTCCGACATGCTTCCTTTATTGAAGCCGGGAGTTCTGGTAACGGATGTGGGTTCCGTGAAGGGGTGTGTGCACCAGGCCGTTGGGTCCGTGCTGGCGAAAGCCGGCGTGGCGTTTATCGGCTCCCATCCTATGGCCGGTTCCGAAAAGCAGGGTATGGAGCATGCTTCCGGAGAGCTCTTCCGGGATGCTACCTGCATCCTGACGAATGACGAGCATGTGCATGAAGATGTGCTGCTGTTGCTCCAGCGGTTCTGGGAGCGTGTGGGCTGCCACTGCATCCGGATGAAAGCGGCGGATCATGATTCTTCCGTAGCGCGCATTTCCCACATACCTCATGCTTTGTCCGCCTTGTGCGTCCACAGCGCCCTGGACGGAGGGGATGCGAAGCTGCTGGGGCTGGTATCCGCCGGAGGTTTCCGCGATACCACCCGCATTTCCATGGGGGAACCGTCCATGTGGGCGGAAATTCTGGCGGAAAATTCCCCTGCCGTTCTGGAGCGTCTGGATGAAGCCCTGGCCCAGCTGGGGCAAGTGAGGAATTGGCTGGCCGCAGGGGATAAGGAAGCATTGCGGGAATGGCTGAAGGCCGCGGCGGAGAGCCGGGCGCAGGCGTTGGGCTTGTGAAAGGGCATGGTCGTTCTGCCGCCAGATACGCTTTTGCCTGAAGGAAAAGGAACGGTCTGTTATCAAATTGTTAACAATCGGGAATGGACGGCCCTTTGTTCCGTCCTATACTTGACGCCATGCGTTTTTCCAACATGAATATCCCCCGCCATTGCCGCCAGGGGCGCGGTTTGCACCGTGCCGCCGCCATTGGCAGCCTGCTTGTTCTCGGACAGTCTGCCTATGCCGAGACACAGCCTGCCGCAGCAGAGGAAGGCGTGCAGGAAATGCCGGAACGCGTGATGACCATCCGTTCCAGGTCCCTGCGGGCGGAAACGGTCAGTTCCGCCACTCTTACGAACATGAAGACGGAGGAAGTTCCACAAACGGTAAACGTCATTACGAGGGATCTGATGGATTCCAAAGGATCCGATTCCCTAGTGGAAGCGTTGCGTATGGATTCTTCCGTCAATACGGGCGGAGACATGCTTTTATCCCGTACGGCGGACCAGTACACGATCCGCGGCTTTGCCGGCAGTGATGTCCAGCTCGGCAACATGCCTCTTCCGCGGGGCATGGGGTACGGCATGGATACGTCCCTGATAGAAAATATTGAGATTGTCAAAGGCCCCATCGGTTCCATTTCCGGCGGCCAGACCAGTACGCTTGGGGCATACGGCGCCGGCGGTTCCATCAACCTGATTCTGAAGGAGCCTGATTTCCTGGAACGGACGGAGTTGACGGCCTACGCCCGCCTTTCCCACCACGGGCAGAAATACCGCGCAACGATTGACGATACCCGGTACAGGGGGGATGAAACGAATGGATTTGCCCTGCGCACGGTGGTAGCCGCCGAGTATGAACGTCCGTTCTGGCTGAGCAACGGCGCCAACGGAGGCCAGAAGTACACGGTCTCCCCCATTTTCCGCTGGCAGCATGATTCCCGCACCAAGACGGTGCTGACGACCAGTTTCCAGTATCAGAATTCCCCGACGACGATGGGCATTCCTGTGCTGGGCGGCCATTTTGTGGGGCCGTATGACGCCTGGTACGGTTCTCCGAGCGGAAGGCTTAATTCCAAATCCCTGCTGGCGATGCTGGATTTCGAACGCAAGCTGGAAAAGATATGGACGATCCGCATTGGCGGCGGTATTGGGTACAGCGACGTGGATTATAATGTCTGGGGCATTTCCTCTTCCGCAGGGAGAGGAACCAGCACGGCGGATTATTACAACCAGATGATTGCTTCCGGAAAGGCCAAATATGAAGCCGCCTGGAGCGACGAGTGGAATATCAACTGGAATTTTTATTCCAACGCACTGGCGGAATTTAAGACCGGGCAGGTGAAGCATGAAGCCCTGATGGGCATTTCTTACACGGGCAGCAGCGTTTATGGGGACGGTTCCAGCCTGGTGACTAATGCTACCGCGAACACGAACGGCTATTTTTCCCTGTACAATCCTCCTCCTTTTTTCCCGGCAGGACGCGATTATTCCGGCGCCAATGCGACGGATACCGTGGTGCAGAGGGCGGGTTTTCTGCTGCAGGATGTTCTCAGCTATGGACAGTGGCGTTTTCTGGCCGGCGTGCGCGGTGACGCTCATTTCAGCCTGGACAATAATTATGCGTTTGCGTGGAGCCCCCGCTTCGGAATTACCCGCATGTTCGGCGAACGCGTAGCGTTGTTCGCCAACGCAGCCCGTACGTCCGCCCCCAACTTCGGGTATCTGGATGAAAACGGGAAAGAATTGACCGATTCCTGGCGTACGGACCAGATGGAATTCGGTTTCCGGGTCAGCCCGGTTGATAAGGTGTGGTTTTCCGCTTCCTGGTTTGACATCATCCAGAATAATACGCCTGTCGCCATAGACGGATATACCAACCGGTACTATTCGGACGGCTCCAAGAGGGCGGAAGGCGTGGAACTTTCCCTGAACGGGGAAATAACCAGGAATTGGAGTTCCTATCTTTCCTACACCTACACCCGCACCAAGAACCGGACCACCGGGGAAGTGTATCCCACGATTGCTCCGAATGCTCTGGCCCTCTGGCAGAAGTACCGCATTGACGGAGGATTGCTGAACGGTACGGTGCTGGGCCTGGGCTACCGCTGCAAGGATTCCTACTACGCTACGTTCCGAGGCGCAAAAATTGCGGACAACTACACCATCCCCTCCTATAGCGTATTCGACTTTACGGTGGAAATCCCCCTGCCGGAATCCAAATGGCTGAAAGACGCCACGCTGAGGCTGGCTGTGTATAATATCTTCGATAAAAAGTACGTGCAGTCCACCCGCCATGCCGTGCAGTGCACGGTGGGAGAGCCGCGTACGTTTGAAGTAGGCCTGAAGACCACGTTTTAACCTTGCGTTTCCGCCATGAGTTCCCCCGTCATTTCCGTCAGCCATCTCAAGCGCAGTTTCAAATCCGGTTCCGGGAATATCACTGTGCTGAAAGATATCAGCCTTACCGTGAACCGGGGAGAGTTCGTTGCCGTGATGGGCGCAAGCGGCTCCGGAAAAAGTACTCTGCTGAACGTGCTGGGAGGGCTGCTGGCTCCGGATTCCGGCACGGTGACGGTGGATGGGATGGATCTCGGTTCCATGTCGGATGCTTCCCTGACGGTGTACCGGCGGGACCGTGTAGGGTTCATTTTCCAGATGTTTAACCTGGTGGGCACCTTGAACGTGGAGGAAAACATTCTGTTGCCGTCCCTGGCGGGAGGCAGGAAGGTGGTTCCCGCCGCCCTGGACGCCATGATTGAGAAGGTTGGGCTGTCTCACCGTCGGCATGCCATGCCGGATACGCTCAGCGGCGGGGAGCAGCAGCGCGTAGCGATTGCCCGTGCGTTGGTCTCCGGTCCCGCTCTGGTGCTGGCGGATGAGCCTACGGGCAACCTGGATTCTGAAAATACCCGTCTTATGGGTGATTTGTTCCGGGATTTGCATCGTGCGCAAGGTTGTGCTTTTGTCCTGGTGACGCATGCGCCGGACGTAGCCATGTGGGCGGATCGTGTAATCGTGCTCAAGGACGGCAGCATTGTGGACGACAGGTCCACAGCGGAATTTGCCGGTCCTGCGGAATTGTCCTCCTTCTATGAACGTACGCTGAATGATGCTTTATGAGGTTGCTGGTCAAACTGATTTGGAGAGATTTGCTTGCCAGCCCCGGTCGGATGGCTGTCAGCGTGTTCGCCATCCTTGTCTCCGTCAGCCTCATTGTATGGATGATGGGGAGCTATGATACGCTGGTCAGGGAGTTTGATAATGATGCGGAGGCCTATATGGGGAATTATGACCTCTGCCTGGTGCCGGAGTCTCCCAAAGGGCCCCTTCCTCCCGGACAGTATCCGCAGTTCCGTGACCAGGAGCTGCCCGCCCGTCTGGCCGCCTCTCCCCTTGTGGAAACGGTGAACGCCGCGTGCCAGGTGCCGCGCCTCCAAATCGGCTGCGGAAATGAGCGGGGCAGCTTTGACGAGCAGATGCGCGACCGCATGGGAATTCCTCCCCAGAGCCCCATCCTGGTGGGAAACCATGCTGCGGAGTGCCCTTATGAATTGAAGGAGGGAGTTTGGCCGGATATGGCTTCCTCCTCAGCCATGGAGGGGGTGCTGGGCAGCGGAAGCGCCAAATATTTCAGCGCGGGAGTGGGAACCGTCATGAACGTGCGCGTGGGAACGCATGTGTACGACGTCAAGATTGTGGGCATCGTCAAGCAGGCCAAGGCCACCCCCGGCGTCATTATGGGGCCGGGCGGCATGTCCGGCCCGGCTTTCTCCTCCCTTTTTGTGCCCGTGAAGGTATGCGAGAAAATTACGGGACAGCCTTTTGCCCCTAATTTGATTTACGTTCAACTCAAGGAAGGAGTGGACAAAAAGGAATTTGCGGAAAGTTTCCGGCAGGAGCTGGTCCAGGCCGCCGCTGCGGTGGCGGATACGGATTCCATCATCCGGCGGCTTTCCAGCGACCGGTCCGTCCGTTCACAGAAGGATAGCGCGGAAATGTCCGTCTGGCTTGTCCTGTTCTCCTGCATTTTCATCATTTTTACGACGTTGAGCATCGGCGTCAGCGAACGTGCCCGCAGGCTGGCCCTGATGCGCGCTCTGGGGCTGGGGCGCATGCAAATTGCTTTGCTGATTGCAGGAGAAGGGATTTTTCTGTGCATTCCGGCATTGCTGGGAGGGCTGGCCGCCGGTTTTTTCCTGGTGTACCTGCTGGAGGAAGTCTCTGCTTCTGTCCCCGTGATGACCTGGTCCACCGTATTAACCGCCGCCGTATGCGCTGTGGGCGGGGCCTTGCTGGCTTCCATCATTCCTGCGTGGCGCGCTTCCCGCCAGTCTCCGCTGGAAGCGGCCGTTCCTTCCTCCGGATTCATCGGGAAGGTGAGCCGTGTTCCTGTGTGGTCTGTCGCGGCGGGCCTCGCATGCGTATGTCTTCAGCCTGCGGCCTTGCTGCTGCCGGGTCTGGAGGCAGAAACGCGCAAATGGATATTTTTCTGGCTGGGTTACCCGGGCCTGGTAGCCGGTGCGCTGTTTCTGGCCCCCTCCTTCGTGCGCGTGACGGAGTGGGCCGGGGCATGGATTACCGGATTTCTGCTGCGCGTTCCGCATTCTTTCCTGAACATGCAGCTCAGCCGCAACCTCAGCCGTTCCGTGGGAACTGCCGTATCCATGTCTGTGGGCCTGTCTCTTTTTGTGGGGGTGCAGACATGGGGCTATTCCATGCTGGTTCCCTTTTCTCCTGATACGTCGACGCCCGGAACCCTGGTTTCTTTCCTGCATACGGAGTTCAAATCCGCGGACGTTCCGGAGCTGATGACGCGCCCCAGCCTGCGGAATTCCCGAATGTATCCCATCTACGTGGATGAACCGGATATTGCTCCGGCACAGATGAAGACCCCCGGTTTTTCCGGGATGCGCAACCGTTCCATCGTGTTGGCCGGCATTCCCGTGGAGGAGATGACCGGGGGGAGCCATCCGCTGTTCAACCCCGTGTTTGTTTCCGGAAATCCGCAGGAGGCTTATGCCATGCTGGAATCCACCCGTTCTCTCCTGATTCCGGACACGTTCGCGCGGGCGGTGGGGTTGAAGGTCGGGGATGACTTGATGCTGGTTAATCCGTCTTCCCGGGAACGCCGTCCCGGAAATGAGTCTCCTTCCGGTATTCGCGGCCGGGGCAGGGGGGCCGCCGTGCGGGGAGAACCCTGGAAAGTGGCGGGAGTAGTTTCCTTCCCCGGCTGGCACTGGTTGACCAAAACCAGCGGAATGCGCGTCCGCCGGGGAGGCTTTGTCGCTGCTTTGGCGATTGCCGATGAACGCTGGCTCAAAGAAGAATACGCTCATCAGGGATTCCAGTTCATCTGGGGGGATACCGCTCCGGGGATTAGCAACGTGGAACTTCAGAACGACCTGGGGGAATATGCCCTGATGAAGGTGAGGCAGCAGGAGAACGGAGGGGAAGGAGCCAGGCCCCTGGTGAAAGCCCTGACCAGGGAAAGCCTGGGTGGGAGCGTTACCAGCCGCGGGGATGATGTGATTTTTACAATGAGCAAGCTTCCTATCATCATCATGGTGATCGCCGTTCTGGCCGTGCTCAATACCGTGCTGGCTTCCGTTCAGTCCCGCCGCCGGGAATTCGGATTGATGCGTGCGGTGGGCGTGCCGGGCGGCATGGTGATGCGGATGCTCTGGGCGGAGACGCTGATGGTTTCCCTGTGCGCCGTTGTCATGAGTCTTGCGCTGGGAGTGCTTGGCGCCTGGTGCTCCATTCAGATTCTGGAATACGGTTACCACTTCGGCATCGTTACTCCTCCTGTTACGATGCCCTGGGCGCATCTGGCCTGTGCTGTGCTTCTGGTGTTTGTCCTCTCCTCCCTGGCGTGTCTTCTGCCTGCGTGGCGCATGAAGCATGCGTCCGTGACGGATTTGCTTTCCGTTCGCGAGGGGTAGAAGCATTCAGGATGTTCTTTATTGCAACATAGTTGATGATTGGATAAATAAAGGCATTAATCAATGCGTTGGCGCTGGGGACAGCCGGGCTGGAATTTCCGGGAGAGGCGGGGAATATTGTTGCTTTGACTGCTTCTGTCCTGTTTTTTTGCTGCCGGAGCAACAACGCGAAAACGTGTACGGGGAAGCTTTCCCTGAATAGAAAATAAGTGCATGAAAAAGAAAATAGAAATCGCTTCCTGGCCTCGAAGGTCCCATTATGAGTATTTCCGGACGTTTGACTGCCCTTCGTTTTCCATTACGTCTCCGGTCCGGGTGGATGCCCTGTACCGTTATGCGAAACAGGAGGGGATTTCCTTTTTCATTCTGTGCCTGTTTGTGCTGTTGAAGGCGTTGAACAGGGTGCCCCAGCTGCGCCAGCGGGTGGAAGAAGGGGAGGTGTGGGAGTATGAGTCCGTGAATGCCCTGGTTCCGGTGCTGGCAGCGGATGGAGAATTCACTCAGATTTTAGTGGAATACCGGATGGAGCTGGCTGATTTCCTGGAACATGCCGTTCCTCTTGTCCAGGCGGCCAAACTTGCTCCCGCCCAGGCGAATCCGTGCCACAGGGCGGATATTGCCGTATTCAGCTGCCTGCCGTGGATTCCATTCACACAAGTGGCCAGCGCTTACAGGGTGTTCCGGGATCAATACTTTCCCCTCATCCATTGGGGGAAGGTGGAGGCGGATGCTTCCGGCAGGATGGTGATGCCCGTAGCCATTCAGGCGAACCATGTGCTGGTGGATGGAGTGCACGTGGGCCGTTTTTACGGAATTCTGGAAGAATTGTGCGGAAATCAATTCAGTTAAAAGGATTTTCCTGTACGCAGCATTACCTGCGAGCAAACAGGAAGGAAACCTAAGCCAGACAGCCCGGACAGTTCTGGACTGAGTGCCCCGGGGATATTTCCACCAGCTCCGGTTCCCGGTCCGTGAAGCAGAGCGCCGGGTTTCCGAGGGTGTTTCTGGGGCGGAAGCTGCATCCGCAGGGCTCCTGAGTCATGTTGGGTGGCAGTCCGGGAATGGTATAGAGGGGGGCGCCTTTCGCATGCAGTCCGGGAATAGATTTCATCAGGGCTCTGGTGTAGGCATGCCGGGGATGTTCCAGAAGTTCTTCCGCCGGGGCGCTTTCCACAATGCGGCCTGCATACATGACGTTGATGCGGTCCGCGTATTGGCGCACCACGCCGAGGTCATGCGTGATGAGGATGACGGAGGTGCCCATGTCCTGCTGAAGTTTTCTGATGAGATCCAGCACCTGCTTCTGGACAGTGACGTCAAGGGCGGTGGTGGGTTCATCCGCGATGAGTATTTCCGGCCTGGTGATGAGGGCCATGGCAATCATGACGCGCTGGCGCATGCCGCCGGAGAATTGGTGGGGGTATGCGTCCATGCGCTGTTCCGCATCCGGTATGCCTGCCAAGGCAAGCTGTTCCAGCGCGCGTGCCCGCGCTTCTTTTTTGCCGGCCCCTTCGTGAATGATAAGGGGTTCCGCCACCTGCTCCCCGATGGTCAGGTACGGGTTGAGAGAGGTCATGGGGTCCTGGAAGATCATGGAAATGCGTTTGCCGCGGATGGCGCGGAGTTCCTTTTCCGTGCAACGGAGCAGATCCGTGCCGTCCAGCATGGCGGAACCGCTTTCAATGCGGCCCGGAGGCATCGGAATGAGCCCCATCATGGAGTAGCAGGTGACGGATTTTCCGGATCCGGATTCACCCACGATGCCAAGCGTTTCCCCCGGAGCTACATCAAAGGACACATTCCTTACCGCCCGGACAATGCCGGCCCTGGTGTGGAAGGAGGCGCTGAGGTTCCTGACGGAGAGCATGCGGAGAAGGAGGGATGATCAGTCGTTGCGCACGCGTGAACGGGCGGAGAAGATGACCGGAATGCCGGGAGCGGGGTAGGCTTCCCTTATTTTGTTGCGCAGGTACTGGGAATAGCTGTCCGTGAGCAGGCTTTTGTCATTGACGAAAAGAACGTAGCGTGGGACGGGAATAGTATTGTACTTGGGGTCCACCGCTGTGGTGGCGTAATATATTTTCAGCCTTCTGGCGGAACCGCTGGCGGAGCCGGGAGGGTTCATCTGCTGGGCGAGCTGGATCAGGCGGTTGAGCTGGCCGGTAGTGGGCAGGTTATGGGATTCCCGACGGATGCGCGTGATGACTTTGAAGATGATTTCCACGCCTTCCGCTTTTTTGGCGGAGGTGGCGATGAAAGGCGCATAGCTGATGAAGAAGAGTTCCCTGCGCACCTGTTCCTCCACTTCCGCCATGCGGTCCTTGCGGGGGGCATTCGGATGGAAGAGGTCGAATTTGTTGACGATGATGATACAGGGTTTTCCTTCTTCCGCAATGATGCCGGCAATGCGGCGGTCCTGTTGCGTGATGCCCGCCGCGATGTCAATGACCAGCAGGCAGATATCCGCCCGGCGGATGGCTTTCTCACTGCGCATGGCGGAGAAGACTTCTACGGAGGTGTCCCGACGGGAGCGGGGACGCATGCCGGCGGTGTCAATCAGCACGTAGGGCTGGCCGTCGTGCAGGTAGGGGATGTCAATGGCGTCACGGGTGGTGCCCGCCACATTGGAGACGATCGTGCGCCTGTCCTGGAGGATGGCGTTGACCAGAGAGGATTTGCCAGCGTTGGGGCGTCCCACTACGGCTACCTTGATGGGAAGGGGCGTTTCCTCTCCGTTTTCCGGTTTTTCCTCCAGTTCTTCTTTAAGCGGAGCCCCTTTCTGCTTGAGAAAACCGTCCAGCCGGGAGGCTAATTCGGAGAAGCCTCTGCCGTGGGCGGCAGAGAGAAAGATATGGTCGTCAAAACCCAGTCCGGCAAATTCGCCCAGATTGAGATCCTGTTTTTCATGGTCGGCTTTGTTAAGAAGGAGGATGACGGGAATGTCCGATTTACGGAGGTGGTCCGCGATGCTCTGGTCGATAGGGGTGAGGTGATCCCGGCAGTCCAGCACGAAGAGGATGAGGTCCGCCGTTTTTATGGCAATGTCCGCCTCCGCCTCCACCTGTTCCGCAAAGCCGTCGCTCAGGCGCGCGCCGATACCGCCCGTGTCCATGATTTTACAGGCGCGGTCCGTAATCCTGCAGGGGGCGGAGAGCCGGTCGCGGGTGACGCCGGGTTCATCATGCACGATGGCGATGCGCCTGCCTGCCATTCTATTGAAGATGGCGGATTTCCCGACATTGGGCCTGCCTACGATGGCGATGGTGGGGACGTGCTGCATGCACATCATGTTATCCGAAGCTCCCATGCTGTGAAAGCTAATTCCACGCCAGCGGGGGGGACTTCCGCCGGGGGCTTATCCCTTGTGCGTGGCCCGTTTGTGAAGGCGCAGCGCCACGGCAACCGTGATGATGTTGGGAAGCCAGAGCAGAATATAGGGGAGCATCGTGTCGTTTTTACGGGACAAGTCCGCAAAGATCAGGGCTAAAAAGTAGAGTGAGGCGATCAGGATGCCCAGGGCAAATCCCGTGGAGGTGTCTTTTCTGCGGGTATTGATGGCCAGCGGCACGCCGATGAGGGCAAAGACAATGCAGGCCAGGGAGAAGGAGGCTCGCCTGGGCAGTTCCGTGGCGAATTCCGTAGTCTGTCTTTTATCCAGATAGCCGGGCGTGTCCAGAGCTTCCCGGATTTCCCGGTTGGTGAAGCGGTTGGCCTTGATGCGCCGGGAGCGGGATTTGTCCAGATTGATGCTCAGAGGCATTTCGTCCATGGTCACGCTTTGGGAGATGGAGTCTTTTTCCTGAGTAGTGATGAGGGGATTGATGAGGTGCAGAGTGAGGATTTTTTTCTCGGGAGAGAAATCCATGGTTACGCGTTCCGAGTGCATGGCCACGGCCGGAGATTTTTCGTCCGCTTTCTGGTAAATGTGCATGCCGTGGATGACGTCGTCCACGCGTTTGTCGATGTAGATTTCCAGGTTGTCGAATTTGGTAATGGCCTGGCCTTCATTGAGAAGCCCTTTCGGGTTGATGGAAGCGGCTTTGATGAGCAGCTCGGAAATGGATTGCTTGGCACGCGGTGCGATGTCTATGTTAATCCAGTAGCAAAGGCCGGAAAGGGCAATGCCGATGGCGATGGCGGGGGCGCTCAGACGCCACAGGCTCATGCCGGACATGCGCATGGAGGTGAGTTCGTTGTCTGAGGCCAGACGGCCGTACACCAGAAGAACGGCCGTCAGGAATCCCCACGGAATGGAGAACATCAGTGAAAAGGGGATGACCTGGAAGATGAATTCCAGAACGATGCTGATGGGGGCCTTATTTTCCACCAGGAGGGGGCGCAGTTCCTTGAACAGGTTGCCCAGAAGGAGCAGGGCGCTCAGGGCCATTACCCCCAGGGCCGTGACACCAAGCAGCTGGCGGGCAATGTATCTGTCAAGGATCTTCATGCAGTAAAACCGTGCCTGATATTGTGCCTGAAGGCTGCGGACAAGTCAATCTCGCGCACGGAACAATGCACATCCCGTCCCGGAGGAAGGGCTTGGTGAGCGGGGTGGGGAACTTCCTTTGCTGCAAATGAAAGCGGGATAGGCATGTTGCTCAGCTTTCTTTTTGTTCCAGGCTTCCGAGCAGTTTTTCCCGCTGCGGGGGAAGCTTGCCGAAGTGGGATTTCAGAATGACGTGCGCCGGGATGCCTGGGTGGGCTATTCCATGCAGCTGGGCGAGTTCCTGTTCGAAGTGCAGGACGGCGCGGAGCGTAGGGTCATTGTTTTCCAGATAGGTGTAGGCCCTCTGCAGCAAGTCGTAAAATTCCGGAATGGGCGTGTCCGGTTCCAGCATTTGGAGAAACAGGCGCGCGAAATAGCCCGCCGCACTGAGCCGGAGGTAATTTTTCCGGAGGGCCAGGCGCGGCGAAAGCAGATCTGCGGAGGTCAGGGTGTGCAGATCCCCTTTTTTTGCCTGCGTCCACTGCATGCGGCACTGATAGAAAATGTCCAGACGTCCGGCAAAGGGACTGCTAGGTTTTCTGGCGCTTTTTGCCGCCGTTCTGATAAGGCCTTCCTCCGTGCACCAGACGGCAATCAGGCCGTTTTCTCCCAGGGGGTAGAGCTTCAGGACCGTCGCTTCCGCGTTCATTAACGGCGTTTTTCCAGTCCGGTTTTTACCGGCTGTTCGGTGGGGACGGTCTGCCCGTAAGGGGAGGGAAGGATGCCGGCTTCCGTCATGGCGTCCGTAAAGGCCTGGATGGCGCTGGTGCCTCCGTGGATGCGGATGGCGGAAAGAAGCTGTTCCTGGGCAGCCTCCTTGTTCCCTTCCATCAGTTTGAGGATGGCCTGGGTGCAATAGTAGTATGGCGTATCATCCATCGGGCCGTACAGCTTTTCCAGTTCCGCGGCAAGCGGCTGGTTATCCAGTTTTCGGGCGCAGATATAACGCTTGAATTGCAGCAGGGGCGTCATGCCGGAATTGTCCTTGAAGGAGGGAAGGAGTTCCGTGAAAGCTTTCAATGCTTTGGAATAGTCGTGATTGACGTAATGCGCTTCCGCCAGGTTGAACCGGATGGTGAGGTTGAAGGGATCCAGTTGCTGGGCTCTTTCAAAATTTTCCAGGGCCTTTTCGATATTGCGGATTTCAATGTAGCAGGCGCCGCGGAGGTTGTATAAGCCCGGATTCCCGGTATAAAGTTTTTCCAGCTCCATGAGGGAAAAAAGACATTCCATGATCCTTTTTTTGGCAAAGAGCTGTTCCGCTTTGCGGAATTGGTCTATATAGCTTTTCCTGGTTGTTTCCGGCAGTCTATTGAATTCCTGAATCCAGGCAGGGGAAGGGGAGCCCGGAAAGGACTGTTGCGCGGAGGCGGGAAGAAAGGCGAGCGCAAGCGCCGCCAGCAGGAAGGAGCGTGTCTTCATGAATCAATCAGGAGTTCAGGTGGGGAATGATTTTTTGTAGCGCGGCTTCCGCCGTGAGTCCATATTTTTTTCTGAGGATGGATTCCGAACCATGCTCAATGAATTGATCCGGCCATGCGATGGCTTCCACGGGCGTCTTGATGTCTCCGGTTTCCAGGGATTCAAGAACGGCGGAGTTGAAGCCGCCGCTGATGGAGTGGTCTTCGAAAGTGCAGACTACCCTGCTGCGTTCTGCGTGACGGCGGATACATTCATCATCCAGAGGTTTGATGAAACGGGCATTGACCAGGGTGACGGTATAGCCGCGCGCTTCCAGCAGCGAGGCGGTTTCCCGGGCGATGCCGATCATGGTGCCCAGGGAGACGAGGGTTACATCCTGCCCCGTCTGAAGTACTTCCGCCTTGCCGATGGGGAGGATTTCCCCCTTGGCGGGGACGGGTACTCCGGCGCCGCAGCCCCTGGGATAGCGGATAACGGTGGGCCCGTTCTGGTAATGGTTCATGGTTCGGAGCATGTGGACGAATTCAGCTTCATCCTTGGGCTGCATGAAGACAATGTTCGGGATGCTGCGAATCATGGCAATGTCAAACAGCCCGTGGTGTGTGGGTCCGTCGTCCGGGGACAGTCCGGCGCGGTCCATGCAAAAACGCACGGGCAGTTTTTGCAGCGCGGCGTCATGTTGAATCATGTCAATACAGCGCTGCATGAAAGTGGAGTAAATGGCGATGTAGGGTTTCATGCCCTCCGCCGCCAGCCCGCAGGCGAAGAGGGCGCCATGCTCTTCCGCGATTCCTACGTCAAAATAACGTTTGGGGAAAGCTTCCTTGAATAAGTCCAGCTTGGTGCCGCTGGCCATGGCGGCCGTGATGGCTGTGATGGATTCATCCTCGCGCGCCATTTTCACCAGCGTGGAGCCGAAGATATGGGAGAATGTGGGGGTGGGGGCGGCCTGCGTTTCCCCGTCCCTCACGCAATAGGAGCCCAGGCCGTGGAATTTGGTGGGGTTGTCCAGGGCGGGCTGGTAGCCCTTGCCCTTCTGGGTGACCACATGCAAAATAACGGGTTCGTTGAGATCCTTGATGTAGGCGAGGGTACGTATCAGGGTGGGAATGTCATGTCCGTCCAGGGGGCCGAAATAGCGCAGCCCGAATTTGTTGAACAGGAGTGACGGGAAGATCAGGTTCTGGGTGGTGCCTTCCAGCTTGAAAGCAAAGTCCCTGGCCTGCGCGCCGCCCAGCTTTTCAATGAAGGAGGCCGTTTTATCCCTTAACCAGGAAAAGGTTTCCGAAGTTTGCAGGGAGTTGAAGTATTTTGCCAGCGCTCCTACGTTTTTGTCGATGGCCCATTCGTTGTCATTCAGAATGGTGATGTAGCGTTTGGTGGTCTGGCTGATATTGTTCAGCGCCTCCAGAGTGGTGCCGCAGGTGAATGCCGCATCTCCGGCTACGGCCACCACATGGTAGTCTTCTCCTTTCAGGTCCCTGGCCGCGCACATGCCCAGGGCGGCGGAAAGCGCCGTGCCCGCATGCCCCGCTCCGTAGGAGTCGTGAGGGGATTCGGACATTTTGGCGAATCCGGAAAGCCCCCCATGCTGGCGGATGGTATGGATCAGGGGAGCGCGCCCCGTCAGCATTTTATGGACATAGGCCTGGTGGGAGACGTCAAAGATGATTTTATCCCGCGGCGTTTCAAAGACGCGGTGAAGGGCAATGCTCAGTTCTACTACGCCCAGGTTGGGGCCCAGGTGGCCTCCGGTGAGGGAAAGGGAGTGAATGAGCGTATTCCGGATTTCTTCCGCGAGCCTGGGCAGTTCCGACTCAGGAATTTTCATCAGGTCTGCGTGGCTGCGGATGCTTGCCAGCAGTCCCGGAAGTTCAGGTGAGGGAGAATTCATTGCTGTCTGGTTCATCGGTATCCGTTTTATCCTGAACGGTTTCCGGGTTGCTGAGAGTTTGAATGCGCAGTTCCGCGTCATGCAGGATGCTGCGGCAGTGACGGATGAGCTTATTGCCTTCTTCCACCAGGGCTATCATGTCTTCCAGCTCGGTAACGGGGGCTTCCGTCAGACGTATGATCTCTTCCAGGCGTGCTACGGATTCTTCAAAGCCTGGAGCGTTTTTCCGTTGTTTGGCCATATGGGGATTAAGGTTGAGGAGTGGTTTCCTGAAGGTCTTTGTAAAGAATCATTTCCGCTCCCTGAATGAATTGGCGGGAATCAGGCGTTCCGAAGCGCTGCGCCAGGGGAGCAAGCGCCTGACTGTGGTCAAAGAGGTACACGGGATTTTTATCCTTGGTCTGGAACAGAACGGTGCCTTCCAGAACGAGGGGGGTGAATTCTCCGTAGGAGGAGGCAATGGTGCGGAGGTTCATTTTTGATGTGGAAGAGGGAGTCACCAGAATGCTGCCCACCTTGCCGCCATGGAATTTCAGAATGCGTTCCAGCACCATGAGTTGTTCCACCATTTTGGGGATGCCGATGGCTTTCCGGTCTGCATACCAGCCGACGGCGGCCGGCTGGTCCGTGAGAATGAAATCCTTTTCCGCCGTCTGGGAGCGAAGATCCCGGTTAAGGCCCTGGGGATAGTAGGGAGGCCATGCCGGAATACCGCGGCCGGCCGTCAGGATGCCCACCCGCACAATGTGCGGAAGGTTGAGCAGAAGCGGAAGGGATGTGATGAGCAGGGAAAGCAGCAGAACGCCTCCCCGAAGGATGGAGATTAGTTCTCTGTTGGAATGCCTGGCAATCAGGTTGAGAACAAATGCCGTGCCGTAGGCCGTGAAAAAGGGAGCGAAGAGGATTTGAATCTGCCCTAAGGAAATGCCGGTTTTATTGGAGGTATAAATGGCCATGCCGATGACGGCAGGAACCCACATGGCAAAAATGCCCCATTTGGACTGGTTGACTTCCGGCCGTTTGAATTTATGCAGGAGGGCCAGCAGAAATACCATGGCCAGGGGAAGATTGCCGAGGTTTTCATAGAGAAGGTCACCCTGTGTCAGAATGTTGTTGATGACGGAAGTGACTACTTTTTGGGCGGCGATGGGAATGCTTCCGGAAACCAGAGCATTCATCGCTATTTCTTCATTGCCGGTCAGCCCCGTGAAGATGGTGTAGTAAGCCGTTCCGAAGAAGCCCCCGCTAAGGGAGCGGTTGATGTAAATAGGGTAGGCCAGGAAAAGAAGGAGAATGATAAGGCCCGGGATGCAGTACAGGCCGTGCGGCCTGAACCGGATGCCTGCAAAAATCAGAAAACCGGCCATGGGCCACAGTCCGATCCACCCGGTGAGGCAGACGCATGAGAAACAGATGGAGCTGCCGATGAGAGGCAGCAGGAATGCGCGGTTCTCCTCCTTGTTTTGCAGCGCCCGGTACAGAAAATAGATGCCCCAGGCAAAGAAGAAGAGCATCATCATCTGCGGGAGGCCGCTGGTGGCGTATTGCAGGAAAAGATTACTGAGTATCATCGTCAGGCAGGTGAAGCAGGCGATGGTGACGTCAAACATCCGGAGGAGGATGTAATAGCAGCTCAGGACGGCCAGGATGAAAAACATGCAGGAAATGCCCGCCACAATTCGGTCAGGCAAATAAATCATGGATGAGCCCGTCATGCTCCACAGATCAAATTTGTGGACGCCGGCCATCTTGAAGACGACTGCTTCCACCAGAATGTTCAACGGAGCGTTGCGTGTGTCCCGGAGGGCGTAGGGATTGAATTTTTCCGGATCGACGAGGGTTTCGCCCTGTCCGGCCCGGATGGCTTCCTGTTCGTGTATCTGGGCGTCTGAAAGAAAAGGGTTGAGGCCGGCGCGGGTACTCCCGGAGACCATCTGGATGGGCCTCAGCCAGTTGGTGGTCATCCCCTGCCCCCTGGCTACGTTGCGGGCGATTTGGGCGTGGTCCATGGCGGCGTCGGTGCCCAGCCCGTTAAAGTTGAAAAAGTACTGCACCCCCGTGATTGCCAGCAGCAGGATAAGGATGATGATAAAAGGGGTGCGGGATGCCGAGGAGGACTCATTCATGAATGGAGGATATCTTGTAGTTTGCGTTGAAGGGTGCGCCGGCTGATGCCCAGCAGGTGGGCCGCTGCCGTTTTGTTGCCGTTTGACTGGGCCAGCGCTTGTTGGATGGCATTCCGTTCCAGCAAGGATAAATTCAAAACCCCGGCCGGGACAAGCCCATTCTGCGTGTTGGGTGCATTGTCCTCCGGCCGTTCCTGTGGAGGGGCTTCCGGAGAAGTATCCTGCAGTTGAGGGGGAAGATGGTGGATGCCTATGCTGGCGGAATTGCTCATGACGACGCCATGTTCCATGGCCGTGCGGAGTTCACGAACGTTTCCCGGCCACTGGTAATTCCGGACGGCTTCAAGCGCTTCCCGGGAAAGAGGCTTGAATTCCTTGTTGTTTTCTCTGGCGAATTCTTTCAGGAAGGCGGTTGCAAGCAGGGGAATGTCTTCCCGGCGGTCCCGGAGGGGGGGCATTTGGATATGCACCACATTGAGACGGAAGTAGAGGTCTTCCCGGAATTTCCCTTCCTGGACGAGTTTTTTCAATGATTTGTTGGTGGCCGCGATAACGCGCACATTGACGGGAATGGATACATTGGACCCTACGCGTTCTATGGTCCGTTCAGACAGCACCCGCAGCAGCCGGACTTGCGTTCCGGCGTCTATTTCCCCGATTTCATCCAGAAAGATAGTGCCGCCGTCCGCCTGCTCAAAGCGGCCGATGCGGCGTTGTCCGGCTCCGGTGAAGGAGCCTTTTTCATGGCCGAACAGCTCGCTTTCCAATAATTGGGGGGAAAGGGCCGCACAGTTGACGGCCACGAATTTATTTTCCGGCCTTCCGGAGAGGGAATGGATGGCCTGGGCTACGAGTTCTTTCCCGGTGCCGCTTTCCCCCTCAATCAGCACGGTCGTTTTGCTGGGAGCCACCTGGCGAATAATGGAGAATACGTGTTCCATGGCGACGGACCTGCCCAGCAGTTTTTGCAGGCCGGAGTCCGCCTGGATGCGGGTGGTGAGTTCCTGGTTGGCCGTTTCCAGGTTCCGTGTGTGGAGCGCCCGTTTAAGCACCAGCTCCACGGCGTCCAGATTCAGGGGTTTGGTGACGAAGTCGTACGCTCCCTCTTTTATAGCTGCTACGGCGGCATCCACGGAGCCGTAGGCAGTCATCATGATGCTTTGCGGAGGGTGGGGCAGGGCGGCGGCGGCTTTCAGCACATCCATACCGCTTTCCCCGCCCAGTCTCAGATCCGTCAGGACCAGATCCGGAGATTCTTCCCGCAGGAGGGCGGAAGCCTGGGAGAGATTGGCGGCGGTGTATACCTCGTAATCATCCTGAAAACCCATGCGCAGAGCGTCGCGCGTAGGTTTTTCATCATCTACGATCAGCAAGACAGGCATCTTCATGATGGAATGGAGGGGGGCAGGAGCCTGATGGTGCGTTCCACGCGCGGCAGGAAGACCGTGATGGTGGTTCCCTGACCCGGCTGGCTGGCCAGGGTGATGGAGCCGCCGTGTTCCTTCACGATGCGGCGAACGATAAGCAGCCCCAGTCCGGAGCCGGTGGATTTGGTGGTCAGGAAAGGTTCATAAATACTGCCCATGACCTCCGGTGAAATGCCGCAGCCGGTATCCGCCACAGTGACGAATACGCTGTCATCCGTATAACCGCTTTTGAGCAGAATAGTGCCTCCCTCCGGAGGAATGGCCTGGTAGGCATTCTTGATCAGGTTGTAAAAGACCTGTTTGATCTGGACGGGGTCCAGTCTGAGGATGGGAAGACTGGGCTGGAGGTCCGTGTTGATCTGGATGCCGCGCTGCTGGATTTCCGGTTCCAGCAGTTTCAGCACTTCCATGAGGATAGTTTCAATATTGTAGGGTTCCCGGATGGGCCTGGTGGGGCGGATGGCCTGGAGGAATTGCTTCAGGATAACGTCCAGCCGCGTGGTTTCGCTTTCCGCTGTTTTCAGCAGTTCCTCCATATCCGTCCGGTATTTTGGAGGCAGCTGCTTTGCCTTTCTGGCCAGGAGCTGGAGATGGAGGCCTATGGAATTGAGGGGGTTGCCTATTTCATGAGCCACTCCTGCGGCCAGTAGCGTCAAGGCATTCAGTCGTTCTGCCTCAATGTTTTCCGCGTTTTTCTTCTGCCGGGGTGTTTCATCCCGTATCAGGACCAGGTGGCCCTGGTTTTTGCCGCCGATAGGGGAAATGAAGATGTTCAGGAATCTGTGCTCCGGGTAAAAGATTTCCGTGTCCCGGGAGACGGCGGTCCGGCTCTGCTGGATAGTGTCCCATGTACAGTCCCTGCCCAGGAAAATACAGAAGTCATCCGGAGTGATCTGCCCGCGTTCCTTGTCAAAGAGTTTGAGGGCAGCCTGGTTGACGAACAGAATTTTCCCCTTGTTATCCAGCAGGATCAGGCCTTCCTGAATGGCTTCAAATACCTGCTGGAAAAAACCCTGCTGTTCCGCCAGCTTGACAAAAAAGCGCTGGAGGTCTTCCTCCTTGATGTGGTCAATGCGGCCGATCAGCTTGTCAATGGTGTCTTTTTTCATGGCGGCGGTTCCGTTGCCGTGCGGCTCGCTCTTATATATAAAGAGCGGCATGTCACAAATCAAGCTGATGTGACATATTGTCGCGCATTTGCGGCTGGACATGATTCCGGGGGAGAGGGCAGGATGACGGCATGCCTGAAGATTTTCCCTGCATTCCCTTTGTCAGAACGCGCCAGGTAGCTTTTCATGATACGGATGCTTCCGGGGTGGCCCATTTCTCCCGTCTGCTTTGTTTGGTGGAGGAAGTGGAGCACGAGTACCTGCGTTCCCGGGGAGTGGAGATTTTTTCCCCAGACTGCGGCTGGCCCCGCGTGCATGTGGAGGCGGATTACTCCAGCTCCGCGGGGCTGGGAGATTGGCTGAGCATTGAATTAAGTCTGGGAACGGTGGGAACCAGTTCTCTGGAATGGAAATTTGCCGTGTTCCATTCCGGGCGTCCGGTGATGAGGGGAAGATATGTGGTCGTTCGTTTGGGGAGGGGCGGCAAACCTCAGGCAATTTCGGAATCGGAGAGGGAATGCCTGATTTCAGGCTTTTCAAAAGGAGGAGATGCCTGTAAATAAAGCCCATGTCTTCTAAAAAGCCTGTCGTTCTTGTTATTCGCGACGGTTGGGGCCGCAATCCGTTGGGGCCTGATGTCGCGAAAGAGTACGGTGACGCCACTGTTCTGGCTGATACCCCCTTCACTGATTACCTCCTTGCCAACTATCCCCATAGCCTGCTGGGCGCTTCCGGGGAGGATGTGGGCCTTCCGGACGGTCAGATGGGCAATTCCGAGGTAGGGCATTTGAACCTGGGCGCGGGCCGCGTTGTCTTTCAGGATCTCTGCCGGGTGGACAATGCCATCAAAGATGGTTCCATGGGGGAAAACGCCGTGCTGAAGACCGCTTTTTCCCAGGCCGCTTCTTCCCGCCTGCACCTGCTCGGCCTGGTGAGCGACGGCGGTGTGCACAGCCATATCAACCATTTGATCGGCATCGTCAAATATGCTTATGAAGCGGGTGTCCGCGATATCTGCATCCATGCCATTACGGATGGCCGCGATTGTTCGCCGACCAGCGGAGCCGGTTTTGTCCGCCAGCTGGAGGAAGCCGTCAGGCCGTACGGCGCCAAAATTGCCACGGTTGTCGGCCGTTTCTATGCGATGGATCGGGACAAACGCTGGGACCGCAATAAGCTGGCATGGGATGCCATCGTGCTGGGCCGCGGCGAACAGTGCTCCTGCTCCCCTGCCGAATATGTGGAGCAGTGTTATGCGAAGGGGGAGACGGATGAGTTCCTGAAGCCCGGCATTTTTGCCTATGGCAACGAACAGCGTGTACGGGATAACGACGTGGTGTTCTTCTTCAATTTCCGTGCGGACCGCGCCCGGCAGATGAGCGACGCTTTCCTTTATCCCGAATTTGACGGCTTTGACCGTGAAGTGACGCCTAAAGTGCACTATGTGACGTTAACGGAATATGATGCCAAGTATCCCTCTCCCATTGTTTTTGAACAGGAACAGTTGAACAATATTTTCGGGCAGATTGTGTCGGAAGCCGGGAAAACCCAGCTCCGCATAGCGGAAACGGAAAAGTACGCCCACGTTACTTTCTTCTTTAACGGAGGTGTGGAGACCCAGTTCCCCGGAGAAGACCGCATTCTTGTTCCTTCCCCCCGGGAAGTGGCCACTTATGACCTGAAGCCCCAGATGAGCGCGGCGGAAGTGGCGGATAAGTTTGTGGACGCTGTGGACAAGTACGATGTGGTCATCATGAATTTCGCCAATGGGGACATGGTGGGCCATACCGGATTTGTGGAAGCCGGCATTGCCGCCTGCGAAGCGGTGGACAGCGCCTTGGAAAAGTGCGTGAAGAAGGTGTTGGAACTTGGCGGCAAGCTGCTTATTACGGCGGATCACGGCAATGCCGAACACATGCGCAATGAGGATGGTTCCCCGAATACAGCCCACACGACCAACCTTGTGGACCTTATTTATGTGGCGGCTGATAAGGATCAGGTAACCCTTTCCAATGGCATTCTGGCGGATGTCGCTCCCACGCTGCTGAGCCTGATGGGGTTGAAACAGCCTGCTGAAATGTCCGGGCATTCCCTGGTGGCGTCCAGGAAATAGCGGTCTGCCTGGTTAATTCATGAAATCCGTTTCTGGATGCGTTCCGGAAACGGATTTTTTATGTCATATTTTCCGGATAGGGCAAAATGGGACAGCTGTCGGATGCGCAATGAATAACCCGGCTTCCGTTTTTGATGAAAAAAACTTTTTCGCGAATTCTGATGACAGGCGTGTTTTGTTCGTGTCTCTCCGGCGCTTCAGGCATTTTTTTGCGGTAAGGGGCCGGACATGAAGAAATAGTTTTTCTGCCTGCGGGGAAATTTTTCTGTTTTATTCTTCATCTGTGGAGAAACCGCCGGACGGGGAGGAAAAAGGATCCCGGGAATCCGAAATGGAGTTCTGGAAGGAGCGGGGAAAATGGCACGGATAAAATATTTAGGAAAAGATGAATAAAAGACTTGTCATGATATAAAATCACGTTATATTGGCCGTCCCCAAACGTGCCGAAAGGCACAAGAAATACGTTTTCTATCGGGTTTGCCTCCGGAAAAAAGGCGCGCTTCCTGCTTATAAAAAGGAATGTTCGCCTTGAATATCGGATCAGACCGACGAACCACAACCAAAGCAGGAAAACATGCCGACCATTAATCAGCTCGTCCGCAAGGGACGTATTACTCCGGAAGAGAAGTCCAAATCACGTGCTCTTCATAGCTGTCCGCAACGCCGCGGTGTTTGTCTCCAGGTGATGACCCGTACGCCCAAAAAGCCGAACTCGGCTCTCCGTAAAGTGGCTAAAGTCCGTCTTACCAATGGTGAAGAAGTGATCGCCTACATTGGCGGCGAAGGTCATAACCTTCAGGAACACTCCATCGTGCTTGTTCGCGGCGGTCGTGTGAAGGACTTGCCGGGTGTTCGCTACCATATCGTCCGCGGCGCTCTTGACTGCCTCGGTGTTGACAAGCGCCGTCAGGGCCGCTCCAAGTATGGCGCCAAGCGTCCGAAGGCTGCTGCCAAGTAAACCAAACATCTTACCTACTATATATTATGGCTCGCCGTAAACGCGTTTATAGAAAAATCGAACGTCGTGACCCCCGTTACGACAGCGCTCTTGTTGGTAAACTGATCAGCAAGGTTATGCTGGATGGCAAGCGCTCCCTTGCGGAACGCATTGTTTATGCCGCTATTGACATGGCTAATGAAGGCACGGACAGCATTGATCCTCTGGAAGTGATCACCCGCGCTATTGAAAATGCCAAGCCCCGTGTGGAAGTGAAGAGCCGCCGCGTCGGTGGCGCTACTTACCAGGTGCCGCTTGAAGTGGATCCGGCCCGTTCCGAATCCCTGGCCATGCGCTGGATTGTGAACTATGCCCGCAACCGCAAAGGGGTGCCGATGCACAAGGCTCTCGCCAACGAAATCAAGGAAGCCGCCAACAATCAGGGTTCTTCCGTTCGCAAGCGCGACGACGTTCATAAAATGGCTCAGGCCAACCGCGCCTTTGCTCATTTCCGCTGGTAATTCCTTCCGCGACTGTCAGCCGAATCATTCACTTTCGATCACTACAGATACTTTCCAGACACTATGTCCGATCACGTAAATAATCCCAATCGCAAGGCTCCCCTTGAGCGTTACCGCAATATCGGTATTTCCGCTCACATTGACGCCGGCAAAACCACGTTGTCCGAGCGTATTCTTTTCTACACCGGCATGATTCACAAGATTGGTGAAACCCACGACGGTTCCACCACGACCGACTGGATGGAGCAGGAACGCGAACGCGGTATCACCATTACCTCCGCTGCTGTCACCACCAACTGGAAGCAGGTGAAGAATGAAGGTATCAGCAAAGTGTTCGAAGGCGAAAATTTCCAGCTGAACATTATCGACACTCCCGGACACGTTGACTTCACCGCTGAAGTGGAACGTTCCCTTCGCGTGCTTGACGGCGCCATCGTGGTGTTCTGCGGCGTGGCCGGCGTTCAGCCCCAGACGGAAACCGTGTGGCGTCAGGCCACCAAGTACAGCGTGCCCCGCATGTGCTTCGTCAACAAGATGGACCGTACCGGCGCCAACTTCAACAATGTGCTGGACGATATCCACAACAAACTGGGCGCGAATGCCGCTGCCATTCTGATTCCCATCGGCGCTGAAGACCAGCTCCGCGGTCAGATCGACGTGGTGAACCAGAAGGCCGTCATTTACGCCGACAACGACCGCCTGGGCTCCACCTACACGATTGAGGATATTCCCGACGAACTCAAGGAAGAAGCCGAACTGGCCTACCATGAACTCGTGAGCCGTGTGGCCGACGTGGACGATGAGCTTGCCGAAAAGGTGCTCATGGAAGAACCCTTCACTCCCAAAGAGCTCAAGGAAGCTATCCGTCGCGCCACCATCGCCAACAAATTTGTGCCCGTTGCCGGTGGTTCCGCTTTCAAAAACAAAGGCGTCCAATTCCTGCTTGACGCTGTGGTGGATTACCTTCCCTCTCCGGTAGAAACCGTTCCCGCCCATGCGGAAAGCACGCTGGATCCGGAAAAGACCTTCGAAATCACCGCTACGGACGACGCCAAGCCCATGGTGCTGGCGTTCAAGCTCTGGGCTGACAAATTCGTCGGCAAGCTGGTGTTCATCCGCGTGTACTCCGGTGTTCTCAAGAAGGGTGACACTGTGTACAATCCCCGCACCCGCAAGACGGAACGCGTGGGCCGTATTATCCAGATTCAAGCTGACCAGCATACGGATATTGATGCCGTGTACTCCGGTGACATTGCCGCCATCGTGGGGCTGCGCAACGTGACCACGGGCGACACCATCACCAGCCCGGACAATGATATCTGCCTGGAACCCCCCACCTTCCCGGAAACCGTTATTTCCATGGCGGTAGAACCCAAGACCAAGGCTGACCAGGAAAAAATGTCCAATGCTCTGGGCCGTCTGTCTGAAGAAGACCCGACTTTCCGGGTGAAGACTGATGAAGAAACCGGCCAGACCCTGATTTCCGGCATGGGTGAGCTTCACCTGGAAATCATTATTGACCGCCTGATGCGCGAATTCAAGGTGGAAGCCGACATCGGCAAGCCCCAGATTGCCTATCGCGAAACCATTACTGCCCCTGCCCATGGCGACGGCAAGCTGGTCAAGCAGTCCGGCGGCCGCGGCCAATACGGCCACGTGGTCATCGATGTGAAGCCGAACGAACGCGGCAAGGGGCTTACCATTGAAAACAAGATCGTAGGCGGCGCCATTCCCAAGGAATACATGAACGCCGTTTATGCCGGCCTTAATGAAGCCATGACCACGGGCGTCGTCGCCGGTTATCCGGTGGTGGACGTGCACGTTGAAGTGGTGGACGGTTCCTACCACGAAGTGGACTCCAATGAAAACGCTTTCAAGATGGCTGCCATCTTCGCCATGAAGGACGCTTTCAAGAAAGCCAAGCCGATCATGCTGGAACCCATCATGTCCGTTGAAGCTTCCACCCCGACCGATTACCAGGGCGACATCATGGGCGACCTGAACCGCCGCCGCGGCCAGATCAGCAACATGGAAAACAAGGCCAATGCCTGCATTTTGAAGGCCATGGTCCCCTTGTCCGAAATGTTCGGTTATTCCACCGCCATCCGAACCCTTTCCAGTGGCCGCGCTTCCTATTCCATGGAGCCCTCCCACTTTGAACAGGTGCCCCAGAACCTCGTTGACCAGATTGTCAGCGAGAAGGCTAAATAAACAAACCTTTGAAGTATAACCAATAGACCGCACGTCCATGCAAAGTCCAAAAATCCGCATTCGACTCCGCGCATTTGACTACCGCGCTATCGACCGCTCCTCCCAGGAGATCGTTGAAACCGCCAAGCGCACCGGAGCCAAAGTTCACGGCCCAATTCCGTTGCCGACCCGCATTGAAAAGTTTTCTGTGAACCGCTCCGTTCACGTCAACAAAAAATCGGCCGAACAGTTTGAAATCCGCACCCACAAGCGTCTGCTCGACATCGTCGATCCGACCGCGCGCACGATTGATGAGCTCAAGAAGCTTAATCTTCCGGCCGGGGTGGACATCACGATCCGCATCTAGTTTGGCACCCGGATAAGTAATTAAAAAACAGAAAGACACACTACAATGGCTCTAGGACTTATCGGAAAAAAGGTCGGCATGACCCGTCTGTTTGACCAGGAATCCGGCGCTATGGTGCCCGTGACCGTCATTGACGTCAAAGGCAACACCTTCGCTCAGATTAAAACGGAAGAGAAGGACGGCTACAATGCTATCCAGGTCGCCTTTGATGCGCAGAAGGAAAGCCGCGTGGCCAAGCCTCAGGCCGGCCACTTCAAGAAACTGGGCATCCAGCCTACCAAACTTCTCAAGGAATTCCGCGTAGAAGCATCCGAACTGCCTGCTGAAGGCGCTGAAGATCCCGGCGTGGATCTTTTTTCCGCCGGACAGTGGGTTGATGTGATCGGCACTTCCAAAGGCAAGGGGTTCCAGGGCGCGATGCGCCGTCACAACTTCCACGGTTCTCCCGCCGCCCACGGTTCCATGATGCACCGCCGTACCGGCGGCGTAGGCGGCTGTTCCACACCCGGCCGCGTCTGGAAGAACCAGAAGATGCCCGGACAGATGGGCAATGCCAAGCGCACGGTGCAGAACCTTAAGGTCGTCGCTGTTCGTCCGGAAGATAATGTCATTCTTATCTCCGGCGCTGTGCCCGGCGCGCGCGGTTCCTACCTCGTGATTCGCCCCGCCAAGAAGAAGTAAGGCTTTAGTTAACCTCACATTGATTATAGGAAAACCTATCTATGTCCGCAAATACCTTTACATTAGAAGCCGCCGCCGCCGCCAACATTCAGGTTGTAGGCAGTGACAAGGGCTCCCAGGCTGTGCATGACCTGATCATGGCTTACCAGGCGAACCGCCGCACCGGTTCCGCCAATTCCAAGACCCGCGCAGAAGTCAGCGGCAATAACAAGAAGATCTTCCGTCAGAAGGGCACCGGTAATGCCCGTCACGGCGATAAGCGCGCTCCCATCTTTGTGGGCGGCGGCGTGGTCTTCGGTCCCCGTCCCTGCGACTACAGCAAGAAGGTGAACAAGAGCACCCGACGCCTGGCTCTGCGCCGCGTTCTGGGGGACCTGATTGCCGCTTCCAAGGTCAGCACCGTTTCCGAATTCTCCGTGGCTGACGGCAAGACCAAATCTTTCATCAAAGCCGTCAAAGACCTGACGGACGCCAAGAAGGTGCTCATTGTGGCAGCTTCCTTTGACGAAACCACTTACCGTTCCGCCCGCAACGTTCAGGAAGTCCTCCTGATGACCGCCGCGGAAGTGAACATTGAACAGCTCATGAATGCTGATGCAGTGATCCTCGTTGACAACGCTTTAGAAACCCTCGCCAGCCGTACTGCTTAAGAAGCCATGAAAGACATTTACCAAGTCATCAAGAAGGTGCGCATCAGCGAAAAGGCCACCATGCTCCAGGAAACTACCGGCGAGCTGGTCTTTGAAGTTGATCGTGACGCCAACAAAATCGAAATCAAAAAGGCTGTCGAAGTCGCTTTCGGCAAGAAGGTCGCATCCGTGCGTACCGCCAACTATGACGGCAAACTCAAGCGCCAGCGCCGCTCTGATGCAGGTCGCACCGCTCATTGGAAAAAGGCTTACGTCAAGCTTGCCAACGGTGAAACCCTTGATCTCGTTTAACGCCCCCTACTAGGAAGGAAAGCTATCATGTCCCTTAAGTCATTCAAGCCAGTTACTCCCTCTAACCGTTACAAGGTGTGGCCGTCCTTTGACGAAATCACTACCTCTACCCCGGAAAAGAGTCTCTGCAGACCCCTCAAGAAATCCGGCGGCCGCAACAACAACGGCCGCATCACTACCCGCCACATTGGCGGTGGTCATAAGCGCAAATACCGTCTGGTGGACTTCAAGCGCAACAAGTTTGACGTGCCCGCTACCGTTCTTACGATCGAATACGATCCCAACCGCACCTGCCGCATTGCTCTGATTGAGTACAAGGATGGTGAAAAATCCTACATTCTGGCCCCCACGGGGCTGCAGGTGGGCATGAAGGTGGAAAGCGGCCAGAAGGTTGCTCCCAAGGTAGGCAATGCCATGCCCTTGAAGAACGTTCCTCTGGGTACTTCCGTTCACAACATTGAAATTCGTCCGGGTTCCGGCGGCAAGGTTGCCCGCGCTGCCGGCCAGCAGGCCATCGTTTCCAACCGTGAAGCAGGCTACGCGCTGATCAAGATGCCTTCCGGTGAAATCCGCCGTTTCAATGAAGATTGCTACTGCACGATCGGTCAGGTGGGCAATACCCAGCACATGAATGAAATGTCCGGCAAGGCCGGTCGTACCCGCTGGATGGGTGTTCGTCCTACCGTGCGCGGTATGACGATGAACCCCGTCGACCACCCGAACGGTGGTGGTGAAGGCAAATCCAAGTCCGGTGGCGGTCGCCAGCACCTCAAATCTCCGTGGGGCCACGTCAAGGGCCAGAAGACCCGCCGTCTCCGCAAGCCCAGCGACTCCGTCATCGTACAGCGCCGCAATGCCAAGTAATCAATATATTATAACTTTAACTAGGATTATATAACATGGGACGTTCTCTCAAAAAAGGCCCTTTTGTCAGCCAAAAGCTTCTCGCCAAGATCGACGCTCAGCTTGAATCCGGCGACCGCAAGCCGATCAAGACCTGGAGCCGCGCATCCATGATTACGCCTGACTTCGTCGGCCTGACTTTCCTGGTGCACGCCGGCAAGAACTTTGCCACCGTGTACGTCACGGAAAACATGGTAGGCCACAAGCTTGGTGAATTTGCTCCGACTCGTGTCTTCAAACAGCACGGCGGTATCGGTAAGAAGTAATCAGTAAGTTAACAATCAACATGTCGAATTCTTCTTCCATCCTTGCATACTCTCTTACCACCCTTGTAGGGCTGGGCGGGGTGTTGCAGGGAGCGGAAGAGGATACGGCGGCACTGACGCGCAGAATCGAGCGCCTCGAAAAGCAGAATGCGGCCCTCAAGGCATCTTATGCCCAGGCCCGCAGCGACGCCGACAAGGCGGCCGCACAGCTGGTGGAGATCCGTTCCAGGCTGGAAGCTTTGGGGGGCGCTGCGCTAGGTAACAGCGAGGAACGCCTGATTCAGGCGATGGCGGACATCGAAGCCTTTAATGACCGCATTCAGCGGCTGGAGCAGGCGTCCGTCAAGCTCTCCGGAGCCATCCTTGCCTACATGAAACAAGCCATATCCGAAGATGCGAACGCCAGGACGGCTGTGGAGAGTTCTCTGCGCCTGCTGGAATCCGTTCTGGGATACAGGCAACAGCCCGTGCGAGATGGCGCGGGAACCCTGGCGGAAGCCAAGGTGCTCAGCATTGATTCCGAATCCGGAGTGGTGGTGCTGAATACCGGCAGAACGGCAGGAATGCAAGTCGGGATGCCGGTTCGGTTAACCCGGGGAGCTCAAACCATCGGAGAAGCCGTAGTCACGGACGTCCGCAAGGAAGTATGTGGCGCGCTTGTTCAGAAGCTTGAGACGCCTGCCGATCCGGTGCGCGTCGGAGATTCTGCCTCAGTAAAAACCAACGACTAAATCATCTTCATAATAACCTGCACTACGAGGAAAAACCCATGGAAGTGAAAGCTGTTTACAAATACGCCCGCATCTCCGCCAAGAAGATGCGCGATGTTGCTCAAGAAATCCAAGGCTTGTCCGTCTCCCAGGCGACCGACATCCTGTCCTACACCCCCAAGAAGGGTGCCTACCTGCTGAATAAGACGCTCAAGTCCGCGCTGGCCAACGCCGAAAATAATGCGGAACTGTCCGTTGATACGCTGGTGGTCAAGTCCGTCATGGTCGATGAGGGCCCCACGATGCGCCGCACGATGCCCCGCGCCCGCGGATCCGCCAACATGATCCGCAAGCGCACATCCCATATCACCGTTATCCTGGCCGATCAAGAAGGCTAGGCCATACCAATCTAACACACATATAGCTGAACTAATATCATGGGTCAGAAAGTAAATCCAATCGGGTTCCGCCTCGCCGTCAACAAGGACTGGCGCTCCAAGTGGTACGCCACGGGCCAGGATTACGCCACCAAGCTGCATGAAGACTTGGTGATGCGCAAGTACATCAAGGAACAGTTGATGTCCGCCGCCGTTTCCAGCATCGTGATTGAACGCGCCTGGAACAGTGTCCGTATCACCGTCCACACTGCCCGTCCGGGTCTTGTCATTGGCCGCAAGGGTGAGGAAATTGAAAAGATCCGCCAGTATCTCCAGGGCCTGTGCGGCGCTTCCACCCAGGTCAACATTGACATTGTGGAAATCCGCTCCCCTGAAACGGACGCCCAGCTTATTGCAGAGAACGTGGCTGTCCAGCTGGAACGCCGCGTTTCCTTCCGCCGCGCCATGAAGCGCGCCGTGCAGGTTGCCATGGAACGCGGGGCCGACGGCATCCGCATCCGTTGCGCCGGCCGTCTTGGCGGGGCTGACATTGCCCGTGCCGAATGGTACCGCGAAGGCAAGGTGCCGTTGCAGACGCTCCGCACTCCGATTGACTACGGTTTCGCCGAAGCCCGTACCCTGTACGGCATCATCGGTGTGAAGTGCTGGGTCAACAAGCGCGATGAAGTCGTCTCCCAGCAGAATTCCCGTCCGTCCGGCCCCCGCGGACCCCGTCGTCCGCGCGCCTGAGAAAGCCGCTACCACATTTGTTCATCACACTTAACACAAGGAGGAATAAGATATGCCTTTAATGCCCAAGAGAGTGAAGCACCGCAAGATGCACCGCGGCAGCCGTTCCGGCAATGCCACCAGCGGTACCTATGTTGCTTTTGGTGACTTCGGCCTTCAGGTGCTCGACCGTGGTTGGATCACCAACAACCAGATTGAAGCCTGCCGTATTGCGATCAACCGTTACCTGAAACGTAAAGGTAAGGTGTTCATCCGCATTTTCCCGCAGAAATCCTTTACGTCCCGTCCCCCGGATACCCGTATGGGTAAGGGTAAGGGCGCTGTGGAAGGCTGGGTAGCCGTTGTCCGTCCCGGCAACATTCTGTTTGAAGTAGGCGGCGTGACCGAATCTCAGGCGCGTGAGGCCCTTCGGCTGGCTTCCAACAAGCTGGGCGTATCAACCCGCTTCGTCTATCGTCAAGGCGTTCAACACTAAAGCTACTCATCACCATGTCCGATAAGAACTCCGCCAAAGAACTTCGTGCTATGTCCGCCAAGGAGCTTTCCGCTCTGGTGCGCAGCCTTCGTGAAGAACTTTTCAATCTCCGCCTCCAGCAGGCTACCGGTCAGCTGGAAAACAACCAGAGAATCCGCACCGTCCGCAAGGACCTTGCCCGCGCCCTTACCATTCAGGGCGAAACCGGGGAGGTTTAATTGAGGATTTCCGGTAATTACAGAATATTCTAACACTTTTAGAATCCAATGTCCGAACAAACCGAAACAACCAAGAAGCCCGGCCTTCGCAAGACGCGCGTCGGCGTGGTGACTTCCACCAAGATGGACAAGACCATCGTTGTGGAGTACGTCGCCCGCGTTCCGCACCCCAAGTTCAAGAAGATCGTCAAGAAGAGCAAGAAGTTCTATGCCCACGACGAGAATTCCACGGCCAAGGTAGGCGATAAGGTACGTATCGTTGAAACCCGCCCGCTTTCCAAGCTGAAGTGCTGGGAACTGGTGGAAGTGCTTACCCATTAATCAGGAATCAACCATTAAGTAAAGGAGATTTGATACCATGATCCAGATGGAATCCCTAGTCCAGGTAGCCGACAATACCGGCGCCCGCTCCGCCAAGATGATTGGCGTTATCGGCAAGCGCACCCGTCAGGCTCACATTGGCGACATTATTACCTGCCACATCCGCGAATCCATTCCCACCGCTTCCGTGAAGAAAGGAACCGTGGTGAAGGCCGTGGTAGTACGCACCGCCGCCCCGATCCGCCGTGATGACGGTTCCGTGCTTCGTTTTGACGGCAATGCCGTCGTCATCATCGACAAGGATAACAACCCGCGCGGCACCCGTATTTTCGGGCCAGTCGCTCGTGAACTCCGTGAAAAGAAGTTCATGAAGATTGTTTCCCTTGCTCCGGAAGTGCTCTAATCGAAACGCCTCAGGATTTTAAACGCCGTCCTCTGAAAGGGAGGACGGCGTTTTTTATTGTCTGCATTTTGCTGATCAATTTGCATTGCAGTGTGGTTCCCATATAGGGAGAAGGTTGTCGGAACACATTCCTTGCCTGGCGTACGAGAAGAGGAAGGAGACGTTTTTATTCGGAAGATCCGGGGAAGCGGCCTTATAGCCGTATTTTTCCTGGCTGGCGTTGGGGCGGTTCCTGTTGGTGGATTTTTATAGAATAAGTTACCGGAAGGGGGGTAGGCTTTGCCGGAAGCCGTTCCCTGGAACCAGGAGAAGCAGGAAGGGGCTTTCTGTTCTGTCAAAACGCGGATTTGAAGTGAGGGAACAGGGGAAATAATGGAAGGAAGGACAGACGAGGAATCTTCTTCCAAATGCCTGGCAAGGGGAAAAGAGAAGGCAAGAAACCGGGAACCCGGGAAGTCTGGCGCAGGAGCTAAGGCTTCGTTAATGCCTGTGCTGTTCAGTTCGGCATTTTCCCAGCTGCTGGGAGGAACCGCAGGCCGGGCAACGGAACCAGCGGAAGAGGAATATATGCAGCGCCGTGGCAAATACGTAGCCGAACAGGGGAATGTGGTGGGCCGCCTTATTGCGGGTGTATTTTTTAAAGGAAAAGACATGAGCCCTGCACACGCTGCATTTCCGGGGAAGCGCCAGGGAGAGATAGAGAATCATCGCCAGAATCCAGGGGCCGAAGCAGAGGCTGATTAATGGCCAGCCTCGTTCTCCATTGAGAAGCACAAGGGTGGTGACCGAAATGGAGAAGAGGATGCAGACGAACAGGAGCAGGACGGTAACGGCTCCCATCCATGTCCGGAAGGAGGTCATGTGCTTGATGCCCTTTTTGCGAAGGTAGGTTTTCGGCTTCTTGAGGGTGTGAACATGTTTTGCGGGATGGTAGCAGTGTTCTTCCTGCAGCCTGGCCTTGGCGGAGAGATGTTTTGGCGGACCGTCCGTATGGGAACGTCCCCGTTCCTTTCTGTTTTCTGAAGAATCAGTAACCGGAGGGTCAACGGGCGTGGCAAGGGGGAGGGCGTCTTCCTCATGGGAGGGAAGAAGGTCCGGTTCCGGCGCCGTGGGAGCGGAAAGAGCCTGATTTACCCATTCCCTGAAAACGGGAGCGGAAGGAATTTCCGTTTGCAGTTTCAACATCCGTTTTGCCTGGTGGAGTTCAGGCAAAACGGTGGAGGGGTCCGCGGAAGCGAATTGTTCAAGAGTGCGTATGCCCACCGCTTCAAGCAATTCAATGAATTGCTCGCGGCCGGCAAAGTACTTTTGAATATTATTCATTCCCGGAATGATAGATGGTTAGGAAAGGGAATCAAGCATCCCTTTTAACTGGGATTGTTTTGCTTCCCAGTCCGCCAGACGGGCTTTTTCCTGGTTCACGACTTCCGCCGGAGCTCTTTCCACAAAGCCTGCATTACCCAGCTTGGCCGCGGATTTGGCTATTTCCCTGGCTATTTTGTCCAGTTCCCTGCCCAGGCGTTCTTTTTCCGCTTCCACGTCAATAAGGCCTTCCAGAGGCAGGAAGAGTTCCCCAAGCGGCGTGAGGGCTGCCGGCGTTCCTTTGGGAGAGGAGTAGGCCGCGTCCCGGATGACGGATTTGGCGTTCGCCAGAATGGCCAGGCGGGAGAGAAGGTCCTGGGGAACGTCGTGGGGAGTTTTCAGGATGAAGCTGACGTTTTTATTGTTGGAAAGGTCGTATTCCGCTTTCAGGTTGCGGGCCTTGTTGGCCGTTTCATAAAGAGCCGCGGCCTGGGTATTCGCCAGGGTGATGCGGCTTTCATCAAGTCCCGCCAGAAGGTTTTCGGCAGAGGGGAGGGGAGTGCGCATGAGCGGCAGGCCGCCGTTGCCTTCCGCAAAGCCCAGGGAGGCCCAGAGTTCTTCCGTGATATGAGGCATGACCGGATGCAGAAGGGCCAGGTAGTGCCTGAGCACCGTGTCCATGGTGGTGAGCGTGGCCGCCCGCGCCGCAGGGTCCGCCCCGTCCTTCAGGTCACCTTTGACAGCTTCCAGGAAGCGGTCGCAGTATTCGTTCCAGAAGAATTGGTACAGGGTCTGGATGAGGGCGTTGAATTCGTAGTCCGCCAGAGCTTTTTCTACATCTGCATGCAGTTGCTTGAGCTTGGAGATGATGGAAATATGCACGGACGAATAGTGCGGGGCCGTTCCTCCCCTGGCGTCTCCCTGCATCAGCCGGAAGCGCGTGGCATTGTACAGTTTGTTGGCAAAGTTGCGGCCTTCGCTGATCTGGTTTTCGTCAAAGCGCACATCCGTTCCCGTGGGGGCGATACGCATGAGGCCAAAGCGGAGGCCGTCTGCTCCGTAGTTGGCGATCAGGTCCAGCGGATCCGGGGAGTTGCCCAGGGATTTGCTCATTTTACGCCCGATTTTGTCACGGATGATAGACGTGAAAAAGACGTTGCTGAATGGTTTGTTATGCTGGAAGCGGTATCCGGCCATGATCATGCGCGCCACCCAGAAGAAGATGATGTCCGGTCCCGTGACAAGATCCGTAGTGGGATAGAATTTGGCGCGGGTCTCTTCATCCATGGTGGAGAAAGGCCACAGCCAGGAGGAGAACCATGTGTCCATTACGTCGTTGTCCTGAATCCAGTTGTCCGGGTCCTGAGGCGGTTCGGTTCCCACGTAGAGGAAGCCCTGTTCCAGTGCGGAGGCGTCCAGCGCCGGGGCGTTCTTGAGTTCTTCCGCCTTGTCTTTGCGGTACCAGACGGGGATGCGATGGCCCCACCAGAGTTGGCGGGAGATGCACCAGTCCTGGATGTTTTCCAGCCAGTGGGCGTAGGTTTTCGCCCAGCGCGCGGGGCGAAAAGTGATATCCCCTTCCGCTACGGCGTCCGCAGCTTCTTTCACGCAGGGGTATTTGAGGAACCACTGCATGGAGAGGCGCGGTTCAATCGGGACATTGGCGCGTTCGGAGAACCCGACTTTGTTATCATAGTCTTCAATGTTGACCATGAGTCCGGAGGCTTCCAGCATTTCCACGGATTTACGACGCGCGTCAAAGCGGTCCATGCCGTGAAGTTCGGGCACTTCCGGGCAGTTGATATGACCGTCGGGGGTAAGGATGTCGATAATTTCCAAGTTGAATTTCCTGCCTATTTCAAAGTCGGCCTTGTCATGGGCCGGAGTGATTTTCAGAGCGCCCGTGCCGAATTCTATTTCTACATATTCATCTCCGATGATAGGAATGGGGGTGGGGTTGAGCGGACGCATGACGTTTTTCCCGATGAGGTGGGCGTACCGCGGATCCTTCGGGTTGACGGCCACAGCCACGTCCGCCATGATGGTTTCCGGGCGGGTAGTGGCTACATGGAGGGCGCCGGAGCCGTCTTCCAGTTTGTAAAGAACGGTGTAGAGCTTGCTTTTTTGCTCAGTCATGATGACTTCTTCATCGGAGAGGGCCGTGAGGGATACGGGACACCAGTTGACCATGCGGCGCCCCCGGTAGATGAGCCCTTCCTTAAAGAGTTCAATGAAGACCTGTCCGACGGCTTTGGTGTATTCCTCATCCATCGTGAAGCGTTCGCGGTCCCAGTCGCAGGAGCAACCCAGCTTGTGGAGCTGGTTGATGATGATGCCTCCGTGTTTTTCTTTCCATTCCCAGACTTTTTCCAGGAAGGCTTCACGGCCCAGATCATGACGGCTCTGGCCCGTTGTCTGTTTGAGGTCTTTTTCCACCCTTACCTGCGTGGCGATGCCGGCATGGTCTGTGCCGGGCAGCCAGAGGGCTTCATATCCTTTCTGGCGCGCGCGGCGTACCAGGATGTCCTGGATGGTGTTGTTCAGCACATGGCCCAGATGCAGCACTCCCGTGACGTTGGGGGGAGGGATGACGACAGAGTAGGCAGGCTTTTCAGAAGCCGGGTCAGCCTTGAAACAACCTTCTTCAATCCAGCGGGATTGCCATTTTTCTTCCACCAGGGAGGGATCATATGCTTTGGGCAGATCAGACATGGGCAAAAGGGTAGCATAAAGTTTTTTTCTTTCAATCCCTACCTGTCCGGGAGAGAGGGGAAAGATGTCTCTTTTCCCCCGGAATAATGTGATGAAAAAGCCGCCGGGTTCCTGTTGGATCCCGGCGGCCGGAACGGAGAGTTTTCCGGTTTGTTATTTGACCGTCACAGTGGTCTGAGCCGGCTTGAGGCCGTTGGAGATGACTTGGAGCGTCACTTTTCCAGATTCTCCCTTACGGGAGCGCAGAACGACCTGGGCAAGGCCGTTGAAGGCCTTGATTTTCATGATTTTCCTGTTTTCCGGATTCGCCATGGTGGTGAAGTCCGTGGGATCGCCGTTGCAGATGCCGGCGATGTCCGCGGGGCCGCTTACCTTGAAGGTGAGCTGGTTTTTGCTCCGGGGCACCATACGGCCCTGGGCATCGCGGACGGCTACGGTGACATAGGACAGGTCATATCCGTCCCCCTTGATTTCGTTGCGGTCCGGCTTGAGGGTGAGCGCCGCAGGTTTTCCGGTAGTGGTTACCGTGTCCGTAGCCCAGATTTTACCGTCCTTTTTGGCGACTACTTTGAGGGTGCCGGGCGTGTATTTGACGTCTTCCCACACGAGGCGGTAACGGTCTTTTTCCCCAGTGCCCTTTTTGCGGACGCCCAGGGATTTCCCGTTCAGGAAGAGTTCCGCTTCATCCCCGCTGGTGTAAACATGCACGGGCGTTACCTGTCCCTTGCGTTCCGGCCAGTTCCAGTGCGGCAGGATGTGCGCCATCTTGACATCCGGTCTCCAGTGGGCCTGGTAGATGTAGAAGCGGTCCTTTTTGAAGCCGCACAGGTCCACGATGCCGAAGTAGGAGCTACGGGAGGGCGCGCGGTCTCCCAGTTTTTTGAGTTCCGCCATCAGCTTTTCACGTTCCGGCCCTTCTGGAACGTTCAGGGCGTTGGTGGCGTCCAGGTTGTACGGGGTGGGTTCTCCGATGTAGTCAAAGCCCGTCCATACATATTCTCCCGCGCTGTTGGGGTTGTCTTCCTGAGCGGCGAATTCCACATCCGGACGGTTGGCCCAGCCTGGGGCGTACAGGTCATAGGAACTGACCTGGTAGAGGTAAAATCCCTTGCCCTTGTTCCAGTCCACAGGGAAGAAGTATTCTCCGCGAGAGCTGACGCAGGATGCTGTTTCCGCACCATAGAACGGCTGGTGAGGGCGGTCCTTGGCGAAGCCTTTATAAGCCCAGGGCTTGTAGTTGTAACCGTAAACGTCCAGGGTGTCCCCAAAGCCGTTGCGTGCGGCATTGGCGTTGTTGCAGCCGGAGGTTACTTTGCGCGTGGGGTCTTCCCGGTGGAAAAGATCCGTCAGGGTCTGGGAGATATGGTGAAGATTCGTCATTCCCTGTTCCGGAACTTCATTTCCCGAACTCCACGCAATGACACTGGGGTGGTTGCGGTCCCGGTGGCAGAGGTTGACCACGTCCCGTTCATGCCATTCGTTGAAGGATTCGTTGTTGACGCCTTCTTTGGAGCATTGCCATACGTCGAAAAGCTCGTCAATGACCAGGATGCCCATTTTATCGCACAGATCCAGCACTTCCGGAGCGGGCGGGTTGTGGGATGTGCGGATGGAGTTGACGCCGAATTCCTTCAGGATTTCAATCTGGCGTTCATAGCCTCGCTTGTGGGCGGCGGAGCCGAGCGGTCCCAGGTCATGGTGCTGGCAAACGCCCTTGAGCTGCACGCGCTCCCCGTTAAGGTAGAATCCCGTGGGTTTCCATTCAACGGTTCTTACACCGAAGTTGGTGACTTTTTGGTCGATGATTTTGTCTCCCAGCCGGACCGTGGTTTTCATCTTGTACAGATGGGGCGCGTTGAGTGTCCACAGAGTGGGGTTTTTGAGCGTCAGCGTACTGGTGATTTTACCTTTTTCCCCGGCGGGAATTTCTTTCCCCTTGGCGGTTGTGGAGGCGACGATTTTACCGCCGTCCAGAATTTCTTCAGTAACAGTGGGGATGACGGCTTTGTCCGTAGTGTTTTTCACCGTGGTGTCCACTTCCACCTTGGCGGCGGATTTGGTGATTTCCGGAGTTTTGACGAAGACGCCCCAGTGTTCGATATGCACAGGATTGGATTCCGTGAGCCACACATGGCGGTAGATGCCGCCGCCCGGATACCAGCGGGAGGAGCTGGGCGGATTGTCCACTCTGACGGCAATGGTGTTTTTCTGCCCGAATTTCAGGAAGGGCGTGATGTCTACGCGGAAGGAGCTGTAGCCGTATTTCCATTCGCCGGCCAGATGCCCGTTCACATAGATTTTCGGGCGGGACATAACGCCGTCAAAGTCCAGGTAGAATTGGTTGCCCTTGGCATCCGCCGGGATTTCCAACGTCTTGCGGTACCAGCCAATGCCGACCCAGGGGAGTTTTCCTGTTCTGTTCTCAATTTCCATCCGGAAGGGGCCTTCCACGCCCCAATCGTGCGGCAGGTTCAAGGAACGCCAGTTTTTGTCGTTGAAAGAGGGGCTGGAGGGATTGTCCGCGTTGCCGGTTCCGGCGGCGGCCTGAGGACGGATAGTTTCTCCTTTGTCGTTTTTAAAGGTGATTTCACGGATGCTTGCCCAGTTGCTCTGGTTGTTGCCCGTGACGGTGATGCGGAAGTAACGCGGTTTGCCGGTTTTGTTTTCTACCGTGTCTTCCCTGGAGTCGTTTTGCCCGGAAGTTTTGTCTTCAATAGTCGTCCAGCGTTTCCCATCACCGGAGCCTTCCAGCTTGAAAAGATGGTTGCTTTGTTTTTCCCACAGGATGTTGACGGTTTTCACGTCTGCGGGGCGTCCCATGTCCACGGTGATTTTTTCTCCGCTTTTGCCGCTGTCGGCACACCAGCGGGTGGACTTGTCCCCGTCCACGGCATTGTCCGCCGGATTGCCGGATTCTTCACTGGTGGCAGTGGCGAAGCCCATGGCTTTTCCCGGTTCCGGTTGAGTACTGCCATCCGGCATTTTCCCGAAACGGGCGAATTTCCAGTTCCAATCCAGGCTCTCCGTTTTGGTCGCATCCAGAGGCGCCGCCATGAGGCCGGCGATGCTGAACGCAGTAATGCAGAGGGTCGTGCGTGTAATATTGGTGAACATATCTGTGATATTACGACTGGAAATCTGCGATCTTGCAAGATTTTTATTCAGCGGAATCCGGTTTCAGGCCGGATTCCGTCAACAGGGTTTCACGCGTCAGGCGGGATGACTTGCCGCAGCCGTCCAGTTATGTATGAAGGCGTCTTCCGGAGATATGGGCCAGCGGAAGATGCCCCGGTTATGAGAAGGAGAGCGGACGGAACGGCCGGCGGCCAGGGAAACGGGGGAATGAAAGAGAGAACGCCGGACCGGCCTTGCTGAATGGGCCGGTCCGGCAACGGGAGGAAGGAGAAAAAGTCAGATGTATATTTTGACGATGGCTTTTTTCCGGAGGCGTTCCACCCATTTTTTATAACGTTCATTGCTGCGTTTGTTGCGCGCCATGATGTCAATCTGCTCCTTGATGGCGGAGAGGGGGGGCGGAGGAGCCAGTTCTTTTTTCTCCACCAGCACGATGGTGAAGCCGGTGGAGTCCACCAGCGGCCCGATGATTTCGCCGGACTGTGCGCCAAAGATGATGGCCGCGGATTCCGGGGAGAGCGTGGAGCGTTCCGTAACGGGCCAGTCACCGCCTTTTTCCGCATATAGATCCTTGGAATAGCGTTTGGCCATTTCCTCAAAGGTGGCGTTTTTGGATTTGATTTCCTTGGCGATGAGTTCCGCCAGGTTAAGCTGTACTTCCGGCGTGGAGGCGGAGTCATCCCCCAGCATCGGGATGAAGATTTTCTTGAATTTGATTTTGTCTTTGGTCAGGTCCCGGTATTGTTCTTTGGTAGCCTCGTATTCCTGCTGTATTTCCTCCGGAGTAGGCGGTATTTCCTGGTCGTATTTGGAAGCCCGCATGATTTGAACCTGAAGCTGTTTTTTCGTCATTTCCCGGAAAGCGCGGATGGTCATGCCGGAGAGGTTCAAATTTTTCAGGAAGGCGGAGCGATCTCCGTTGAAAGTGGTCAGGATGGTGCGGTTGATTTCTTGGTCAATGAGTGAGTCTCTGATGACGCCGCCCATGCCTTCAAATTCGTTGCGGAGCAATTCTCTTTCCACCAGGTCTTCAATGATGTTTTTTTTCGCCAGGGCAAGTTGTTTGTAAAATTCGGGCCCCTGTTTGGGGTATTGGGCCGCGAGTTGCGCTCCGATGGGCATGAGCCGCACGCTGACTTCATTGGCTGTGATGGGACGGCCGTTGACTGTGGCGGCAATCCGGTTGACGATTCTCTGGGGTTGAACGCGGGAGGCCGGCGCTTCATTCGAGGAGATGCGCTTGGATTCGTCTGGCCGTACCGTTTCCCTGCCATCATCCCCGTGAAGCTGGACGGCCCGCGGAAGGGAGGCCCCTGAATCCACGATGCTTTGTCCCTGTGCGGACAGGGGCATGGTACAGATGAGAAGCGCCTGGATGTGGGTCCTGATATTCATGGGGGAGAGAAGAGTATTTTTAATGCTTCCGGCATGATAGGGGCCCGCCCCGCAAAGACAATCTATTTCTGGGTATGTATGGATGCCTCCCTGCATTGGGGGGATAGCGGTTCCCGCACTTTTACTGACTGTGGATGTGCTTGGTCATTGCTGTTTTTCCCTGTACAGTATGCGGCGATGCATGATTGCCGTTTATTGAGAGGATTGCTCCGTTCCTCCCGTCCGGCCAATATTCCCACGTTGTTTACCAATGCGGCGGCGGCGTGGGCTTCCGTCCGGGGGGCGGAGCTGCCGCCTCCCGCCCTGTATGCGGGCGTAGCGCTGATGGGGCTGTGCTTTTATTTGTATGGCATGTGGGAGAATGACCGTGTGGACGCCGGATGGGATGCCGCCCGTTATCCGGACCGCCCCGTTCCGTGCGGCGCGGTGAGCGTTTCCGTACTGAGGCTGTTGTCTTTGGCGGCCGGGTTGTCCGGTTTGTTGCTGAATATGGCGCTGGGCGGGGAGTTTGCCGTGGGGGCGTTGCTGCTGGTTGTGATTTCCCTGTATAATGTGTTCCATAAACTGTGGAGCGGCTCTATTGTTTTGATGGGGTTGTGCCGCGGTGTGTGGGCGCTGGCCGCCGGTCTGGCGTTTGCCCGTGCGGGGGGAGAGTCCGTTCTTCCTCCGGCGTTGTTGTGGTATGCTTTCGGTTTGTTTTTGTTTACCTGCGTGATTTCCGCCGCAGCACGGCGTGAGGCGAGCAGGCCCCGGGTTCAGACGGCCGTAGTGGCGCTGCTTTCCGGCATGTGCCTGTTTGATGCGGTATGGCTCCTGAGTTTCGGCTCCCTGCTGTGGGTTGGTGCCGTCTTATTATGGGCGGGAGCTCGGTTGCTGCAGAAGCTCGGCTGCCGGGCCACATAGGTTTGAGTTGAATTTACATGGGAAGTGTGCATGATCTAACGCGAAAAAGAGGGTTATGAATGAATTGATCATCAAGATAGGTCCGTTGTTCTGGGTTTTGAGCGTTCTTGCCGTTTACGCGCTGGCGGTTGTTGCGGAGCGGATTTTGTATTTTCACAGGATTCAGATTAATACTGGAGATTTTTTAAGAGGCATTTCCAAGCTGGTAAATGCCGGAAAGACGGATGAAGCCCGTCATGAGGCTTCCATTTTGCCGGAACCTGCGGCCCGAGTGGTTTCTTCCGTGCTGGCTCATGCCGGATTGAGGCGTGAAGAGCTCCGGACTGTGGCAGAGGATTCCGTGCAGATGGAGGTGTTTCAGATTGAAAAGAATATCCGCGGATTGCTGGTGGTGGCTACGGTGAGCCCGCTCGTCGGCGTGCTGGGGACGATTCAGGGGCTGGTGGGGTTTTATTCCCAGCCGGGTGTTCTGGAAGGGAAGGCGCCCACTCTCGCCATGTCGGATGCCGTTTACCAGGCACTGCTTAGTTCCGCGCTGGGGCTGAGCATTGCTATTCCCGCTTATTTGTTTTATTCCTACCTGGCTTCCCGCTCCCGCCAGATTGTACATTCCCTGGAACGGGCCGGTACGGAGGCCGTTTGCCTGGTGTGTGATGCCCGGCAAAGGCGCGAGGCCGGAGAGAGCATGAACGGCCGGGGCGTGTGAGTGCAACAGGGAAGGAGGAAAGTCATGCAGATCAAGACCCGCTCAACATTGCCCGCCGGGGCGTTTTTTATTCAGGTGGTCGTCCTGCTGGATTTGGTCGTTCTTGTTTGCGTGCTGACGCTCATGACTTCCCGTGTGGGTATGGCGTACGGGTATGAGGTAAAGGCTCCTTCTTCCCATTTTCTGATGAACATTGTGGGGGATGTGGAGTTTATTTCAGTTACGGCTGGCGACCAGCCCGCTTTTTATATCGGAAACCGCCTGATTGAAGGCGGTCTGCCAGGCGTTTCTTCAGAATTGGACCGGATTTCCCGGGAACACGGGGAGAATGGGAGCCGTATGGGGATTGCCCTGCGTTTGGATTATTCCGTTTCACGGGCCCTGGAACAACAGCTGGTGGATATGGTGCTTGCCAAGGGAATGACGTGTTATATTGCCGCCGAGCCCGCGGATTGATTTTTTCCCTTTTTACCTCATGAAGCTGAATAAAAAGAGCCGGGATAAAATTTTCGACCTTCATTTGGGATTGACGTTTGACTGGAGGGAGACCGGCATGCTGCGCTGGCGCATTTTGATGTGGATGCTTTTTTTTGGCGTTTGCGCTTTTGCCGCCGCCCTTTTTGTTCATGTGGAGATGCCGGAAATCCGTAGCAGGGGGGAGCAGCCGGGGGCCGTGGTGTTGCTGCCTGCGGATCATCCGCGTCTGCACCAGTATGTACTGCGCAATACTCCTCTGCCTGTGAGAGGCCCCGTCTGGGCTGATCCGGTCACGGCCGGCCCGACCGGAGAAATGGGCGTGGCTTTGCCTTCTCCGCGTTCCACGGATACTTCTCTGGCGCTTCTGCCTTCCCTGTCCGTGCCTACTGTGGCGGATCAGGTCTGGCGTATGTGGCAGCATCCGGATTTTCATATACGCGCCATGATGAATCCTTCCTTGGAGGTTTCCGGAGCATGCATTCCCTATTTGTCTTTTTGTTCTCCGGGGCTGGATGGACGGATTGTTATAGCCGGCTCACTGTCCGGTTTTTCCAGAAGTGAAGATCACACGGGGCTGAGGAGTGATTTTTTTGTGGTGGTTGATGTCTGGGGCGTTCCTTCTCAAGTGTTGTTGCTGGAGTCTTCCGGCAGCAATGGCGCGGATGAGTCCGCCATGAGGTTCGCCCGGTCTTTGCGCTGGGTTCCGTCCAGGGAGCCGCGGAGCGGCACCATGTCCATCGAATGGAAGGAGGAAGAACCGTGAGCATGACCCTCCAGGATTTTTTGCTGCGCCTGTTTTTACTGGCCGCCGGCGGTTTTTGCGCTGTGGTGTTTGTTTTCCTGGTTGTGGGATGGGTACGGTCTTTTCTGGAGCGAAGGCGCAAGTTCCAGTGCCGGATATGCGGATTCCGGTTTTATATGGAGGATGGGAATTCCCGTGCAGAATGTCCGCATTGCGGTGCGGCCAATAGAAGGGGCTGAGAAAATTCCGGGCAGGAAAGGGCGCACGGGAAGATTCCGGCGGAACTAGTAAATCCGCAGAGATTCTTCATCAATGGGGAGTGAGTCCATGCCCAGGTCTTCCGCCCCGTGCGTTCCCATTTCTTCCCGAACATAGATGACGTCCACGCGGCTGCTCTTGCCTTCACCGGAACGGTAGCGAATGCGGGGTTCCCTGATGACGACGGTATTGCCTCCCATGGCCGCAGCTTCCCTGGTGAAGTAGTCGATTAGTTCCTTATCTTCCATGGAGACATGGACAATGCGCCCTTCCGGTCCGTTAAAATGCCCCACGTTGGTGTATTCCCCCATGGGGTATTCGTCAATGACCAGAACTTCGTTCTGGGGGATGGGCGCACGCGGGGAACCGGAGGTGACCGGCGTCCACGCATTGGGGCCGGAGGGGGAAGAACAGGCTGTAATCAGGCTTGTAATGAGGCAGAAGGCCGGACTGAAAAAAGGCGCTTTCATGGTTGTCCTGCCGTCAATAATCGGCAGGCGGCACAAAAATGCAACGGTAAACTTCGTTGCCGTTATGAAAGATTTGAACCATGACACGCTCCGGAGTTCTTTTAACGCAATAGGAGTCGTGTTCCTCAGGGATGGGGGGCGCGTAACGGCGCGTGCTGCGGCGCGCAAAGACATGCTGGCGGAAGACTCCCACGACGGCATGATTGCTCATTTTGACAATGGTATGGTAGTCGCTGGTAGGCAGGGTGATGGAAGGAGGAACGTCTTTGGCACTCACGGGAGGAATTATAGATGGCGGCTGAAAACAATGTCGAATCTGAAATGTGGCATGGGATCACGTCTGAAACATCGGCGCGTTAGTCCGTACGCCCCATCATTTCCCTCGTTTCCTGGATAGTGTGCGCCTGGGCCTGCCGCGCACTCATGATAGTTGGTTGTCCAAAGCTTTGTCTCTTGGCTTCAATGTCCCGGTTGACGGTGCGGCCGAGGCTTTTGTCCGCTTCTTTCCAGGAGCGCCCCTGAAAGCCGGATTGCTGTGTGGCGTATTGTTTGGAGGCATCCTGCCAGGAGTGAGTATTTACTCCCCTGGCGTGGGCGATGAAGTCTGGCGTTTCCAGTTTGCCATCCGTGAAGGATTTGATGCCGTCCCATTTCTTTGTTTCAAACCGGGTGGAGGCGCCGTCAAAGTTCTTTTTTTCAAAGGATGCGGTTTCAAAAGCCTTTTTTGCGATTTGAGACGTGTTGCCGCTGTACCGGAGCCCTTCAAAGGAACTTCGTTTCTGGGACACCATCCTGGTATTTCCTTCCTTGTCCGTCTGCTGGCCGAAGCCGCCGGCGAATTTCGCTTCCAGAGCATCCATTAGCTCTGCGTCCGTTTTTTCCGAATCAGGGCGTTGCCGGGGTTGAAAGTTTGTGGCTACCGTGCGTTCTGTGGCGCAGGAGCAAAGCGTTGCTGCGGCAATCAGAAGAAGGTGCTGTATCCGGAACATGCTCACGGTCCCTTATATTCCCGAATGGCGCGCAAATTGCAAACAAAAAGACGCCTCCATTGTTTGATGGAGGCGCCCGGAGTAATCTGTCTGATCCCTGCAGGGATTACTTGGAAGCGGTCAGCTTGGCGACCTGGTCCTTCAATTCCTTGCCAACCTTGAATTTGACAACGGAACGAGCCGGAATCGGCACATCCTGGTCAGGGTTTTTGGGGTTGCGGCCTACTTTGGGCTTCACTTCCTTCACCTGGAAGGTTCCGAAATTGCGAATCACCACACGGTCGCCTTCAGCAAGGGTGCTGGAGATAATGTCCACGGCACGCTGTACGATGTCGAACACTTCAATCTGGGTGAAGTTGGTTTCGGCGCTGATTTTGTTAACGAGGTCTCGTTTTGTTAATGTTTTAGCCATATGAAGTGCAGAATGATATGAATGTATGAGTTTTATAGTTCAGCGTGCATGATTTGTCTCCTAAAAAATCACATAATCCGTGGCATGCTTGATTTTTACGTCCTTAACCGCGCGATGCGGGAATTTTGCTTGACCGGAATGGTTGGGATGCTTCCATTGCTTGCCGCCGGGGTGTTCCGGCTCCGGGAAGGATGATATATGCGAACCACGTTTACAACCATGCTGACTGACGCCCAGGCCGGAAGGCTTGAGTCCATTCTTGAGGAAAAGGGGTTTGAAAGAAGAGAGGTTCCCTACGCGCGTTTTTCCTTTGCCGGGCCTTCCCTGCTGGCGACGGTTTACGAGAAGAAGAACAAGCTTCTTCTGCAGGGGAAGGGAACGGATGATTTTGTAGAGTTTACGCTGGAACCGCAGGTGACCGGAGTTTTGACCCAGCCGGAAGAGATGGAAGAAGGAGGCGGTTTTGTTCCCCACTTCGGGATTGACGAGAGTGGAAAGGGAGATTACTTCGGCCCGCTGGTGGTTGCAGGCGTTTATGTGGACGGGGGCATCGGCGCCGCTTTGCGCAAGCTGGGCGTTTGCGACAGCAAGATGGTAGGGTCTTCATCCAGAATCCGTTTCCTGGCGGAGGGGATTCGCAGGGTGCCAGGCATCCGGTTTCACCTGGTAAGCATTGGTCCGGAACGGTATAACCAGCTTTATCCGGAGTTCGGGAATTTGAACCGTTTTCTGGCCTGGGGGCATGCTACGGTGATTGAGGGGCTGGCTGCCAAGGTGCCGGATTGCCCCATGGCGTTGAGCGACCAGTTCGCCAATCCGTTTGTTCTGAAGAGGGCACTTGCCGCCAAAAAGGTGTCTATCCGGCTGGAACAGCGTGTTCGGGCGGAGAGCGATGTGGCTGTGGCCGCGGCATCCATTCTGGCGCGCGAACGTTTTGTGAACTGGATGGATGCGGCGGGGGAGGGTGCCGGCATGAAGTTGCCGCTGGGCGCTTCCGGCCAAGTGGTGAAGGCCGCGCGCCAGCTGGTGGCCCTGCATGGGGAAGAAATGCTGCCCAAGGTGGCCAAGATGCATTTTAAGACCACGCGGAATGTGTTGAAGTAGGGAATCAGACCGGAGTGGCGCAAGGGGGCGCTTCTTTTTTCCATTTCCCGTCTCCTACGGAAAGGACGGTGATTTTGACTTTGTCCAGTCCGTGGTGTTTCATGTCCAGCCGTTCTGCGGCTTCTTCACTAAGGTCGATGATTCTGTTTTTGATGAAGGGCCCTCTGTCGTTCACGCGGACTTTCACGGTTTTGCCTGTTCGAAGGGATTGAACGAGCACTTCGCACGGGAGGGGAAGGGTGGGATGCGCCGCGTGCAGGTGCCAGGGGCGCACGTTTTCTCCGATAGCCGTTTTTCCGCTGACGAGCCCCCAAAGGGCGCATTCATTGTAATGGGAGGCAATTCCCGTTTGTTCATACGTCAGCGCCTGTTCCACGTTCATGGGATGGTAGCGGTGCCCCCGGATGGTGTAGGGACGGATCATGTAGCCCGGATAATCCCGGCTTTTGGGAGAAGATGAGCAGGATGCCAGCCATAGCAGCCCGGCCAGCACGGACATTCCCCTGATGATACCTGTCTGCATGATTCTATTATATGGACGGGAAGATGGTGAAATGCAAGACGCGGGCGCGTTTTGCCGCCCATGAGAAACTGGATTCCTGAAGTGGCGTGATGTTTGCTGGGGTAAAGGGGGAGTTTTTTCATTGCCGTTCCTATTTTGATTTTGGTTGACTTGGTTGGACCGCTTGCGTAGCGTTGGTACGATTCTGGGAACTTACTACAATAATAGATAACATAATGAGCAGACAGGCATTTTATCCGCATCTCTCAGTGGATTGTGTGTTGATCGGGTTCGATGAAGAAGGTTTGAAAGTTCTTCTGGTGGAGAAGACGCAGTTTGAACCAGGACATACCGGCGCTATTTCCAAGTTGCCCGGCGATTTGATTTATGAGGAGGAAGAACTGGATGCCGCCGCCCGCCGCGTTCTGTTTGACATGACCGGCATGTCTTCCCCTCACTTGGAACAATTCCATACGTTCGGCGCGCCATCGCGCATCAAGAATCCGGAGGACAGGGCATGGGTGGAGGCTGTTTCCGGCCAGAAGATAGGGCGTCTGGTGACGGTGGCCTACATGGCCATGCTCAGAATTTCCACCAAGCTGCGCAGACTGATGGAAAGCCACAAGACCCGCTGGGTGCCTGTAGATGACCTGCCGGAACTGGCGTTTGATCACCGGGATATTATTGACCTGGCGCTGGAGAGAGTGCGTTCTTCCGTGAAGAAGGAGCCTGCGCTGATTTATGACATGCTGCCTGCCAAGTTTACGGCTCTTCAGCTCCGGCGGTTGAATGAGGAGATTCACGGCAAGCCCATGGATGTGCGTAATTTCCACAAAAAAATCGCTTCCCGCCCCTACATTGTGCCGCTGGATGAGAAGGAGGAGGGGGTTCCCCACCGCGCCGCGCGCTATTACCGTTTTGACCGTAAAATTTATAATCGCCTTTATTGCCGGAGCTGACGGCGTCGGGCCGTTCCGGTTTAATTTTTCCGTTTTTCCGGGCCCCGCCCCGCCATGTTTGCGGGGGCGGGGTTCTTCTCGTTTGACAGAGTCCGCTTTGTAACGCATCTTATCCGCACGTTGATTCCCATGATAAATCCGGCCTTTATTCCAGACGATTTTTTCAAGGTGCTGGCGCCTTCTGATATTTTTGGCGCGGATGGTCCTTTTGAGGTTGATTTGGGGTGTGGGGACGGTGGGTTCCTGCTCCAGATGGCGGATCATTATCCGGAGCGCCGTTTTCTGGGGATAGAACGGCTTTTGGGCCGTGTGCGGGGAGTTTGTTCCCGGGCGGCCGTCCGCGGACTGGATAACGTGAAGGTGTTTCGCGTGGAAAGCCGTTATTTTCTGGAATGGATGATGCAGCCCGGCTGGATTTCCCGGCTGCATTATTTATGTCCGGATCCGTGGCCCAAGGAGAGACACCATAAGAACCGGCTGGTGCAGGAGGATTTTCTTCCCGTGCTGCACCAAGCCCTGTCCGATGGCGGGGAGTTTCTGTTCAAGACGGATCATGAAGGGTATTTTCTGTGGGTGCTGGACCATGTGGCGCGCAGCGGGCTGTTTAGCCGCGCCAGTTGGGATGAGGACGAATTTTTTTATCCCCGAACGGATTTCCAGCTTCAATGGGAGGCCATGGGAAAACCGATTTACCGCGCCCGTTTTATCAAATTGCAGAAAGTCTGATTCCGATGCCTTTTATACTTCATCAAAAAGATTCTTCCACGGCTGCGCGCCTGGGTTCGCTTGAGTTGCCGCATGGACGGGTTTCCACCCCCATTTTCATGCCGGTGGGAACGCAGGGTTCCGTAAAAACCATGCATCCGCAGGATTTGGAGACGCTGGGTGCTGAAATTATTCTGGGAAATACCTATCATTTGTCCCTGCGCCCAGGTTCCTCTTTGATTAGGCAAATGGGCGGATTACACAAATTTTCCTCCTGGAACCGCCCTATTTTAACGGATTCCGGCGGGTTCCAGGTCTGGTCCCTTGCCAAGCTCCGTAAGATTACGGAAGAAGGGGTGCGTTTCCAGAACCATTTGGACGGGGCGTACATGATGCTGAGCCCGGAGCGGTCCATGGAGATCCAGGCGGACCTGGGCAGTGATATTGCCATGCTGTTTGACGAGTGCCCCCCTTATCCCTGCGACAGGAAGTACGCGGAGGCTTCCCTGGGTTACACGCTCCGTTGGGCCCGCCGCTGCAAGGCGTGGGTGCAGGAACATCAGCCCCGTTCCGGGGAAGGGCGTCAGCACCATTTCGGCATTGTGCAGGGTTCCGTGTATGCGGATTTAAGAAAGAAGTGCGCGGAAGAACTGGCAGCCATGGATTTTGACGGGTACGCCATCGGCGGCGTTTCCGTGGGAGAGCCGGAGGATGAAATGCTCCGCGCCATTGATCATTCCGCTCCCTGGCTGCCGGAGGAAAAGCCCCGGTACGCCATGGGGCTGGGCACCCCCCCCCAATTGCTGGAGATGATTGCCCGCGGCGTGGATATGTTTGACTGCGTGATGCCTACCCGCCTGGCCCGCCACGGCGTGGCTTTGACTCCGGACGGCCCCATGCATATCAAAAATCAGCGCTGGGCGACGGATTCCCGCCCGATTGATCCGGAGGGGCATCCGCATGTCACGCAATTTTCCCGCGCTTACGTGCGGCATCTGTTTAAAGCCGGTGAAATACTCGCTTTAAGATTGCTTTCTTTTCAGAATCTGGAATTCTATCTCCGGCTGATGGCCCAGGCGCGCGAGGCCATAGCCGCCGGCACGTTCGGTTCCTTCAAGGATTCGTTTATCGCGCGGTATCAAGCAAACGACATTTTATGAATATCTTTATGTTAGCACAGGCTCAGGATGCGGCGGGCGCCGCCGGGCAGGAACCTGCAAATATGTTTCAGCAGATTCTCGCCAGTCCCATGTTCATGTTTGTGATTATCATCGTCCTGTTCTGGGTGATGCTGATCCGTCCCCAGAGAAAGGCTCAGAAGGAGCAGCAGGCGCGCATCGCGGCCCTGCAGCGCGGAGACAAGGTGATTACAAACGCAGGGCTGCACGGTTTTGTGGAGAAGGTGAATGAGCGCACCGTTTCCCTCAAGATTGCGGAAGGCGTGGTGATTGAATTGGAAAAGGACGCGATCGTTCAAGTGGAGAAGTAAGTTTTTCCGCTTTCCGTACGTTTCCTGCATCCGCCCATGTCGCCCGCCGGCAGGGGCGGATGTTTATTTTTGAAACCGTCTTTTCCCGGCGGGGTTAGTAAAAGTGATGATGAGATTGCCCCACATGTTTATTTTGTCATGTTCTGCAGCGCTGGCGTGCGGTCTGTTCCCGTTTGCGGCAGGGCAATCCGTGTTTTCCGGAGACTGCGGGAAAAAGGAGACCGCCCCCGGGTCCGGACTGGAATGCCTTCAGGTGACTTTACTTATCCGCCAAATGGTCTTGGACCGCTATGACAGCACGGGCACGGGAATTTTGTCCGATCAGGATAAGGCCCGGTTAGTGGAGGATGCCTGCGCTGCGCGGCGGGAGGCCAGAAAGGCCTTTCTGAGGCAGTTTGATAAGGATGGGGACGGAAGGCTTTCCCCGGAAGAGTACAGGGCTTTCCGGCGACATGTAGAAAAGCGGAGAGGGGGGCGCAGAGCGGATGCTGGTCCAGACAAGAGAGACGGCATTCCGCTTTCCCCACCCGGTGAGAGGCGGAAAATTCCTCCGCCTCTCCCCCCTGCGGAGGGAATGGAAATGCCTCTGGTGGAAATTCGCACGGTGGGAAAGAAGCGTTTCATGGTTGCTCCCGGATTGTTTCTGCTGACTCGTAATATGTTACTGCATCATTATGACGCCAATGGGAATGGCCGCATTGATCCGGAGGAGCATGCCGTTGTCATGAAAGATGCCGCGGCTCTGTACCAGGTCAAAATGAAGGAGATGATGGAGCTTTACGATTTGGATCAGGATGGTGTGCTCAGCCCGGTGGAGAGAGAGCAGGCCCTGGCGGACAGCCATGAGGACAGCCCTCTGTATTCCATGGAAGAACCGGACGATATTGATTTGTTCATCCGGGCCAATATCAGCGAAGTGCTGCTGAAGGAATCGCCGGTGGATGCCGGGGATGAAAAAGATAAAGGTACGGAGTAATTTATTCTTCATGATGGGGATTCCTCTGGAACCGGAACAGGGCTTTCTTCAATATCTGGAGGTGGAAAAGCAGGCTTCTCCTCATACGGTGGAGGTGTACGCCCGCGCCTTGCGCCAGTTCAGGGTCTGGGCGGCTGATTCATTCCCAGGGTGGGAGAATTGCACGCCGGACCAGATGAGGGACTGGCTTTTCCAGGAGCTGAAGGATGAAGCCGCCACGTCCTCTATCCGGCTGAGGTTTGCCGCCCTGCGCAGTTTTTACCGTTTCATGATGCGGAGGCGCGGGCTGGAGGCGAATCCAATGACGGGCGTTTCCCTTCCCAGGAAAAAGAAAACGCTTCCCGTTTTTCTGACGCTCAACCAGATGTTGGAATTGCTGGAGCTTCCCTACAAGACTGCCGTTCCCTCCAATGCCCCCGCATGGCTTCCCTACCGTGATGCGGCCATATTGGAACTTTTTTATTCCTGCGGGATGCGCCTGAGTGAACTGGTAGGGCTGGATGTCGGCAGTGTGGATCACCGTTTCCGGGGCGTGAAAGTAATGGGGAAGGGGCGCAAGGAGCGCATTCTGCCGGTGGGAACTCCTGCTCTGGCAGCTCTGGAGACTTACGTTGTCATGGCCTGCCTGCCGAAGAATTCCCCCTTGTTTGTTTCCCGTATAGGAACCCGGCTAAGCGCTCGCGCCGTACAGATGATGCTGAATAAATATGTGAAGCTGTCTTCCATTCCTTTTACCATTTCTCCCCATAAGATCAGGCATACATTCGCCACGCACATTCTGGAGGCCGGGGCGGATCTCCGTTCCGTCCAGGAACTGCTGGGCCATGCTTCCCTATCCACTACCCAGATTTACACGCATGTGACGCGTGCCAGAATGGCGGAAGTGTACAGACAGGCGCATCCCAGGGCATAAGGATTGTTTTGTTCCATGAAGGAGGAATTTATTTTCCGCTGGCAGCCCATTCGTTCCTTTTACGGGACGGTATGCCGGAATACCGGATGGAATATTGTCTCTTGTGCTGGAGGCGGGAGGATTCAGCATGCTGTATTCTTTTGACCTCATGGCGGTGGAAAATTTTTCCTGACGCAGAAATGGATGAGAGGCTTTTTTCCCGTAAAAATAACTCTGGTATTGACAATGACTCCATTATATCGCATACATCTGCACCCGCTATGGAAAGCCAAACGCGCACGCATGTGAGTGGCAAGGCGCGCAAGTTTTCCATTAACACCTTTTATTTATAATTGATATGGCAGTAGCAATCAGACTCAACCGTCAGGGTTCCAAGGACCGTCCTTACTACAAAATCGTTGTTGTCGACAGCCGTGCGCGTCGTGACGGCCGTTACATCGAACAAGTGGGTTCTTATGATCCCATGAAGGAAGGCGTCAACTATACCATTAACCTGGAAAAGGTTGACAAATGGCTTGCCAACGGAGCGCAGCCCTCTGAAACGGTGAATTCAATGATCCGTAAAGCCCGTAAGGCTTAAGCCTTTCCCGGTACATTATCATTTTCCTGAAGGCGTTCCTTTGACGGGGATCGCCTTTTGTTGTTTCTTGCGCATAGAGCGGGAAAAAGGGTTTCCTTGGAAGTTCTTGCGTTAAGGCGGATCAGGAAGAGAAAGGTTCCCGCCCACAGAAAAACGGTGCGGCATTATTGCCGTCGGGACCGGAATACTCTGGCGGATTCCAGAATGCCGAATGCGATTTCATGAATGTGGAGATTGGCCGTATCAATGGTCAAGTGCGCCGTTTCCCGGTAAAAATCATGCCGTTCATTCATGAGATGTTTCAGCACGGCTTTGGGATTGGGTTGTTGGAGCAGGGGGCGGTTGGTGCATCTGGAAATACGCTGGTACAGGATATTCACGTCTGTATGGAGCCAGACGACGAAGCCCAGTTTTTTCAGTAGCAGCCGGTTTTCCGGTCTGATAATGATGCCGCCTCCCGTGGAAATAATGCGGCTTTGTACGGCGGCCGTTTGAAGCTGCCGCAGGATTCCGGTTTCCAGGTCCCGAAAATGTGATTCCCCATGAATTTTGAAAATCTGCGGAATGTGCATCCCCGTCTGGCGTTCGATTAACTGGTCCGTATCCGTAAAACTAAGGTGCGTTTCCCGGTGCAGTTCCTTTCCTATGGTTGTTTTGCCGCATCCCATCAGCCCGATCAGGATGATGTTTGGCAAGGATGTTGACGCGGCCCCATTCACGGCTTGATTGTACTCAATCCGGAGGCGTGAGAAAACAACTTTTTAGCGGAATGGCCTTTTCTCACGTCAGCTTTCATTCGAGGGAAGTCCGTAAAGGTAGAGCGGAGGAAAGGCAGTTGGAAAAAGAGAGGAGAAGGATGGTGCCGCGGGGCGTGCTCTTATTCATTTGTCTGTTTTCTCCCTTCCGGGAAAGGAGGTCTTGCTTGACGCAGGAGCTTCTTCAGGCAAGGATAAAGCCATGCAAACCGAATTGTTCGAGGTAGATCCCCTGTCAGACAACCGCAAACTGTATGCCCGTGCGGCGGAAGCTCTGGGTGCGGGAGCGCTGGTGGGGATTCCCACGGAGACTGTATACGGCCTGGGAGCGGATGCCTTGAACCCGGAAGCGGTGGCAAGGATTTTTGAAGCCAAGGGAAGGCCTTCTTTTGATCCGTTGATTATTCATGTGCATCATGGGAGTGAGGTGGAAAAATATACCGCCGTTCCGGAGGGGCTGAAAGATCTGGTGCATACGCTTGCTTCCAGATTCTGGCCGGGGCCGCTGACCCTGGTGTTGCCAAAGGCGGATATCATTCCGGATATTGTAACCAGCGGCCTTCCTACGGTGGCCGTTCGCGTAAGCGCTCATCCTGCCATGCGGGGGGTGGCGAAAGCGCTGGGGCGTCCTATAGCTGCGCCCAGCGCTAACCGCTTCGGCCATATCAGCCCTACTTCCGCTTCTGCCGTGCAGAAGGAATTGGGGGGCAGTATTGAAATGATTCTGGACGCCGGAGCCTGTTCCGAGGGGCTGGAAAGCACGATTGTGCGCCCTATGCTTGACGAGAAGGGCAAGCCTTTCCTGGAATTGCTGCGTGAGGGGCCGGTGACCCGGGAACAATTCCGCAATCTGGTCAAGGTAGTGCGCCGCAAGCCTTCCTGCCGCCCTGTTTCAGAAACATCTCCGGCAGATGCTCCGGGACAGCTCACCAGCCATTATGCCCCGCGTAAACCTATGCTGTTGCTGGAACCGGGGAGGGATTTCGCTCCGGCGGAGGGTGTGAGGTATGGCTTGCTTTCTTATGAAGGAACGTCCGATCTTGCCCGGGAAGGGAATTGGGCGGAAGTGGTAGCCATGAGTCCCGGCAGCGGGCGGCTGGCAGAAGCTGCCGTCCGCCTGTTTGCCCTGATGAGGCAGATGGATGAAAATGAAGCTATTGACGTCATTGTGGCGGAATCCGTCCCGGAATCCGGCCTGGGCCGCGCTATTATGGATCGTCTGCGACGCGCTTCGGCCGTCAGAGAATAACTTGCCCACGGTTTGCAAAACATGTTAAAGTTATTGCAGATTCTTTTTTAATCTTATGGCCGCTACGTTATTTGAAAAAATCTGTTCCGGGGAAATTCCCGCGGACATTGTGTATCAGGATGAGCAGTGTGTTTGTTTCCGGGACATTAGTCCACAAGCGCCGGAACATTTGCTGCTGGTTCCGCGCAAGCCCATTCCCCGCCTTTCCGAGGCCGGGGAGGAAGATGCCGCCCTTTTGGGGCACATGATGCTGGCGGTCGGGCGGATTGCCCGGACTCTTCATCTGGATGAAGGAGGATTCCGCCTGGTTATCAACAACGGGCATGACGCCGGGGAAGCTGTTCCCCATTTGCACATGCATCTGCTGGCAGGCCGCAAGCTGGAATGGCCTCCCGGTTAGGCCGGAGCGAATTTAGGAATTGCCTGAAAGGGGAATAGGTGTGTCATTTCCCATGAATGGTGCCGCCCTGCCTGCTTGCCAGGCATCAGGTATGCCTGTAAAATATATTCATGAAAAGATTGCTGGTAGAACTGGAGAACTTGCCGGAGGCCGGGAAAAAATACAGCGGCGAGCTGGATTCTGAAATTTTCGGCATTGATGATGAAGAGGTTACTTCCATTGGGCCTCTTGCTTTTGATTTGCATGTACAGAGATTTGAAAACGAATTGTTTATAAGAGGCAACATTTCCGCCCCCTTCAAATTCCGCTGCGTGCGTTGCCTGGGCTACTTTGACTACGTGGTGGAAGTTTGTGATTTCGCCGCTTCTTTCCAGATTGATTCACAGAATGTTGTGGATGTTTCAGATTCCCTGAGGGAGGAAATAGTTCTGGATTTTCCGGCATACCCGAAGTGTGCTGACGGAGGCATGGAAAACGACTGTATGGCGAAAACTCCGTATTTTGGAGTGGACAAAGAGGGGGGAACGGGTGTAAACAGTTCTGCCCCGATCAGGAATAGCGGCGTGTGGGACGCCCTCAATGAACTGGGAGATCATCATTAATCACCTTTTTACCAACTAAAATTATGGCAGCACCTAAGCGCAGAACGTCCAAGATGAAGCAGCGTACCCGCCTTGCCGCGCAGGCATGGCGCGCGCCGAAGCTCCGCAAATGCCAGAATTGCGGCAGCAGCACCCCCGGTCATACCGCCTGCCCCAATTGCGGTACGTACAAGACCCGTTCCGGCAAGGAAATCGTGGTGAAGGCGGAAGCGTAAGTTCCGCGGGCGCCGCATTTGCCTTGAAAATTATCGCCGTATTGCGGCGCCATCATATAGACTTTCCAGCCGCTTTTGCTTCGCAAAGCGGCTGAACTTGCTTGAAGCGGGCTGTTTTTTCTGCTAACACATTTCTTCAACAAATAATATGAAGATTGCACTGGATGTGATGGGCGGCGACAATGCGCCCGATATTAATGTGGACGGGGCGAAGCGGGCCCTTCGGGATTTCCCTCTCATTGAAAAGATCTACCTTGTGGGAAGGGAAGAAACGGTGCGCAGCTCTTGTGACCGCTGGGGACTTTCCGGTCCGCGCGTGGAGATTGTTCCGGCTGCGGAAGTTGTGGAAATGAACGAGTCCGGATTGCTGGCGGTGAGAAAGAAAAAAAATTCGTCCATGTCCATTTCCGTGGATCTGGTCAAATCCGGAGATGCGGATGCCGTGGTCAGCGCGGGCAACACGGGGGCGGCTGTAGCGGCTGCCACCGTCAAACTGAGGTTGCTTGAGGGTGTGGAGCGTGCGGGCATTGTGACCCAGCTTCCAAATGAATTCGGAGTCTGCAATGTGACTGATACCGGAGCCAACCCGGATGCCAAGCCCCGGCATCTGGTAGGATATGCCGTGATGGCCAGCATTCTGGCGCGTTCCGTTTACTGCAAACAGATGCCTAAAGTGGGAGTTATGAGCAATGGCTCTGAAGATGAAAAGGGAACAGATTTTACCAAAGGAACTTTTTGTCTGTTGAAGCATTTGGAGGAGCGCGGTGCGCTCCCTTTTAAATTTGTAGGCAATGTGGAAGGCCACGATCTTTTTGAACATGAAATAGATGTGGCTCTGACAGATGGTTTTACCGGAAATGTCCTGCTGAAAACATGCGAGGCCACCGCCAAGGCTTTCAGCAAATGGCTGAAAGAGGAACTTAAGGCAAACCCGTTCCGCATGGTTGGAGCTGCTTGCGCCTCCGGAGCATTCCGCGCCATGAAAGCACGCCTTTCTGCGGACTCCGTAGGGGGAAGCCCTCTTTTGGGCGTTAAGGGCGTGACCATCATAGCGCATGGCAGTTCTACCCCCGTAGCCATCCGCAATGCTCTGAGAGTTTCCATGGAAATGGTCCAGCAGGGTGTCAATCCCCTCATAGAAGAGGAGATGGCCCGGCTGGGCACTATTCCGGAGGTTGCCGAAGTGTACCCCAAATAATCATCATGTTTCAGTTTCTGAAAAAGCATGCCGCCGCCGCGGCAAAAGAAGGAGCTCCCCCGGAAGGCGCTGCTTCCGTGTCCCGTTCTGCTGGTGATCGTTTGGACTCCAGCTTGGCGGTATCCGTCGGGTTGTGCGTGCTGGTTTTTATCGTGCTTCAATGGATGGGCAGTTACAGCCCCCATTGGGGAAAATCCATATGGCATCATGTGTCGGAAGCTTTTCTGCTTTTTTCCGTGACGCTGGCGCTGATGCCTATGTACTGGTTATGCGCCGGTTCCCTGCGCAGAAAAAATAAAACCTTTGTTGTCACATGGGGGGCGGTTCTGGTTCAGCTCCTGTTTTTTGGCTTCATCCGGCATGTAACGGCTGACATTACTTCCGACATAGGCAATGAGCTTTTGTACATTCCCTATATGATGGCTCCGTTGATTGTCACGGTGTTGCTGGGGCCTCTTCTGGGTATGTTTGCCACTATTTCCATCTGCATGCTTGGCGGATTTTTCATTCTGCCGGAGCAATATGCTCCGGAAAAGCAGGTCCAGTTCTGGATTCTGAGCTCTCTCTCCGGCATGCTTACCGTGTTGCTTACCCATAACCTGCGGAATCGCGCCCAGTTGCTGCGGGCGGGATTCTTTGTGGGGCTGCTTGTCATGGTACTGTGTTGCATCATGGGGGTCATCAATCTCCAGGCATGGGATTACAACCTCACTGGAGTTCTGGTTTGCCTGGCTGTGGCTTTTGGCGTAAGCATGCTGACCAGCGTGCTGATCAGCGGCGTCCTGCCTATCATAGAAGGAGCTTTTAAAATCATTACGCCTATTTCCTGGCTGGAAATGGCGGATATGAACCGCCCTCTCATGAAAAGGCTGCAAATGGAAGCTCCGGGAACCTTTCATCATTGTCTGATGGTTGCCCAGCTGGCGGAGGCAGCGGCGGAAGCCATTGGGGCCAATCCCATTGAATGCCGGGTGGAGGCTTATTACCATGACATTGGCAAAATGCAAAACCCCCTTTATTTTATTGAAAATATCATGGACGGCCCCAATCCCCATGATGAGCTGACGCCCAGCATGAGCGCCCGTATCATCATCGACCACGTTCAGGACGGGGTGGCATTGGCCAGGGAGAACAACCTTCCGCGTCCTTTGGTGGACGTCATAGAGCAGCATCACGGCACCTCACTGGCTTACTTCTTTTACCGGAAAGCCCTTCAATACCGGGACGATATCCTGAGCCGCGTGGAAAGCGGCCTGGCTTCTCCGGATGACGTTCCGGAAGTAGTGGAATCCAACTTCCGTTACAAGGGGCCCAACCCGCAGAGCAAGGAAACAGGAATCGTCAGCCTGGCGGACATCGTGGAAAGCGCCACGCGCTCCATGGGTAAAATTTCCTGTGAGGAAATGCAGAAAAGGGTGGATGAACTTTTGAAGCAACGGGTGGTGGACGGCCATTTGGATGATAGCGGTCTTACCTTCGGAGATCTCAAGAAGATCCGCAACAGTTTCATTAAGACGCTGAAAAGCATTCACCACAACCGCATTGCCTATCCTTCCCACAATCCGGAGGCAAAGATTGAAAAAAATGTTCTTCCTGATGTGTCCGTCAGGGAACAGGAAGAGAAAGCGGTGAAAAAGGAAAGTGAGGGCAAAGCCGTTCCGGAAATCATGGAGTTGCCCGATGCCGAAACCCTTCAAGAGGGAAAATCCACGGAAGCGGAGATGGAGAACGGCGCGGTTACGGAGAAAAATGAAACCGAATCTTGAACTCTACAATCATCTGGAGGAGGGGAGGCTCAATTCATCCGTTATGGATGCCCTGATTGGCGCCTTGGAAAGTTGCCTTCCCTCTGTGTTGGCGTTGCCTGAAGGTCCTGTCCCCGTACTTTCCGGATTGGATGAAGTAGAAATCAGCGTGGTTTCCGATGAAGTCATCCAGGATGTGCATGCCCGTTTTTTGAATGATCCGACGGCGACGGATGTTATTACTTTTCCGCATGGAGACGGAATAGGAGAGATCATCGTCAGCTTTGATACCGCTATCCGGCAGGCTTCGGAATTCGGAGAACCTGTTTTTAGAGAACTTTTCCGGTACATGGTGCATGGTCTTCTGCATCTGCACGGGTATATAGATACGGAACCGGAGGAACGGGAGCGCATGTTTTCCTGTCAGGAGCCTCTGGTGCGGAAGTTTGGAGCGGCCCTGGCGAATTTATCTTTTACGCATGACCGCAGCTCCGGTGTTTAAAGCGCGCTTTTCAAAGATCCGGACTTGCCAAGTCGAGATGAACTCTGTTACTCTTTTGCCACATCATGCGTCCATAGCTCAGTTGGATAGAGCAACTGCCTTCTAAGCAGTGGGTCACTGGTTCGAATCCAGTTGGACGTGCCATTTTTTCAAACCCCGTATTCTTCTCAGGAATACGGGGTTTTTCATGTGATAAAGGCCTTTTTCCGTCAAAAGCGGGCTATCTTAAAAATAGAGAGGCAAGGCAAGCATGATTTGGTAAACAAGCTGAATAGAGGCATTATTTCGCATGGTTCGGCCTGTTTTTATGAAAAGTAATAGCGGTTGGTTTGCAAAACCGGGAGAATGGAGGAATGTGGCTGAAGATTTTTTCTCTGTATTGAGAGAAGGGGAATAGTCTGTGGCTGTTGTGACGAAAATGACAGAAAATGAAAGGGTTGAATGAAAAATAATGGGGCGGATGGGTAGAGAGTCTTCAATGCTTTTGAAGAGCACTGGCATGGACATGCAAACAGTGTATTTTTATGAATGATACCGAGAAAATTTGGAATTTTGAATATTTTTATTTTATCCGGCGGTGGGGAATGTCTCCGGTATTGGTAATAGGGGAGTATGGATGCATCTTTGCATATTCATCCTGAGTGAGTACATTGACGCATAACTCCAGGATTTTATGCATGCCGTACATGGGAAGATCGATGTCCGGATGCAGTTTCTGGAACTTGTGAACAATTTCCATTTCCGTTTCCGGAAAATTCACGGGAATGGTATTGGGAAGTTGAATTTTCCACGATTCGCCTTCGTTTATCAGCTTATCAATAAAAAGATATTGGGTAACAGGAATGTTGCCGCGTGCGGTAAACCAGGTGTGTACAGTGCGGACGGAAACGCGGCATTGTCCCGCAAGCCATTGGCGGGTTTTGCCGTGAGCACGGAGCCATTCCTTGATTCTGATTTTTTTCGGGTCACATTCTTCCGTATGGGAAAGTGGATTCTGCTCTGAATCGGAAATCAGGCCTGGAATGATGCGGGAAAGCGCTTTTTTGGTATGAGCTGATATTTTACGAACGCTCATTTGTGCATAAAAAGTTTGCGGCCGGATACCTATCTCTTCCGCCAATTGGTAGGACTTGCGGTTTTGGCTTTGCAGCCACTCTTTCACCTGAATGCGTATATCGTCGTCAGACATGAATTTGTGCAGATTTGTAACGAAAGAAAAGATAGGGAGGAGGCGGTAACGATACTATGTTCTCTTTCTCTGGAATTGATCCGGGATATGGGATTCTCTTTTTCAGCTTCTGCTTTTGATGCTGGAAAGAGCATCCAGTGCTTCACTTGCCCATTCCGGAACGGTCAGACCACGGCGTTCAGCTTCATTCCTGAATTTTTCATACTTTTGAGGAGTAACGGGAACGTGGATGCTGTTCGGATTTTTTGTTTGAACCAGGTGTGCCTGTTTGGCGTACTCTTCTTTCATAATTCTAATGATCAGGCGTTGTCTGGCACGGGGAATTGGAACAGTGGAAAGCCATTTATCGACCTGACTCTTGCTGACGCCGCAAAGGTCGGCAAATTCGTCCCGGGTCATTTTCGTAAGAGCTAAAAACTTTCTGATACTGGACTTCATTTCATCCATGCGCGCATTTTTCGCATTCAGAAAAATCTGGCAAGCCATTTCTGGTATATTTTCTATTTTAGAAAATAATATTGTCTTTGCGTATCCAAAAAGGTAAATCATTTTTCCTAAATCCAATGAAATTCAAAAAAGTGTGGATGTTGATCATGTTTGTTTTCTTCTTCCATATGAAGAAGATCATGATTAATATTTCTTCTTTTTCGGGGCATTTTGACTTCTGTCCTGATGGAAAGAACACGGTAACGGGCCTTCCTTCTTTTCTTTCTTTTTTCTATTGGCTTGACGAAGAAGGTTACGATAGTACCGTGTCACCATGTTAAATTCCTCTTTATTGGTTTTGGGGTGTTCCGTGTTTCTTGCGGCGGCTGCCGGAATGCCATTGCTGGCAGCTTCTTCTGAAAAAAAGGAAAACAAAACGGTTGCTTCGGAGGGCGCCCTCCCATCACTTGCTCTGGATGGTTTGCCGGATGTATGGATACAGGGAACTCCGGTAAAGGAATGGGAAAAGGACAAAGTGTATATTTTTGAATTTTGGGCTACCTGGTGTGGACCGTGCTTGGCTGCTATGCCCCATATGGAACAATTGCATCAGGCATTTAAAAATAATCCTCATATGCAGATTATCGGAGTTAATGTCATGGACAGGAAATCTCCGGAATCTCTGAAAGAATTTTTAAAAAACCGTCCATCCCCCCTGACTTATGCCATGGCCGTGGATGTGGATGGGAAAAAGACCAGGGAGAAATGGCTGTCCCCAATGGGGGTGAACGGCATCCCCCATGCTTTTGCCGTTAAAAACGGCAAGCTTATTTGGAGAGGACATCCCGGAAGACTTTCTGAAGAAATGATGCGGGCCATGTTGAAACCTGATTTTTCTGCAACATCTCTTCCAGAGGATAACCCCAGAGCGAACGCCCGTGCATGGAAGCTCTATCGTCAGGTTTCTGAGAGAGCGGGAGAACTTGCCCGGAAGGCGGGGAAGGCGGAAGCACAAGCCTTTTTAAGGCAAATTCAGGATTCGGGACAGTTCCAGCAGGATCAGATTATTCAACTGAAAATGGTGCCATTCAGCGTCTTGGCGGAATTGGAAAAATTCCAGGAAGCACAGGCCGTACTGGATGAACTGTGCAAAGAGTATCCGGACAATTACCGTGTACAGATTAATGTGGCGGAAACGCTTCTAAATGGAAAATCCGTGCCTGCCGGGAAAATGGATGCCACCCTGGTGGAAAGATGCCTGAACCGTTGTATTGAAATCTCCAGAAAGAATAACAAGGAAGCTTCCTTGCCTTGGAAACTGATGGCGGAACTTAGGGAAAGGCAGGGAAACATGGGCGAGGCGTTGCTGGATATGGAAAAGGCGCTGTCCTTAACGTCCATCAGCAAAGCCTGGACGAAACTGCAGCAGCTTTCGGGCAATAAGGAAGCCTTTCAGAATATTGTGAATCAGGCGATTGCTGAAATAAGGCCAGAGCCTCCGAGGAAGATGCAGGAAATGGGCGTTGTGCAGGAAGACAAACAGTACACTCCTCTTTTCAGTAAGTTGAAATGGTTCAATCATCCCGGTCTGACAGGACTTCCTGCCGGCAAGACCGTATTCATCAGCTTCTGGAGAGGTCACAATATACTTGGAGAAACAGCTCCAGGAAGAACGCTTGATGTTGTTCTTAAAAAACACGGGCTTTTAGATCATCCGGGAGTAAAGGCCGTGGTGTTGGGAGTCAATCCGTCAGCGGAGAAACAGATGCAGGATTATTTGTCCGGGCCGGAAGGATGGACTCCTTATCCTGTCGGTATTCCATCGGATCGTTCGGTTATTGAATTCTGTGATTTGCTCAAACTTGATTCATTCCCCGCCGCTGCCGTCGTTCGTGACGGAACATTGTTGTGGTCCGGAGAAATTAAAAGGATGCCCGAATGGGTGGCGGAAACTGCCAGATTGGACTCTTTTGACAAAAACAGATTTGCGGATGAGGCTGCGAAGCGGAAGGCCCGCCAGCAGGCCATGTATGCTGTCATAAAAAAATCCTTTGAATTGAGGCGGGAAAAGAAATTTGATGAATACCAAAAGTTGATTGAGGAAAATGCCGAACAGTTTTCCGATGATGGATGGTTTGCGTCTACAGTAGCGGAGGTTCAGGCAGGAAAGGCTTGGAAGGAGAAGAATTACCAGAAAATGGTTGAGATTTTTGACAACGTCTTGGAGCGCTTTCCTCGGGAAGATTCGCTTGCCTCCTATATCCTGAAGATCCTTAATGGTTCGGAGGAAATGCGCAAATACAGTTATAAGGCGGCTCGCCATGCTCTCCAGATTATGAGGGATTTTAATACGAGGGATGATGGCGGATACAATGCCGCCTGCTATGAGGTGATGATGAATATGGCAATGGAGGAAAAAGATTACGCCCAGGCGAGGAAAGATGCTGTAAACGCCCTTCGGGAATTGCCTTTGGTTCATCAATACGCAGCCATGAAGAAAAAATAGAGAGAAACTTAGGATTTCTGAAGCATTTAGGCCTCTTTCGTGATGAAAGAGGCTTTTTTTTTAGAAAAAAATGAAAACGTAATATGTTGATAATGAAATATTTTTTATGAGTTTGAAATTTTTTCTCGAAAAAACATCTCGAAAAAAATTG